>NZ_CP012184.1:232500-543912 GCF_001420995.1 Pseudonocardia sp. EC080619-01 | reverse complement strand
GACCCGGAACGGCCGCGACCTGGGGTAGGACGGTCCCCGGGACGGCCGGGCCGAGGGGAGCGACATGACCGTCGGGGTGCTGCTGGTGGACGACGACGCGGTCCGCGCCGGCCTGCGCGCCGTGGTCGCCGCCGAGCCGGATCTCACCGTCGTCGGGGAGACCGCCCGGGGTGCCGAGGCACCGGGGCTGGTCGCCTGGCTGCGCCCCGACGTCGTCCTCGCCGGCGTGCGGCTGCACACCACCGGCGACCTCACCGTCACCCGGGACCTGCTCGCCCGGCCGGACCCGCCGCGCGTGCTGGTGCTGACGACGTTCGGCCACGACCGCCGGGTGTACGACGCGCTCTGTGCGGGGGCGTCCGGGTTCCTGCTCCGGCGCACCCCGTCCCGCGACGTCGCCCGCGCCGTGCGGACCGTCGCGGCGGGGGAGGCGCTGCTGTTCCCCGCCGCCGTCCGCGAGCTGGTCGCCGGGTTCGCGCCCGCCGGCGGGGACCGGCTGGCCGGGGCGGGGCTGACCGCCCGCGAGGGCGAGGTGCTGCGACTGGCGGCGCGGGGGCTGTCCGACGCCGAGATCGCCGACGAGCTGCGCCTCGACGTGCCGACGGTGACGGCGGACGTCGCGGCGGTGCTCGCCAAGACCGGCGCACGGCACCGGACGCAGGCCGTCGTGACCGCCTACGCCTCCGGGTTCGTCGACCCCAGGTTCCCGGTCAGGTAGCGCTGCACGGTCGGGCCGATCGACGCGACGAGCTCCTCCCGGGAGGCCGACGCCAGCGGTTCCAGCCGCACCACGTACCGCATCATCCCCAGCCCGATCAGCTGCGACGCGACCAGCGCGCCCCGTTCCGCGTGCCGGTCCGGCGACACCCGCTCCGTCACCGGCCGCAGGATCACCCGGGTGACGAACTCGCGCAGCATCCGGGCGGCGAACTCGTGCCCGGCGACGCTGCGCAGCAGCGCGGCCATCGCACCACCGTCGCCGGCGGTGTCCCACACGGAGAGGAAGCCGCCGACCACCCGCTCGCCGACGTCCCGCGGGTCGCCGCCGAGCACCTCGGCCCGCACCCGGGCCGGGTCGATCTCCAGCTCCAGGGTCGCGACGAACAGCTGGTCCTTGCCGCCGAACCAGTGGTTGACCATCGCCGCGTCCACCCCGGCGCGCTCCGCGATCCGGCGGACGGTGGCGCCCTCGTAGCCGCGTTCGGCGAACTCGGCGCGACCCGCCGCGAGCAGCGCGGCCCGGGTGTCGGTGCCGCCCGAACGACGCCCGCGGCGCCGCCGGGGCTGCTCGGCGTCGGCCTGGGAGGCGGTCATGACCCCATCTTCACCCGCCCGACCGTGCCCGTCACGGTGGGGGACAATGCTCGCCATGACCGCTGTGCCCGGCACCACGACCGTCCTCTCGGCCGCAGCGTTGGGAGCGGTGAGCCCGAGCCGCGAGGAGTTCCGCGAGCTCGCCCGCGCGCACCGGGTGATCCCGGTGACCCGGCGCCTGCTGGCCGACGACGAGACCCCGGTCGGCGTCTACCGCAAGCTGGCCGACGGCCGGGCCGGCACCTTCCTGCTGGAGTCCGCGGAGAACGGCCGGTCCTGGTCGCGCTGGTCGTTCGTCGGGGCGCGCAGCGCCGCCGCGCTGACCGCGGTCGACGGCGAGCTCCGCTGGACCGGTGAGGTGCCCGACGGCCTGCCCACCAGCGGAGACCCGCTCGACGCGCTGCGCACCGTCGTCACCGAGCTGCACTCCGAGCCGCTGCCCGGCCTGCCCCCGCTGACCGGCGGGATGGTCGGCTACCTGGGCTACGACGTCGTCCGCCGGGTGGAGCGGATCGCCGACCCGGACGACCCGGCCGTCGACGACCTGCAGCTCCCGGAGCTCGTGATGCTGCTGGCCACCGACCTGGCCGCGCTCGACCACCACGAGGGCACGGTCACCCTCATCGCGAACGCGATCAACTGGGACGCCTCGGACGAGCGCGTCGACCAGGCCTACGACGACGCCGTCGCCCGGCTGGACCGGATGACCGGCGAGCTGGGGGCCGCGGCGCCGTCGTCGGTGGCGGTGTACCGGCCGGGCGAGCCGCAGTTCCTCCGCCGCCGCACCCCGGCCGAGCACCACGCCGCGATCGAGGACGCGAAGGAGCAGATCCGGGCGGGCGAGGCCTTCCAGATCGTGCTCTCGCAGCGCTTCGAGATGGAGTGCGACGCCGACCCGCTCGAGGTCTACCGGGTCCTCCGCACCACGAACCCGAGCCCGTACATGTACCTGCTCAGCCTGGAGGACGCTGCGGGCGGGCCGCCGTTCTCGATCGTCGGGTCCAGCCCGGAGGCCCTGGTCAGCGTGCTCGACGGCCGCGCGACGACGCACCCGATCGCCGGTACCCGGTGGCGCGGCGCGACCGAGGAGGAGGACGAGCTGCTTGAGAAGGAGCTCCGCGGCGACGAGAAGGAGCGCGCGGAGCACCTGATGCTCGTCGACCTCGGCCGCAACGACCTGGGCCGGGTCTGCGAGCCGGGCACCGTCACCGTCCGGAACTTCTTCGAGATCGAGCGCTACAGCCACGTCATGCACCTGGTCTCGACGGTCACGGGGCTGCTGCGCGGCGGACGTACGGCGTTCGACGCCGTCGTCGCCTGCTTCCCGGCGGGCACCCTGTCCGGCGCGCCGAAGGTCCGGGCGATGCAGGTCATCGACCGGCTGGAGCCGACCCGCCGCGGCCAGTACGGCGGCATCGTCGGCTACCTGGACTTCGCCGGGAACGCCGACACCGCGATCGCCATCCGCACCGCGATGATCCGCAACGGGACGGCCTACGTGCAGGCCGGCGGCGGGATCGTCGCCGACTCCGACCCGGCCGCCGAGGACACCGAGTGCCTCAACAAGGCCAGGGCGGTGCTGTCGGCCGTCGCGGCCGCGGGCTCCCTGCGGCCGCCCGAGACGAACGGGTCCACCCCGTGACGGCCGCCGCCCCGGAACGCACCGATCGGCGGGCCCTCGGGCTCGTGGTCCTCGGCCTGCTGGCCGGGGCCGCGGCGCTGTGGGGATCCGGATCGGCGGCCTGGTTCGGCGTGGCGGTGCCGACGGGGACCCGCGGCACCGTCGAGGCGACCGCGACCGGGGCGCAGCTGCAGCCGGCGGTGACGGCGGTCGCGGCGTTGCTGCTGGCGGCGGTCGCCGCGCTGGTGGCCCTGTCCGGCATCGCGCGCCGGCTGCTGGGCGTGCTCGTCGGGCTGGCGGCGATCGCCGCCGTCGGGCTGACGGTGCGGCTGCTCGTCGTCCCGCCGACGGCGGCCGAGCTCGCCTCGGCCCGGTCCGGGCTCACCGCGCCGAACGCGCCGGGTGGGATGGGCGCGGTGACGGCGACCCCGTGGCCGTGGCTCGCCGTCGCGGGTGGTGTGCTCGCGCTCGGGGCGGCCGTGCTCCTGGTGGTCCGGGAACCCCGGCTGCCGCGGCTCGGTGCGCGCTACTCCGCTCCCGGGGCACGGGAGCGGGCGACGGAGTCGGACCCGGACCGCGCGGCCTGGGAACGGCTGGACGCGGGCGGCGACCCGACGGTGGGGCCGCGTGAGGGGGAGAACTAGCATGGCGCCGACGACGGACGACGCGCGAGGTGGAGAAGGAGTCGACACGGTGGGCACGGGACAGCACGACGGAGCCGGCGGCGGTGTGCCGAGCGTCCTGGAATCCATCGTGGAGGGTGTCCGGGAGGACCTCGCCGAGCGGGAGAAGGCGGTCGATCTCGAGGAGATCAAGCGCCGGGCCGCGGCCGCGCCGCCTCCCCGGGACGCGATGGCCGCGCTGCGCGAGCCCGGTGTCGGCGTCATCGCCGAGGTGAAGCGGGCGAGCCCGTCCAAGGGGTCGCTGGCCGACATCCCGGACCCGGCCGACCTGGCGGAGACCTACGCCGACGGCGGCGCCCGCGTGATCAGCGTGCTCACCGAGCAGCGCCGGTTCGGCGGGTCGCTCGCCGACTTCGACGCCGTCCGTGCGCGGGTCGACGTCCCGCTGCTGCGCAAGGACTTCATCGTCACGCCGTACCAGGTGCACGAGGCCCGCGCGCACGGCGCGGACGTCGTGCTGCTGATCGTCGCCGCGCTGGAGCAGCCGGTGCTGGACTCGCTGCTCGACCGGGTCGAGTCGCTCGGGATGACCCCGCTCGTCGAGGTGCACACCGAGGAGGAGTGCGACCGCGCGCTGGAGGCCGGTGCGACGCTGATCGGCGTCAACTCGCGCAACCTGCACACCCTCGAGGTGAACCGCTCGGTGTTCGGCGAGATCGCGCCCGGACTGCCCTCGAACGTGATCAAGGTGGCCGAGTCCGGTGTCCGCGGCCCCGGTGACCTGCTCACCTACGCCGGCTGGGGCGCCGACGCGGTGCTCGTCGGCGAGGGCCTGGTGACCAGCGGCGATCCCGCCTCCGCGGTCCGCGGCCTGGTCGCCGCGGGGTTCCACCCGTCCTGCAGCCGCACCGGCGCCTGAACCAGTGCTCGCGTCCGCACTCACCCCGGCCGTCACCACCGCGCTCGCCGCCATCCCGAGCCCGGACCGTGGTGTCTGGCACCTCGGCCCGATCCCGATCCGCGCGTACGCGCTCTGCATCGTCGCCGGCATCGCGCTCGCGCTGTGGTGGGGGGAGAAGCGGCTCGTCGCCCGCGGCGGGCGGCCCGGCACGGTCCTCGACGTCGCCGTCTGGGCGGTCCCGTTCGGCCTGGTCGGCGGGCGGCTCTACCACGTCGCGACCGACTGGCAGACGTACTTCGGACCCGGCGGCGACCCGCTCGGCGCGCTGGAGATCTGGAACGGCGGGCTCGGCATCTGGGGCGCCGTCGCGCTCGGTGGTGTCGGTGCGTGGATCGGCTGCCGGCGCCTCGGCGTCCCGCTACCGGTCTTCGCCGACGCCGTCGCGCCCGGCATCGTCGTCGCGCAGGCGGTCGGCCGGCTCGGCAACTGGTTCAACCAGGAGCTCTACGGCGGCCCGACGACGCTGCCGTGGGGGCTGGAGATCTACCGGCGGGTGGATCCGGCGACCGGGCTGGAGGACGCCCTCGGCGGCGTCGCGATCGACCCGACGCCGATCGCGGTCGTCCATCCGACGTTCCTCTACGAGCTGCTGTGGAACCTCGTCGTCGCCGCGGTCGTGGTGTTCGCCGACCGCCGCTTCCGGCTCGGCCACGGTCGCGCGTTCGCCGTCTACGTCGCGGGCTACACGCTGGGCCGGTTCTTCATCGAGCTGATGCGCACCGACCCCGCCACCCGGGTGTTCGGCGACCTGCGGATCAACGTCGTCGTGTCCGCCGTGGTGTTCGTCGGTGCGGTCGCCTACATCGCGTTCGCACCGAAGGGGCGCGAGGACTTCCGGCAGGCCGACCCCGAACCGGACCCCGACGAGGAGTCCGCGCCCGACCGCACGGAGGCGTGAGCGCCGTGGCCGGTTTCTCCGGCTTCGGCGACGCCGCGGTCGAGTTCTACGACGGCCTGCTCGCCGACAACTCCCGGGCGTACTGGACGGACAACCGCGAGGTCTACGAACGCGACGTCCGCGCCCCGATGCTCGCCCTCCTCGCCGATCTGGAGGACGAGTTCGGTGCCGGGAAGGTCTTCCGCCCGCATCGCGACGTCCGGTTCTCCGCGGACAAGACGCCGTACAAGACGCACTGCGGTGGCTACACCGCACCGTTCTACGTCGAGGTGTCGTCCGAGGGCATGCTCGCCGCGGGTGGCTACTACATGATGGCGCCCGACCAGGTCGCCCGGTTCCGCACGGCGGTGGACGACGAGCGCCGCGGCGAGGATCTCCGCGACCGGCTGGCGGCCGCCGAGAAGGACGGGCTGGCCGTCGGCGGGGAGACCCTCAAGACCCGCCCGCGTGGCACCGACCCCGACCACCCGCGACTGGACCTGCTGCGGCACAAGGGCCTCTTCGTGTCCCGCCGGTGGCCGCCGGACGAGGTCCTGCACGGCCCGCGGGCCAGGGACCGGGTCCGGAAGGTCTGGCGCGCAGCGGGTCCGCTCGCCGAGTGGCTGGCCGACCACGTCGGGCCGAGCGAGCAGCCCCGCCGCTGAGCGGCAGCGGTGCCGGGTCACGGGACTGCCGCGCCCGCCGCTGCGTCCTGCCGGCCTGCGTGGCCCGCCGGGGGTGCCCTTCTGTCGAATCGCTTCCTCGGGCAGCGATGTCCGGGAAGGGATCGGTCCTGGGCCCGGGCCGGGTGTCCGGCGGTGTGCGTGCGATCCCCCCGGGGGTGTCCTTCTGAAGAATCGCTTCCCCGAGCAGCGATTCCAGGAAAGGGCACCTGCGGATCCGGGCTCGCGCACCGGGGACGGCGTCCGCGGTGGTGTGTCGCCGGGGTCCTCGGTCTCGAACCGCTGAGTCGGGCAGCGAGCCGACCCGCTCAGCCGCGCCGCTCAGCCGAGCCGCGAGCGTCCGGAGCGTTCCCCGGTGCGCAGCCGGGCCGTCGCGAGGTACAGGCCGAGTCCGAGCAGGGCGCCGGCGACGTCGGTGAGTCCGTCCAGCACGTCGCCGCTGCGGCCGATCGGCAGCGCGGCCTGCAGCACCTCGGACGCCGCCGCGTACACGACGAGCCCGCCCAGCAGCGGCCACGGACGCAGCCCCGCGGTGCGCCCGGTCCAGGCGAGCAGGGCGAAGACGAGCAGGTGCACGATCTTGTCGGTGCCGGGCGGTGCGGTCGGCACCCCGGAGGCCGGGGTGAACAGCACGACCAGGCTGAGCAGGACCGCGAGGACGAACGGCTGGACACGCACGACCCCAGTCTCCTCCACCGGCTCCACCCGACCGGACACCGACTGGCCTTGCGCCGGGAACCTGATCGTTCCAGTACAGCGCTACGCTGGTCCCGTGACACGTCGAACCAAGATCGTTTGCACCATCGGGCCGGCCACCGCGACACCTGACCGGATCCGGGATCTCGTCGACGCCGGGATGGACGTGGCCCGGCTCAACTTCAGCCACGGCGATCGCGAGGACCACAAGCGCGTCTACGACATGGTCCGCGACGCCGCCGACTCCAGCGGTCGCGCCGTCGGCGTCCTGGCCGACCTGCAGGGCCCGAAGATCCGCCTGGGCCGGTTCACCGACGGGCCCACCGAGTGGCGCACGGGCGAGGAGGTGCGGATCACGTGCGACGACGTGGCCGGCACCCACGACCGCGTCTCCACCACCTACAAGGGACTCGCGCAGGACGCGAAGGTCGACGACCGCATGCTCGTCGACGACGGCAAGGTCGGCCTGCGGGTCGTGGCCGTCGAGGGTAACGACGTCGTCTGCCGGGTCACCGAGGGCGGCCCGGTGTCCGACAACAAGGGCCTCTCCCTGCCGGGGATGAACATCTCGGTGCCGGCGCTGTCGGAGAAGGACATCGCCGACCTCGAGTTCGCGATGGCGCTGCGGGCCGACGTCGTCGCGCTGTCGTTCGTGCGCAGCCCCGCCGACATCGAGCTCGTCCACAAGATCATGGACCGCACCGGCTACGGCCGGGTCCCGGTCGTCGCGAAGCTGGAGAAGCCGGAGGCGGTCGACAACCTCGAGGCCGTCGTCCTGGCCTTCGACGGGATCATGGTCGCCCGTGGCGACCTCGGCGTCGAGCTGCCGCTGCAGAACGTGCCGCTGGTGCAGAAGCGCGCGGTGCAGATCGCCCGGGAGAACGCCAAGCCCGTCATCGTGGCCACCCAGATGCTGGACTCGATGATCACCAACTCGCGGCCGACCCGGGCCGAGGCGAGCGACGTGGCGAACGCGGTCCTCGACGGCACCGACGCCGTGATGCTCTCCGGCGAGACGAGCGTCGGCCGGTTCCCGATCAAGACGGTGCGGACGATGGCCGAGATCGTCGAGGCCGTCGAGTCCGGCCCCGCGACCGTGCCGCCGCTGAACCACGTGCCGCGCACCAAGCGGGGCGTGCTGTCGTACGCGGCCCGCGACATCGGCGAGCGGCTCTCGGCGCGTGCGCTGGTCGCGTTCTCGCAGTCCGGTGACACCGTGCGCCGGCTCGCCCGGTTGCACACCCGGCTGCCGCTGCTGGCCTTCACCCCCGAGCCTGCGGTCCGGAGCCAGCTCGCGATGACCTGGGGTGTGGAGACCTTCCTGGTCGACAAGGTGGACTCGACCGACGCCATGGTCCGGCAGGTCGACCACGCGATCCTGTCGATCGGCCGGTTCAAGCCGGGCGACCTCGTCGTGATCGTCGCCGGCTCGCCGCCCGCGACCGTCGGCTCGACCAACCTGATCCGGGTGCACCGCCTGGGCGAGGACGATCTCACCTGATCCCGCATACTCCCGTCCCGTGAGCCCCGCCGAACCCGTTCCCGCGACCGAGCCGCAGGCGACCGCCGCCGACGGCGAGCCGCGCGGCCAGGCCGTCCTCGACGACCTGGTCTCGCTGCTGGACCTCGAACGCCTGGAGGACAACCTCTTCCGCGGCGTGAGCCCGCCGGTCTCGCTGCCCCGGGTGTTCGGCGGGCAGGTCGCGGGGCAGGCGCTGGTGGCGGCCGGGCGGACGGTGCCCGGCGACCGTCCGGTGCACTCGCTGCACGCGTACTTCATCCGGCCCGGCGACCCGAACATCCCGATCGTCTACGAGACCGAGCGGGTGCGGGACGGGCGGTCGTTCACGACCCGCCGGGTGCTGGCGATCCAGCGCGGCGAGGCGATCTTCTCGCTGTCGGCGTCGTTCCAGATGGAGCAGGACGGGCTGCGGCATTCCGAGCCGATGCCCCAGGGCGTCCCCGCACCGGACCGGATCGACGACCTCGGCGCCCGCGCCGTGCGCGGCGACGGCGGGTGGATGGCCGGGCTGCCCCGGCCGCTGGACATCCGGCTGATCGACGAGCCGGTGTCCTCGCAGCGCTGGACCGGGCCGTCCGACGAGCCGATGCGGTTGTGGCTGCGCGCCGACGGGACGCTCCCGGACGAGAAGCTGCTGCACGTCTGCCTGCTGACCTACGCCAGCGACCTGACGCTGCTCGGCTCCGTCGTCGCCCGGCACGACGCGCCCGCGAACGGCGTGCAGATGGCCAGCCTGGACCATGCGATGTGGTTCCACGAGCCGTTCCGGGCCGACGAGTGGCTGCTCTACACCTGCTACTCGCCGGCCGCGTCCGGCGGGCGCGGGCTGGCGTCGGGCCGGTTCTTCACCGCGGACGGCCGTCTGGTCGCCACGACGATGCAGGAGGGCCTCGTGCGGGTCCGGAAGGGCGGTCGACGATGACGGTCGAGGCGGACGTCGCGGTTCCCAGCGTCAACGGCGGGACCCTGCCCGGGTTCCTGGCGCGGCCGGAGACCGGTGAGCCCGGCCCGGCGCTGGTCATGATCTACGAGGCGTTCGGGATGACCCCGGAGATGCGCCGGATCGCCCGGGAGCTCGCCCGCGAGGGCTACACCGTCCTCATCCCGGACCTGTTCGCCCGCGGGAAGGTGAAGCCGCTGTGCGTCGCCTCCACGATGGCGACGATGGCGTCCGGCCGGGGCGCGGCGCTGGGGGACTGCGAGTCCGCGCGACGCTGGCTCGCCGGCCAGCCCACGGTGGACGCCGACCGGATCGGTGCCATCGGGTTCTGCATGGGCGGCGGATTCGCGATGCTGCTGTCGCAGACCGGGCTGTACCGGGTGGCGGTGCCGTTCTACGGCCGCAGCGGCACCCGGGTCGAGCCCGTCTGCCCGGTGGTCGCCAGCTTCGGCGGCCGGGACGCGCAGTTCGCCGACGGTTACCCGGAACGTCTCGAGGCCGATCTCGCCGAGCGCGGGATCCCGCACGACGTGAAGGTCTACCCCGACGCCGGGCACTCGTTCATGACGCGGACCGAGGGCGTGCTCGGTGCGGCCGCGCGGCGCTCGCCGCTGCACGCGGCCTACGACGAGCCGGCCGCCACCGACGCGACCCGGCGGGTGCTGGAGTTCCTCCGCACCCACCTGTGAACCCCGTCAGGCGCGGAGCGCGGCCACCAGGTCGGCGAAGCGCTCCGGCGGCGGGATCTCACCGGGCACCGTGAACCGCAGCCGGTCCGCGGTCCCGCCCCAGCGCCGGCGCAGCCCGTCGGCGACGCCCGCGGTGTCGCCGGTGGCGCACATGAGGTCGAGCAGGTCGTCGTCGACGAGCGGGACCATGTCGTCCCACCGGCCCTGTTTGGACAGCGCGTTGAGCTCGTCCTGCAGCTCGCCCAGGCCGTGCAGCTCCAGGACGGGCCGGTAGGCGGGGGTCGAGCCGTAGAAGGAGATCCGCCGGCGCACCTCGGCCACGTCGGCGTCGTCGAACGCGACGAACGGCGACAGCGCGATCTCCAGCGGCGCCATGCCCGCCGGACGGTGCTCGGCCACCGCCGGGGCGATGACCTCCTCCAGGTACCGGGTGGTGCAGAACGGGTGCACGAACAGCCCGTCGGCGACCTCCGCCGCCACCCGCAGCATCTGCGGACCGACCGCGGCCACGAACACCGCGGGCGGGCCGTGCGGGTTCGGCGGCGGGACGAACGCCGGCGTCATCAGGGAGTGGTCGTAGAACTCGCCGCGGTGCGCGAGCGGCTCGCCGGTCTCCCAGCTCCGCCAGATCGCCCGCAGCGCGACGACGAACTCCCGCATCCGCGCGGCCGGCCGCGACCACGGCATCGAGAACCGGCGGGTGACGTGCGGCCGGATCTGGCTGCCGAGGCCGAGCACCAGCCGTCCGCCGGAGAACCGCTGCAGGTCCCAGGCCGGGTAGGCGACCGTCATCGGCGTCCGCGCGAAGGCGATCGCGACCGACGGGCCGAGCTGCACCCGCGTCGAGTGCTCGGCGGCGAGCACGAGGGGCAGCAGGCCGTCGGCGCGGTTCTCGCCGTTCCAGGCGCCGTCGTACCCGATCTCCTCGCAGGCCCGGACGTCCCGGGCGACGGTCTCCAGCGAGTCGCGGACGCGCGCGTCGATCCTCATGCGGCGCAGACGGGTCGACAGGGATGTTCCGGACGTACGGTGCGCATGATCGGACGGTACCCCGCACCACGCCGCGCGGTCAGGAGGCAGGATGGGGACCGTGAGCGATCACCAGCAGCAGGACCGGGCCTGGGGCTTCCGCACCCGGGCCGTGCACGCGGGCACGGTGCCGGACGCGGAGACCGGATCGCGGGCCGTCCCGATCCACCAGACCACCAGCTACGTCTTCCGGGACACCGACGACGCCGCGGCGCTGTTCGCCCTGCAGAAGTACGGGCTCATCTACTCCCGGATCGCCAACCCGACGGTGTCGGCGCTGGAGGAGCGGCTGGCCAGCCTGGAGGGCGGGATCGGCGCGGTCTGCACGGCGTCGGGGCAGTCGGCGGAGTTCCTGACCTTCGCGGCGCTCGCCGGGACCGGGGACCACGCCGTCGCCGCGGCCGGGCTCTACGGCGGCACGATCACCCAGCTCGACGTCACGCTGCGGCGCTTCGGCGTCGACACGACGTTCGTGCCCGGCACCGACCCGGCCGACTACGCCGCGGCGATCCGCGACGACACGAAGTTCGTGTTCGCCGAGGTGATCTCGAACCCGGGCGGGGAGGTCGCCGACATCGCCGGGCTCGCCGAGGTCGCGCACGCCCGCGGCCTGCCGCTGATCATCGACGCGACGCTGGCGACGCCGTACCTGTGCCGCCCGCTCGAGCACGGCGCCGACATCGTCATCCACTCGGTGACGAAGTTCCTCGGCGGTCACGGCACCACGCTGGGCGGCGTCGTCATCGACGCGGGCACCTTCGACTGGGGCAACGGGAACTTCCCGCAGATGACCGAGCCGGTGCCGTCGTACGGCGGGCTCACCTGGTGGGGCAACTTCCAGGAGCTCGGCTTCCTCACGAAGCTGCGGGCCGAGCAGTTGCGCGACGTCGGCGCGACGCTGTCGGCGCACTCGGCGTTCCTGCTGATGCAGGGCGTCGAGACGCTCCCGCAGCGGATGGACCAGCACGTCGCGAACGCTCGCCGGGTCGCGGAGTGGCTGGAGGCCGACCCGCGCGTCGAGTACGTGACCTACCCGGGGCTGCCCTCGCACGAGCACCACGAGCGCGCCGGGCGCTACCTGCCGGACGGGCCGGGCGCGGTCTTCGCGTTCGGTGTGACGGGCGGCCGCGACGCGGGCGCCCGGTTCATCGAGTCGGTGCAGCTGTGCAGCCATCTCGCCAACGTCGGCGACGCGCGCACGCTGGTGCTGCACCCGGCGTCGACGACGCACCAGCAGCTCACGCCCGACCAGCTGGACCAGGCCGGCGTCCCCGCGGACATGATCCGGATCTCGGTCGGTCTCGAGGATCCGGACGACATCGTGTGGGACCTGGACCAGGCCCTCACCGCAGCGCTGAAGGAGGACGCGTGACCTGGGAGAACCCGCCCGCGTGGCGGCGGCAGCGGATCCTGCGCGACACCCGGACCGTCGCGATGGTCGGTGCGTCGCCCAACCCGGCCCGCGCCAGCAACTTCGTCGCGACCTACCTGCTGGCCTCCACCGGGTTCGACGTGTACTTCGTGAACCCGCACGCGACCGAGATCCTCGGCCGCCCGGTGTACCCCTCGCTGGCGGAGCTTCCCGTCGTCCCCGACCTCGTCGACGTCTTCCGGAAGCCGGAGGACCTCCCGGGGGTGCTCGACGAGGTGCTGGCGCTGGACCCGCACCCGTCGGTGTTCTGGTTGCAGTTCGGCCTGTTCGACGCCGACCTCGCCCGCCGTGCCGAGCAGGCCGGCCTCGACGTCGTGATGGACCGCTGTCTCAAGGTGGAGCACGCCCGCTTCGCCGGCGGGCTGCACCTGGCCGGGTTCAACACCGGCGTGATCACCTCCCGCCGCCGGGACTGACACACCCGCACCCGGCCCTCCCGGCCCCGCCCTGCCACCCCGCGCCGCTGCCGTCCGGCCGCGGGCGGGGTGGCCGGCGACCACTGCGGACGGTCACGGCCGCAGGCTCCCGACCGTTGCGCCGCGCGTCCGCGCCCGCCGGTCCCGCCCCCGCGCCACCCCCGTGCCATCCCCGCTCCGGCCCTGCTCCGGAACCATGCAGGTGGCACCGTATTTCCCGGATCATGCTGCTCTCTTCGAGTGAAGAATTCTTTTGCCCGGGGGACTCCGGAAACGTGATCACCAGTGATCGAGAACGAGCTGATTCCATTGAGGATCTCTCGGGAAGATCATGCGCCGTCCGATTCACCGGGTCCCCTCTTCCGGTCTAGTGACAGCATTTGCGTCAGCCCGTCCACGGTGTGCCGCACACCTTTACGGCGCAATCTCATGTTGCTCCGGACGGAGGCGTACGGAAATTGACCATTCGCTGTAACGTCGCGCCGGAACGTGACCCGTGCGAGGCTTTGTGCAGTCGGCGTTGCAGCTGATCTCGGTGGGAGCGTCGCGACAGAAGTCGATCTCGACGGTGCGCCGAGCGGTCAAGATCGCATTCTCGTATCGGAGGAGTGGTCATTCATGAGTTCGGCCGCGAAGGTGGGGATGGCGGTGCTCGGGGGGTATGTCCTCGGCCGCACGAAGAAGATGAAACTGGCGATCATGCTGGGCGGCGCGCTGGCCGGCCGGAAACTCGATCTCTCGCCCACGGATCTGCTGGGAAAGGGCGCGAAGCTGGCGGCCGGGTCGGCCGACGTGTCGCGACTGCGGGAGGCGATCACCGGGCGTCTGGTGGAGGCCGGGAGGGACGCGGCGCTCGCCGCCGCGGCGAGCCGCATGGAGTCGTTGACGGACTCGCTCGTCGAGCGGGTGGAGAACCTCGGCAAGCCGGTGGAGAAGGTGGCGGACACGGCGGGTGACGTCGCCGGGGCCGGTGTCGAGACGGTGGGCGACACGGCGGGCGCCGTCGCGGGGTCCACCGCGGACGGTCTGGACGCCGCGCGCCGGACGACGGGGCGGCTCGCGTCGGCGGGCCGGTCCCGCCGGTCGGCCGGGGACTCCGGCCCCGGCGATGCCGGCACGGACGGGGGCGACGACACGGCTGACGACACGGCGGACGACACCGCTGACGACACGGCGGACGACACGGCGGACGACACCGCGGAGGACAGGGACGACTCGGCCGACGACTCGGCCGACGACGGCCGCCCGGGCACCGGCGGCCGCCGTTCCGGCGCCGCGGCCGGTGACGCGACCGGGGCGACGGCGAAGGCACCGGCACGGCGGCGCACGGCCGCGTCGGCGGCCTCGGGGGCGGCGAAGTCGGCGAAGACCGCGAAGTCGGCGAAGTCGGCGGCGTCCGGCACGGCGTCGCGGTCCCGGGCGCGCAGCACGGGCGGCCGGTCCGGCAGCGGATCGGACTCGGCGTCGGGCACCCGGCGCACGGCCCGCGGTGGCGGCCGCGGCAGCACGACCCGGACCCGCCGCGGGGGCGACGATGCCTGAGGCGAACCCGGCGGACGACGTCGCCGACCAGGCCTCGGGCCTCGCGCAGCTGCCCACGGACCGGTTGAAGGACGCGGCGATGACCCTGCTCGGTGCGGTGACCGACCGGGCGGTCGGGGCGGCTCTGGAGCGGGTCGACGCGCTGACCGGACGGCTCACCGACGTCACCGAGAACGGTGGCGCCGGGCTCGGGGCCGCGCTCGGTGGCGGCACGGCGATGCTGCAGGGCGGGAACCCGGTGACGGGCGCGCTGAAGGGCGGCCTGTCGGCGGCGAAGGACAAGGTGCTCGGCGCGGTCGGGCTCGGCGGCGGCTCGGACGACGACTCCGACGACTCCGGCGGCTCCGGGGGATCCGGCGGCCCGGGCGGCGGGCAGCGCGGCAAGTTCAAGTTCATGAACATCGTCGAGGAGCTCGACGTCGGGGTGCCGGTCCGCGTCGCCTACGACCAGTGGACGCAGTTCGCCGACTTCCCGAGCTTCATGAAGAAGGTGCACAGCGTCGAGCAGGAGTCCGACGAGAAGACCACCTGGCGGGCCCAGGTGTTCCTGTCCAAGCGGACCTGGAACGCGACGATCATCGAGCAGGTCCCGGACAGCCACATCGTCTGGCGCTCCGGCGGGGCGAAGGGCTACGTCAACGGCATCGTGACGTTCCACGAGCTCGCGCCGCAGCTGACCAAGGTCCTGCTGGTCCTGGAGTACTACCCGGTCGGGCTGTTCGAGAAGACCGGGAACGTCTGGCGTGCCGTGGGCCGGCGGGCCCGGCTCGAGTTCAAGCACTACCGCAGGCACGTCATGGTCGAGACGCTCGTGAACCGCGAGGAGCTCGAGGGCTGGCGCGGGGAGATCCGCGACAGCGAGGTCGTCAGGACCCACGAGGAGGCGCTCGAGGAGGAGCGTGCCCGGGAGGACGAGGAGTACGACGACGACGCCTACGACGAGTACGACGACGGCGCCGACGAGGAACTCGAGGACGACGAGGGCGAGGCCGCCGAGTACGCCGACGACGACGTCGAGGAGCCGGCAGGCGGGCCCGACGACGAGTTCGAGGAGTTCGACGAGGACGAGGTCGTCGACGAGGTCCCCGAGGACGAGGACGGCGACGACCTGGACGTCGAGGACCTCGACGAGGACCTGGACGCCGGTGAGTACGCCGACGACGAACCCGAGGAGCCGGAGCCCGCGGACGACGGTGGCCGCAACGGGTCCGGCGGCCGCCGGGGCCGTACCGCCCCGCGCCGCCGCAAGGCCGGTGCGTCCTGATCCGGCGGCACCGGCCGGGCCTGCCACGCCGTACGAGAGGAGGGGATGACGGGTGACCGTCAGCCGTCAGGAAGGGGGCCGGGTCTCCCGCGCACCGCAGGGGGACCTCGCCCAGGTGATCGACCTGATCCTGGAGAAGGGCCTGGTCATCGACGTGTTCGTGAAGGTGTCGCTGGTCGGCATCGAGCTCGTCACGATCGACGCGCGGATCGTCGTCGCCAGCGTCGACACCTACCTCCGCTTCGCCGAGGCCACCAACCGGCTCGACCTGCACCAGAAGGGTGGCAAGGACCTCGGGCAGGTCGTCAGCGGGCTCACCGAGAGCGCGTACGAGGGTGGCGCGAAGGGCACGACGCGCGGCGTCCTGGAGGCGGGGAAGGAGAAGTTCGACGAGTTCCGCGGCGAGCGCAAGGGGGAGAAGCGCAGGTGAGCGAGGGAGCGGCCGGGAACGGCGTCTACGTGTACGGGGTGGTCGCCGCGGGCGCCCGGATCCCCGGCGACCTGGACCCGGTGGGCGCGCCGGGGGGTGAGATCGGTCTGCTCGACCACCGCGAGCTCGCGGCGGTCGTCAGCGACGTCCCGACGGACCGGCCCCTGGGCCGGCGTGACGACCTGATGGCGCACGAGCGGGTCGTGAACGCGGTGGCGGCGGAGGTGACGGTGCTGCCGATGCAGTTCGGCGGCGTCGTCTCCGACGACCTGGCCGTCGTCGACGAGCTGCTGGAGGAGAACCACGACTTCTTCGTCGACGTGCTGCAGCGCCTCGACGGGTGTCTGCAGTTCGTGCTCTACGGCCGTTACGACGAGGACCTCCTGCTCGGCGGGATCGTCGACCGCGACCCGGAGATCGCCGAGATGAGCCGGTCGTTGCGCGACAGCGATCCCGACGCGACCCACTACGAGCGGATCACGCTCGGCGAGCGGATCGCGAACGAGGTGGAACGCCTGCGCACCGCCGACGCCGAGGCCGCCGTCGAGCTGCTGGAGCCGCAGTGCGAGGGGATCGTGGTCAAGGAGGTCGGCGGTGAGGACGGTGCGGTGCACCTCGCGGTGCTGGTGCGCCGCGACCGCCGCGCGGAGTTCGACACCGCGGTCGACGCGCTCGGCGACGAGTGGGGTGACCGGGTGTCGCTGCAGCTGATCGGGCCGGTCGCCCCGTTCGACTTCCTGCCCGCTCCCGACGCCGGGACGGAGGAGTGAGATGGGGTTGCTGACCGGGATCCTGACGCTGCCGCTCGCCCCGGTGCGGGGCGTCATGTGGATCGCCGAGCAGATCGAGGCCGAGGTCGACCGGGAGATGAACGACCCGGCCGTCATCCGTCGCAAGATCGACGAGTCGGAGCGGGCGTTCGAGGACGGCGAGATCGACGAGGCCGAGCGCGACGCCCGCCAGGAGGAGCTCCTCGGGCGGCTGATCGACCGCGGCGGGGGAGGCCGGAGTGGCTGACCGCCCCGTCCGGCGACGGCCCACCCGCGACGACGACGGCGGCGGCCGTGATCACGACCGCGCGGGGGGCGGGCCGGGCGATCGCGCGGAGCGCCGCACCGCCCGGGGAGGATCCGCTGCCCGCCGCCGGGACGGTGCCGAGGCACCCGGGCGTGACGAGGCGACGGCCCCGCGGCGTCCCCGCGCGGAGGGCGGTGCCCGGCCGAGGAGGGCGCGGTCGGGTGAGGAACCGGGCCGCCGTGCCGACGGGGAGGGGACCGGCGAGCGGCCGCGGCGTCGCCGGGCCGACGGGGATTCGGCGCGCCGGGCACCGGCGGGCGACGCCCCTCGGCGCAGGTCCACCGGTGACGGGTCGCGGCGCCGTGCCGCCGACGAGGCGCCCGGGCGCCGGGCGGCCGGGGACGGCCCCCGGCGACGGGCGGCGGAGGACACGCCCCGGCGGCGGCAGGTGCGGCGGGCCGCGGAGGACGAGGTCCCGGAGGACCGGGTCGCGGAGGACGAGGAGGCGCCCGACGATGCAGCTCCGGACGACGAGATCGAGGAGATCGACGAGATCGACGACGACATCGACGAGATCGAGGGCGACGACGGGACCGACGAGGGCCAGGACGAGGGGGACGACAGCGACAACGGCGGCGACGACGACGGCGGGGGCGAACCGGAACCTCCGCCCCGTCCGGCCCGGCTCGGTGCGCGGGCCGTCGCCCGGGCTGCGTTGGAGCAGGTCGTCGAGATGACCGGCCGCACCCCGGAGGGTGTCACCTCGGTCTCCCGGCACGACGAGGGCTGGACGATCGAGGTGGAGGTCGTCGAGTCCCGGCGGATCCCGGACTCGGCCGACGTCCTCGGGGTGTACGAGGCCGAGCTCGACCGGGAGGCCGAGCTCGTGTCGTACCGGCGCGTCCGCCGCTACACCCGCGGGACCGGGGGTGAGGCATGAGCAGCGACACGGTGCGCTGGTCGTCCGGGCAGCCCCGGCGGCAGCAGGAGTCCCGGAACGACGGGGCGAACCTCGCCGACATCCTTGAACGGGTGCTGGACAAGGGGATCGTCATCGCCGGGGACATCCAGGTGAACCTCCTCGACATCGAGCTGCTGACGATCAAGATCCGGCTGGTGGTCGCGTCCGTCGACCGGGCGAAGGAGATGGGCATCGACTGGTGGGAGCGCGACCCGACGCTCTCGGCCGGACGGCAGGACCTGGAGACCGAGAACGCCCACCTGCGTGAGCGGGTCGAGGCCCTGGAACGCGCCGCGGGTCGCGACGGTCTGCCCCCGGCGGGGCCCTCGGGCGACGGAGCGAACCGGCACCGGGCCGACGACGACGCCGACGACGCCGGAGCAGACGCCGGAGCAGGGGCGGCCGCCGCTGCCGCCGACCTCGACGCCGACCTCGACGCCGACCTCGACGCCGACCTCGACGCCGACCTCGACGCCGACCTCGACGCCGACCTCGACGCCGACCTCGACGCCGACCTCGACGCCGACCTCGACGCCGACCTCGACTCCGGCGCCGACGACGACTTCGACGCCGACGACGCCGACGACTTCGACGACGCGGACGCCGACGACGACCTCGACTTCGACGCGGACGCCGACGCGGACGCCGACGCGGACGCCGACGCGGACGCCGACACCGGCGCCGACACCGGCGCCGACGCCGCCGACGCGGACGAGGAGCGGCAGCCGCCCGACCGGACCGAGGAGCGCGCCGGGATCGACAGGCCCGGACCCGACGATCCCCCCGCCCCGTCCCGGCGCCGTGCTGCGGGAGCACCACGCCGCCGCGCCCGTGACGCCCCGGCCCGCGAGCCGGCGGAACGGCGCCGCGCCCGTGACGACGGCACCCGCTCCCGGAGGCGATGACCGTGCAGGAGACACCCGACGACAGCCCCGCGGCCGCGCCGGGCGAGCTGTCGTACGTCTACGCCGTCACCCGTCGTGAGCCGCCCGGGCTCGCGACACTGACCGGGGTGCTCGACGCGCCCGTCCGGGTCGTCGCGGGGTCCGGGCTGCACGCCGTCGTCAGCCGGGTGCCTGCCGCCGACTTCGCGCAGGACGCGATCGACGAGCGGCTCCAGGACCTCGACTGGCTCACCGCGACCGCCCGCGCGCACCACCACGTCGTCGACGAGGTCGGGCGCTCGTCCGACGTGGCGCCGCTGGCCCTCGCGACCGTCTTCACCGACGACGCGCGGGTCCGTGCGGTCCTCGACGAGCGCCGGTCCGGGTTCGAGGCCGTCCTCGACCGGGTGCACGGCCGGGCCGAGTGGGGGCTGAAGGCGTGGGCCCCGCAGGCCGCACCCGCGGCGCGGGGCGAGCGGCCGTCGTCCGGGGCGGAGTACCTGCGCCGCCGCCGTGCCGCCGCCGGGGCGGCGGAGGCCCGGACCGACGAGGCGTTCCGGGCGGCCGAGAGCCTGCACGACGCCGTCGCCGGGGCCGCGGTCGAGGCGCGCCGGCACCGCGTCCACGACGCCGCGCTCACCGGCCGGACCGAGCAGATGGTGCTCAACGCGGCCTACCTCGTCGACACGGACGACACCGACCGGTGGCGGGCCGCGGTGGAGGCGGCCGCGACGCCCGCGCTGCTGGTCGAGGTGACCGGCCCCTGGGTGCCGTACTCGTTCGCCGGGACCGCCCCGGGCGGTGACGACGGATGACCGAACCGACCGGACTGTTCGGCGACCGCGAGGTGGCACTCGTCGACCTCCTGGACCGGCTGCTCGCCGGGGGAGTGGTGCTCACCGGGGACGTGACGATCTCGCTGGCCGGCGTCGATCTCGTCCGGATCTCGCTGCGCGCGCTCATCACCTCGATCGCGCCGGCGGAGGACGTGCCCCACGGGGACGGGCGTGTCTCCGCCGCCGAGCCGCGTGCGCTCCCGGGGGCCGGTGGATGAGCGCCCCGGAGCCCGGGTCGCGCCCGGCCCGGCCCGCCGGCCGGGTCGAGATCGACCGTGAGTCGGTCGAGCGGGACCTGATGAAGCTGGTGCTGACGATCGTCGAACTGCTGCGTCAGCTGATGGAGAAGCAGGTGCTGCGGCGGGTCGACCAGGGCGATCTCACCGACGACCAGATCGAGGACCTCGGTACGTCGCTCATGCACCTGGAGTCCGCGATGGAGGAGCTGACCGAGCGGTTCGGACTCACCGCGCAGGACCTCAACATCGAGCTCGGTCCGCTGGGCCCGCTGCTCCCGCGGCAGCGGTAGCGGCGGGCCTCAGACCGGGTCGGAGCCTTCCGCCGCCCGGACCTCGTCGACGGCCTGCGCGCGCTCCGACGGCGGCGGCTCGTTCTCGGCGCGGAGGGCGTCGGACCGGTCCTGCGCCTCGTCCTGGGTGGCGTACTGCTCGAAGGCGCCGCACCCGCAGTCGCACCGGACCACCCACTTGTCGGCGACGTCGACCATCGGCAGGACGTACGGGTCGTGCTGCGCCACGAGGAGCTCCTTCGCCGGGACGGGCGGTGCGGAACGCATCATTCCGGCACGCACCGTGTGCTGCCACTCGAGATCGCGACGGATGGCCCGCCGCGGCCGGAGGGGCCGTCGCTCACCAGCCGAGCAGACCGACCAGCAGCGCGTGCAGCAGCCAGAACGGACCGAACGCCAGCGCCACCAGTCCACCCGGGCCGGCGCCGCGGCGGGCCGGGACGAGCAGCGCGACGGCCGTCAGCCCCCACGGTACGACGAGCGCGATCCCGCGCAGCGGCCACGACACCACACCGGTGACCAGCGCCAGGAGCAGCGCGACCGCCACCCAGCCCGCGCTCGCCGCGACACACCGGGGGAGCAGCCGCTCGACCGGCGACGGCTCCCGGTCGGACGGCGCGCAATCGTCGGGCCCGGTCCCCGGCGGGTACGGCGGGGCGCCGGGCAGCGGCGCGTGCGGGGGCACCCCGCCGGGACCGGGATCCGGGTCGTCCACACCGGAGTACCCGGGCGCTCCCTGCCACGGCGGACGGTCGTCCGGCTCGTCGCGGTGCGCGGGATCCTCCCGGCCGGTCACGGGCGCGACCCCAGCCCCGGGCCGACGGGCCGGGGGTACGTCAGGCGGCGCAGCAGCGACTCGGCCGGGCCGCGCCCGCCGGTGCGTGCCGACCACGTCGCCACCAGCACCGTCGTCGCCCAGACCCCGGTCCCGCACAGTGCCGCCGCCCACAGCGGCAGGCCCGCACCCAGCCCGAGCGTCCAGGCCGGGAACAACGCCACGAACGCCACCGACTGCGCCAGGTACGCCGACAACGACCGCTGCCCGGTCGCCTCCAGCGCCGCGCCGACGCGGCCCGGCGCACGCCCGGCGCGCCGCGCCACGACCAGCCCGGCCAGCGCCGCGTAGCCGACCCCGGCGGCGTACCCGGTGAGCGCGTGCAGCGGCCCGAGCACCAGCAGCACCGTCGTCGGCGGGGACCAGGACCCCGCGGCGACGAGCGCCATCGGCAGCCCGCCGAGGACACCCGTCGCGATCCCGGCGACGGCCAGTCGTCGCAGCGGGCGGCGGTGCCGGGCCGGGTCGGCGAGCAGCCCGGACCGGTGGAGCAGCACGCCGACCGCGGCCGCGCCGGTGAGCGCGAGCGCGCTCAGCAGCAGGTTGCCGAACAACCACTCGCCGAACCGGTCCGCCATCGCCACGAGGGCGTCCGGCTGCACCAGCGACGGCGACGCCGACGGTGCCCCGGCATCGGTGAGCGCCACCGGCAGGTGGAGCAGCACGGCGAGGGCGGTCGTCGCCGCCGCCGTCGTCACCAGCTGTGGGGTCGTGCCCCGGGCCAGCAACCCGGCCGCCAGCACCGCGATCAGCCCGTACGCGGCGACGAAGTCGCCGTGCCACAGCAGGACCGCGTGGATCGCACCGATCGCGAGCAGCGCGCCGCCGCGCCGGCGGACCAGCGCCACGACGTCGTCGCCGGCCCGCGCGCCGGGCGGGGTGCGGCGGGCGGCGAGGCCCGCGATCCCGAACCCGAACAGCACCGCGAACAGCGGGTACGCACGGCCGTCGACCAGGGTGAGCTGCACCGTGGCGACGACGGCGTCGATCCCGGAGAGGTCCCGCGGGTAGGTGCGGACGCCGATCCCGCGGTGCGTGACGAACGTGTGGGCGTTGGCGATCGCGATGAGCAGCAGCGCCGCCCCACGGGCCAGATCGGGGGCCGCGGACCGGTCGGTCACCGGGAGGGCGTGCACGGACGTCGACGCTACCGGGTGTGGTTCGTGCCACCTGGAGCGATCCGTGTGCTCCCCGTCGCGGCGTGCGACGCCCGACAGGGCTAGGGTCCGCGTCGTGTCTGCTACCCCCGTTTCCGTCACCGTCACCGGAGCCGCTGGCCAGATCGGTTACGCGCTGCTCTTCCGGATCGCCTCCGGGCAGCTGCTGGGGCCCGACACCCCGGTCAAGCTGAACCTTCTCGAGATCCCGCAGGCCGTCAAGGCCGCCGAGGGCACCGCGATGGAGCTCGACGACTGCGCGTTCCCGCTGCTGCGCGGCATCGACATCCACGACGACGCGAAGGCCGCCTTCGACGGCGCGAACGTCGCCCTGCTGGTCGGCGCCCGTCCCCGCACGAAGGGCATGGAGCGCGGCGACCTGCTCGAGGCCAACGGCGGCATCTTCGGTCCCCAGGGCAAGGCCATCAACGACGGCGCCGCGAGCGACATCCGCGTGCTCGCCGTCGGCAACCCGGCCAACACCAACGCCCTGATCGCCCAGGCGTCCGCGCCGGACGTCCCGGCCGACCGCTTCACCGCGATGACCCGCCTCGACCACAACCGTGCGCTGGCCCAGCTGGCCAAGAAGCTCGGCGTCGGCCTCGACGAGATCTCCAAGCTCACGATCTGGGGCAACCACTCCGCCACCCAGTACCCCGACCTCTTCCACGCCGAGGTCGGCGGCAAGATCGCCGCCGAGCAGGTCGAGCGGGAGTGGCTGGAGAACGACTTCATCCCGACCGTCGCCAAGCGTGGCGCCGCGATCATCGAGGCCCGGGGCGCGTCCTCGGCCGCGTCGGCCGCGAACGCCGCCATCGACCACGTCCACGACTGGGTCAACGGCACCCCGGCCGGCGACTGGGTCTCCGCCGCGATCCCGTCCGACGGCTCCTACGGCGTCGCCGAGGGCATCATCTCCTCGTTCCCGGTCACCTCCGAGAACGGCGAGTGGAAGATCGTCCAGGGCCTGGAGATCGACGAGTTCTCCCGCGGGAAGATCGACGCCTCGGTCGCCGAGCTCGTCGAGGAGCGCGACGCGGTGAAGAAGCTCGGCCTGATCTGAGCCCACCCCCACGCACGTCCTCCCCGGCCGCGACCACCCAGGTGGTCGCGGCCGGCTCGCGTCCGGGCCCGCTCGCCGCAGCCCGTGATCACGGATCGGGAAGGGATACGGCCGTTCGTGGCCGGATCGCTTCCCGATCGGTGATCACCCCGGAATCTCCGTGCGGGACAGGGGGTAGGGGCTAGCGTCTCCCCGGAGGCGAGGAGGGTCCGTGACGCGGTGGTGGGCGGCGGTCGTGCTGGTTCTCGTGCTCGGGGGGTGCGCGTCCGCGCCTTTGGGGCCGCCGGATCCGTTCCCGGCCCGGCCGGCGGACATCGACCTGAACCGCCTCGATCCGTGCGCGACGGTGTCGCCGGAGAGCCTGAGGGCCGCGGGTGTGGCCCCGGAGAGGCGTCGGATCGCGTCGCCGGTGGTCGGGGGGAAGCCGACCCGCCTGTGCGACTGGGGCGGCTACGGCAGCGACTTCGGTTTCACGGTGCAGTTCTTCCCGTCCGATGCCGAGCAGGCGGTCGGCGCCGACGGTGCGATGATCGGCGAGATCGAGGGTTACGGCACCGTCCGGCTCACCGAGCGGGAAACGATCGCCCCGCTCTGCGAGATCCTCGTCGACACCGGTGAGAGCCAGCTGATCCGCACGCAGACCCAGGCTGCCGACGTCGAGCCGCCGGGGCCGGGGTCCTGGATCGACAAGTCCTGCGATCGGGCCGTCCGGCTCACCGCCGAGGTGATCCGGACCGCACGCGGGCTCGCTGCGTGACGACCCGTGCCGCCCGTGACCACCGGACTCGTCGTGTGACCACCGGACTCGCCGTGTGGGCCCCGGATTCCCCGTGTGGGCCCCGAATTTACCGCGTGGAGCCCCGGTACTCGGTGTGAGCCTCGGACTCTCGCTGCGTGACCACCGCTCGCTGCTCGGCGACCGGGTTCGCACCCGCGAACGCCGCGGTCCGAACAGCGACCGGCCGTGCTGCCCGCTCCTACCGTGCGTCGCCATGACGATCGATGCAGCCCGCCCGCGAGGCACCGCCTCCGACAGCCTCATGGTGCAGATCACCACCGGCAACGTCGTCCAGGTCCACGCGATCCTCGCCGCCCAGGCCGAGCGGATGTACACGGCCCTGAAAGACGCAGAGTGGCTGCGGAACCTGCCGGCCGTCGGCCAGGATCCGGTGTCGCTCGACGCCAGGAGGGCTTTCCAGCCGAAGGTGAACCACATCCTCGACACCCACTGGGCGCACTACGTCGAGGTCCGGGAGGCGGCCGACCGGCTCCTCGTCGCCGCCCGGCAGTACGGCCACGCCGAGGACGCCATCGGCCGCGCCCTGGAGGTACAGCGGGAGCACTTCGCCCAGCTGTGATGCCTCCCGGCCGGGCCCGTGATCACCGATCGGAAAGAGAGACGGTCGGATGTGGCCGGATCGCCTCCCGACCGGTGATCACGCCGGTCGGGTCTGCCGGTCGAGCGGGTGCAACGCCGGTGCCGTCACCCCGCGATACGGCAGATCGCGAACGCCTCCGCCGGAACGGTGAACGAGTCGTCGTCGCTGCGGGTCGGCTCGGACGCCAGCAGGATCCGGGTGATCGTCGACCCGAGCGACAGCGTGACGGGCTCCGGCCCCAGGTTGACCACGACCCGCATCGCGCCCCGGGCGATCACCAGGGTTCGGGCCTGCTCGTGGACGTCGACCCCGACCGAGTCCAGCCACGGGTCGGACAGCTCCGGCCAGGTGCGGCGCAGCGCGATGAGCTCGCGGTGCATCCGCAGCAGCGTCGCGTGCGGCTCCTGCTCCGGCTCGGACCAGTCGAGCGTCGAGTCCGTGAACGTCGACTCCGCGTTCGGGTCGGGGACCTCGTCGGCGTCGGACCAGCCGTGGTCGGCGAACTCCGTGCGCCGCCCGTCGCGGACCGCCTGCTGCAGGCCCGGGTCTCCGAACCGGGAGAAGAACTGCCACGGCGTGCGCGCGCCCCACTCCTCGCCCATGAACAGCATCGGGGTGAAGCCGGAGGTGAACAGCAGCGCCGCGCCGCAGGCCAGCAGGCCGGGGGACAGCGTATGGGTGAGCCGGTCGCCGGTGGCCCGGTTCCCGATCTGGTCGTGGTTCTGCAGGTAGGTCACCAGCCGGGAGCCGGGGATCCGTGCCGTGTCGATCGGGGCGCCGTGACTGCGCCCCCGGAACGACGACCAGGTGCCCTCGTGCAGGAACCCGCGCGTCAGCACGTGCGCGAGCCCGTCCAGGCCCGCCTCGGCGAAGTCGCCGTAGTAGCCCTGGCCCTCCCCGGTGAGCACCGTGTGAAGGCAGTGGTGGACGTCGTCGGCCCACTGGGCGTCGAGCCCGTAGCCGCCGCCCTCCCGCGCGGTGATCATCCGCGGGTCGTTGAGGTCGGACTCGGCGATCAGCGACAGCGGACGCCCGACGTGCGCCTCCAGGGCCGTGACCTCGACGGCGAGCTGCTCCAGGACGTGCTGGGCGCGGGTGTCCCGCAGCGCGTGCACGGCGTCGATCCGCAGCCCGTCGACGTGGAAGTCGCGCAGCCACATCAGCGCATTGTCGATCACGTAGCGGCGGACCTCGTCCGAGCCGCCGCCGTCGAGGTTCAGCGACGGGCCCCAGATGTTCGATCCGGCGAAGTACGGGCCGAACCGGTCCAGGTAGGCCCCGGAGGGCCCGAGGTGGTTGTAGACGACGTCGAGCACGACGCCGAGGCCGCGGGCGTGGCAGGCGTCGACGAACCGCTTGAAGGCGTCCGGGCCGCCGTAGTTGCCGGTGACGGCGTACCAGGCGACGCCGTCGTAGCCCCAGTTCACGGGGCCGTCGACGGCGTTGACGGGCAGCACCTCGACCAGGTCGATCCCGAGCGAGACGAGATGGTCGAGCCGGCCGATCGCCGCGTCGAAGGTGCCCTCGTCGGTGAAGGTGCCGATGTGGCACTCGTAGAGCACCGACCCGGCCAGGGTGCGGCCGGTCCAGGTGTCGTCGGTCCACCAGAACGAGTCGTGGTCGTAGACCCGGGAGCGCTCGTGCACCCCGGCCGGCTGCCAGCGGGAACGTGGGTCGGGGAGCGGGGCGGGGTCGTCGTCCAGCAGGAAGGCGTAGTCGGTGCCGTGCCCGTGGTCGGGCAGTTCGGTCCGCCACCACCCGCCGGGTGCGGGGTCCAGCGCGATCCGGTCGTCGCCGACCAGGACGCTCACCCGGTTCCTGTCAGGGGCCCACACCGAGAACACCGTCACGGGCGTCGATCCTTCCGCACCCGGTGGGGGTCCCGCGCGGGCGGGCGGGGGTGGCGCCGCTCACCCGGCGCTACGCTGCCTCGATGGCCGACCCGGACAGCGGTGACGACACCGACCAGTACGCCCAGCTGCAACCCGACGACACCCTGGAGTACGGCGGTGTCACCGACGTGCTGGACGAGGGCTACTCGCCGCCGGAACGGCCGTGGAACTCCCGCGACCACGAGTCGCTCGACGAGCGTCTCGCCGACGAGGAACCGGACCCGTGGAACGCCACCGACCCGGCCCTCGAGGACGACACCGACCGCGACACCGACCGCGACACCGACGACGCCACGGGGGAGGACCTCGGCGACACCACCGGGACCGACGGCGAACTCCGGGACGGCGAGGTCGGCGATCGCCGGGCAGGCCGGCTGACCGTCGACGACGCGTCGTTCGACGGCAGCGACGGCGGCGAACAGCAGCTCGTCGCCGGTGACGCCGGGATCGACGGGGCGGGGGCGTCGGCGGAGGAGGCCGCCGTCCACCTCGTCGACGACGAGGAGTAGCCCGCCTCAGGCGGGGCGGACCAGCAGCGCCACGGGGTAGCGGTCCAGCAGCCCGGCGAGCGCCGGTGCCGGGCCGTCCACCGGCTTGTTCGCGATCATGTCGTGCCAGTCGTCGAACCCGCCGGGCAGCGGCAGCGTCGTGTCGCCCCACCCGCCGCGGCGGGCCAGGCCCTCCGGCAGGCGGGTGGCGACGGCGACCAGCGCCCCGCCGCCGCGGGAGAACGCGACCGCGTGCGACGCCGCGGTGCCCTGCGCGTCGAGGGGCCCGTAGCCGGAGAACAGCTCCGGCCGGAACCGCCGCAGCCGCGCCGCCGCCGACGTCACCAGCAGCTTCGCCGCGCCGGAGGCGTCGACCGGGGGCTGCCAGCCGCCGTCGATCCGCTCCAGCAGGCGTTCGCGGACCCCGAAGTCGACGGGCCGCCGGTTGTCCGGGTCGACCAGCGAGTACTCGAACAGCTCGGTGCCCTGGTAGACGTCGGGCACGCCCGGCCCGGCCATCTGCAGCAGCTTCTGGCCCAGCGAGTTCGACCAGCCCGGGCCGGCGATCCCGGAGACGAACGCCTCGATCTCGGCGACCAGCTCGGCGTCGGCGAGCACCTCGCCCGCCCAGGCGGCGATCCGCTCGTCGACCTCGGGCACCGCGTCGGTGTGCGAGGTGACGAGCTTGGCCTCCTTCGAGGCCTTGCCCAGGTACGACGCCAGCCGCTCGGCCGGGATCGGCCACGCCCCGACCAGCGACTGCCAGGCGAGGAGCTCCAGTGAGCGGTCCGGCAGCGGGTGGCGCACCGACCACCTGCGGACCTGCGCGGTCCAGTCGCCCGGGCGCTCGGCGAGGACCGCGAGCCGCGCCCGCACGTCCTCCGAGCGCTTGGTGTCGTGCGTGGACAGTGTGGTCATCGTGCGCGACCGGCCCGCCTCGCGGTGGGTGAGGCCGGCGTGGAACTCGGTGGGGGACACCCCGAACCGGGCCGGGTCGCCGCCGACCTCGTTGAGCGCGACGAAGCGGTTGTACCGGTAGAACGCGGTGTCCTCGACACCCTTGGCGGTGACCATGCCGGAGGTCTGCTGGAGCCGGGTCGCGTACTCCGAGCCGGGGTCGGCGACCAGGCCGGCGTGCAGGGCGGTGACCACCGCGGCCAGGTCGGGGCGCCGGGTGCGGGCGACCGACACGGCGGTGTCGGCGGCGGCGCGCCCCTCGGCGATCGCCGGGGTCAGGTAGGAGCGGTAGACCGGGAATCCGCAGAGGAACTCGGCGACCGCGTCGTGCAGGTCCTCGGCGGTGACCGCGGTGAGGTCGACGCCGGTGGCCGCGGCGTCCGCGCCCGGTCCGGCCCGGAACGCGTCGGCGATCCGGTGGACCTCCGCGACGAGGATCCGGTCCACGACGAGGTGCCTGCCGTCGTCCTCCACGGCGTGCGCGGCCGGCTTCGCACCGGTGTGCTCGGCGGCGAACTGGGTCAGGAGCCCGGCGCCGTCGGGATCGACGAACACCCCGCAGATCTCGCGCAGCGCCTCGTAACCGCTGGTGCCGTCGACCGGCCACGAGGCGGGGAGGTCCTCGCCGACGGCGAGGATCTTCTCGACCAGCAGCCACTTCCAGGGCCCGATCTCGGCGCGCAGCCGGCGCACGTACCCGCCGGGATCGGCCAGGCCGTCCGGGTGGTCGACGCGCAGCCCGACGATCGTGTCGTCGCCGCGCAGCAGCTCCAGGACCGTCCGGTGGGCGTCGGCGAACACCTCGGGGTCCTCGACGCGCACCGCGGCCAGGTCGGAGACGTCGAAGAACCGCCGGTAGGTCAGCTCCGCCGCCCCGCGCCGCCAGGACACGAGCCGGTAGTGCTGGCGGTCGTGCACCTCCTGCGCGGTGCCGTCCCCGGTGCCGGGGGCGACCGGGAAGCGGTGCTCGTGGTAACGCAGCTCGCCGTCGGTGACGGTGAGGTTCTCCAGCGCGCCGGCCTCGTCGGCGTCGAGCACCGGGAGCAGGATCCGGCCTGCGCCCCAGTCGACGTCGAAGTGGTGCGCCCACCGCGACGACTGCCCGTGCGTCAGCACGTCCCACCACCACGGGTTCTCCGCGGGCCGCGCGACGCCGACGTGGTTCGGCACGATGTCGAGCAGCAGGGTCAGCCCGTGCTCGCGCAGCGTGCCGAGCAGGGCGCGCAGACCGGCCTCGCCGCCGCGCTCCGCGGAGATCCGGGACGGGTCGACGACGTCGTAGCCGTGGTTCGACCCGGTCCCCGACTCGAGCAGCGGGGAGGCGTAGAGCGCCCCGATCCCGAGCCGGTCGAGGTAGCCGGTGAGCGCCCGCGCGTCGGCGAACGTCCGGTCCTTCGAGAACTGCAGCCGGTAGGTGGAACCCGGAAGGCGGCTCATGCGGGTGCGCCTCAGCCCTTCGATCGCAGGACGAGCAGGGAACGTGCGGGCAGGGTGAGCACCGAGCCCGCGGAGACCGGGTCGAGGTCGACGCCGTTCTGGCCGGCGGCCGACGGCGGGTGCACCTCGCCCGAGTGCGTGTCGACGACGACCTCCCAGGCCGATCCGAACTCGGACGGCGGGAGGGTGGCGTCGATGTCCTCCCAGTAGGAGTTGAAACAGAGCAGGAACGAGTCGTCGGTGATGCGCTGGCCGCGCTGGTCGACGTCGGCGATGCCCTCGCCGTTGAGGAACACGACGACGGCCCGGCCGAGCTCGTTGTCCCAGTCGTCCTCGGTCATCTCCCGGCCGGCCGGGGTGAACCAGCCGATGTCGGACACCGCGTCGCGCCGGCGGCGGCCGATGGGCCTGCCCGCGAAGAACCGGCGCCGCCGGAACACCGGGTGCGCGTGCCGCAGGGCCGTGACGCCCGCGGTGAAGGTGACCAGGTCGTGGTGCTTGCCGGAGAGCTCCCAGTCCTGCCAGGCGATCTCGTTGTCCTGGCAGTAGACGTTGTTGTTGCCGCCCTGGGTGCGGCCGAGCTCGTCGCCGTGCAGCAGCATCGGCGTGCCCTGCGAGAGGAGCAGGGTGGCCAGGAAGTTGCGCTGCTGGCGGGCTCGCAGCTCGAGCACCGCCTCGTCGTCGGTGGGGCCCTCGACGCCGCAGTTCCAGGACCGGTTGTGGCTCTCGCCGTCGTTGCCGTCCTCGCCGTTGGCCTCGTTGTGCTTCTCGTTGTAGGAGACCAGGTCGGCGAGGGTGAACCCGTCGTGCGCGGTCACGAAGTTGATCGAGGCGTAGGGGCGGCGGCCGTCGCCCTGGTAGAGGTCGGAGCTGCCGGTGATCCGGGACGCGAACTCGCCCAGGGTGCCTGCCTCGCCGCGCCAGAAGTCGCGGACGGTGTCGCGGTACTTGCCGTTCCACTCGGTCCACAGCGGGGGGAAGTTGCCGACCTGGTAGCCGCCGGGGCCGACGTCCCACGGCTCGGCGATGAGCTTGACCTGGGAGATCACCGGGTCCTGCTGGACGAGGTCGAAGAACGTGGACAGCCGGTCGACGTCGTAGAACTCCCGGGCGAGGGTCGAGGCGAGGTCGAAGCGGAAGCCGTCGACGTGCATCTCGGTGACCCAGTACCGCAGCGAGTCCATGATCAGCTGCAGGGTGTGCGGGTTCCGGACGTTCAGCGAGTTGCCGGTGCCGGTGTAGTCCATGTAGTAGCGGGCGTCGTCGTCGACCAGCCGGTAGTAGGCGTGGTTGTCGATCCCGCGCATCGACAGCGTCGGTCCCATGTCGGAGCCCTCGGCGGTGTGGTTGTAGACGACGTCGAGGATCACCTCGATGCCCGCGTCGTGCAGCTCGCGGACCATCGCCTTGAACTCCGGGACCTGCGAGCCGGCCCGCGCGGAGCCGGAGGCGTAGGCGTGGTGCGGGGCCAGGAAGCCGATCGTGTTGTAGCCCCAGTAGTTCGACAGGCCCTTCTCGGTGAGGTGGTGGTCCTGCACGAACTCGTGCACCGGCATCAGCTCGACGGCGGTGACGCCGAGCTGCTTGTAGTGCTCGATCATCGCGGGGTGCGCGACGCCGGAGTAGGTGCCGCGCAGGTCCTCCTCGACGTCCGGGTGCAGCGTGGTGAGCCCGCGGACGTGCGCCTCGTAGACGACGGTCTCGTTGTAGGGGATCTTCGGCGGCCGGTCCGAGCCCCAGTCGAAGAACGGGTTCACCACCACCGACTTCGGCACGTGCGGCGCCGAGTCGGTGTCGTTGCGCGAGTCGGGGTCGCCGAAGTTGTAGCCGAACACGGCCTCGTCCCAGTCCACCGGACCGTCGACGGCCTTGGCGTAGGGGTCGATGAGCAGCTTGTTCGGGTTGCAGCGCAGCCCCTGTGCCGGGTCGTACGGGCCGTCCACCCGGTAGCCGTAGCGCTGCCCGGGCTCGATGCCGGGCAGGTAGCCGTGCCAGACGAAGCCGTCGACCTCGGTGAGCCTCACCCGGGTCTCGGTGAGCCCGCCGGGCGCGTCGGCGCCGCTGCCGTCGGGGTCGAACAGGCACAGCTCGACCGACTCGGCCGCCTCGGAGAACAGCGCGAAGTTGGTGCCGGTGCCGTCGTAGCTGGCACCCAGCGGGTAGGCGTGCCCGGGCCAGGGCTGCATCTCACGGTCCTCTCCTCGCGACCCGGCCACCGGCCGTGTGCGCGCTCAACCTATCGGGGGCCGGCGCCGTTGCCGTTCGCTCCGCGGACGGGGCGCGGAGCAGGTCGGTGCTCACCGGGCCCGGCGGTGCGGGCGCGGAGCCGCCGATCCTCCCAGGACCTGCTCAGGAGTCGGCGAACCGGGCGGGGAAACCGCCGGTCGCGACCGGGCTCCAGCGGGTCGGGGTGATCCGGACCAGCGCCTTGCCCTGGTCGCTCATGGCCTGCCGGTACTCGTCCCAGTCGGGGTGCTCCCCGGAGATCGCGCGGAAGTAGTCGACGAGCGGCTCCAGCGCGTCGGGCAGGGTGATCAGCTCGGCGTCGCCGTCGACCTGCACCCAGGCCCCGTCGAACTTCTCGGAGAGCACGACGACCGAGGCCCGGCCGTGCCGTGCGACGTTGGTGGACTTCGCCCGCTCCGGGTAGGTCGAGATCACGATGCGGCCCTCGTCGTCGACGCCACCGGTGACGGGGGAGGCCTGGACGCCGCCGTCGGACCGGGTGGTCATGAGGATCATGTGGTGCCGCGGCCGGACGAAGTCCAGCAGCTCGTCGCGGTCGACGCGGTCGTTCGTGGCGATGGTGCGGGGCATGCGGCCAGGGTATGGCCGGACCGCCCGTCCCGCTGGGATGCCCTAGGGTCGGTCGTCGTGAGCAGCGTCTTCACGAAGATCATCGACGGTGAGATCCCCGGCCGCTTCGTCTGGTCCGACGACCGGTGCGTCGGGTTCCTCTCGATCAACCCGCTCGGGCCGGGGCACACCCTGGTCGTGCCGCGGGCCGAGATCGACCAGTGGGTCGACGCCGACGCCGGGCTGACCGCGCACCTGACGGAGGTCGCCCGCACGGTCGGGATCGCCGTGCGGGAGATCTGGGCGCCGCCGCGGGTCGGGCTGCTGGTCGCCGGGTTCGAGGTCCCGCACCTGCACGTGCACGTCTTCCCCGCCTGGGACATGCGCGCCTTCGACTTCGCCAACGCCGCCGCCGAGGTCGACGCCGCCGAGCAGGACGGGCACGCCGAGGCGCTGCGGACGGCGCTGCGCGGCGCGGGTCACGCCGACCACGTCCCCGCCTGACGTGCAGCTGGTCCTCGTCCGGCACGCCCTGCCCGAGCGGGTCGAGCACGCCGACGGCTCGCACGCCGACCCCGGCCTGACGGCCGACGGGCACGCCCAGGCGGAACGTCTGGTGCGGGCGCTGGCGGGGGAGCGGGTGGACGCGCTCCACACGAGCACCATGCGCCGGGCCGTCCAGACGGCGGCGCCCCTGGCCACCGAGCGCGGTCTGGAGCCCGTCACCCACGCCGACCTGCGCGAGTACGACGCGGAACGGTCCGAGTACGTGCCGATCGGGCAGATGGCGCAGGCCGATCCGGCCGCCTGGGAACGGATGCGCGCCGGGTACCTGCCCGAGCACGTCGACGCGGCGGCCTTCACCGAGCGGGTGCACCGGTGCGTGGAGGGGATCGTCGCCGCCCACCCGGGACGGTCGACCGCCGTCGTCGTCGCCCACGCCGGCGTGCTGAACGCGTACCTGGCGGCGATCCTGGGTGTGGACCGGACATTGCCGTTCCCGCTCGACTACACGGGTGTGAGCCGGGTGGTCTGTGCGCGGGACGGAATGCGCAAGCCCTGGACGGTGAACGAGATCGCGCACGTGTCCGACCTGCTGTGACGGGCCGCACGTCGGCCGTTCGCCGCCGCCGGGGCGCCGTCCGCCGGTACGGGCCCGCCGGGGCCTGACGAACGTCGGACGTATACATAGTCTCGACGAGAACTCCGGCGGTCCGCGGACCCTCGGGCGCACCCGCCCGGTGCGCCGGGAGGTGCGTCCCCGCCGGTCCGCCACCGACCGTCGAAGGGACCCGCACCGGGATGGACGTGACCGGCAGGGGGTACGTGGCGCCCGGGCGCGGCCCCGGTGCCGGGCCCGCCGTCGGTCCTCGCCGTACCGGCCGGTCGTGGTGGGGTCACCAGCCGCGGTTGCGCATGACGACACCTCCTGTCACCGGTTCGGATGCCGGTGTGACTCTGAGCAATATCTGCGACGTCAGAGTACCCGTTCGGGTGATCCAGATGGTGGGGCCCGCCCGATCTGTCCGGAACGTCCCGGACTGGATTGCACCATTAGGGGAGGGTGCGTGACGGCGACCGGCCCCCGGCACGGAGGCCGTCGCCGGCCGGTGTGGGACCTGCCCCGGTCGATGCTCGTGGTGCTCGTCGTCGTCGAGCTCTCCGCGGCCGCCCTGGTCGTGGGCGGTCTCGCGATGCTCCCGGCGGACGCCTCCACCGGGTACGCCGCGCTGGGGGCGCTGGGCCTGGTCGCGCTCGGCGTCCTGCACACCGAGCTCGCCACCGGGATCGAGCGGGTCCGTCGCCGGGTGGCGCACGCCTCGTACTTCGACCTGTCGAGCGTGTGGACCTTCGCCGGCGCGCTGCTGCTGCCCCCGCCGCTGGCCGGCGTCGTCGTGATCGGCATCTACGCCCACCTGTGGTGGCGGGTCTGGTACCCGGCGGGCGCCGCGCTGCACCGGCACGTCTACACCACGGCGACGGTGGTGCTCGCGGCCTGTGCCGCCGGCGCCGTCGTGTCGCCGGAGCGGCTGACGGGTGCCGCCGGCGCGGGGGAGGGCAGCGGTCCCGCCGCGTACGGCGTGCTGCTCCTCGCCATGGTCACGTACATGCTGGTCAACCAGGCGCTCGTCGCGCTGGCCCTCTCGCTGACCACCGGCCGCCGGTTCGCCTGGCGCGGGGTGCTCGGCGACGGCGACGACCACGTCCTGGAGGGCGCGACGCTGTGCCTGGCCGTGCTGGCCTCCCTCGCCGCGCTGCGCCAGCCGCTGCTGGTCCTGCTCGTCCTGCCCCCGCTGCTGGTGCTGCACCGCGCGGTGCTGATCCGCCAGCTCGAGGAGCGGGCGAACACCGACGCCAAGACCGGCCTGCTCACGGCCGCCGCCTGGCGGGGCCGGTCGCACCGGGCGATCGCCCGCTCCCGGCGGCAGCGGCGCGCGGTGGCCGTGCTCGTCCTCGATCTCGACCACTTCAAGTCCGTCAACGACGGCTACGGCCATCTGGCAGGCGACGAGGTCCTCTCCGCCGTCGCCGCGACGCTGACCGACCAGGTGCGCGACGTCGACCCGGTGGGCCGGTTCGGGGGCGAGGAGTTCGTCGTGCTGCTGGCCGAGCTGCCGCCCGGGACGGAGGGCCGCGATCTGGCACACGTCGCGGCCGAGCGGATCCGGCACACGGTGCGTGGCCTCGCCGTCGACGTCGAGGCCCCGGGCGGGCCTCTGACGATCACCGACCTGTCGGTCTCGGTCGGGGTGTCGGTCGCCGGGCTGGACGGCGACACCCTCGACGAGCTCCTGCAGGTCGCCGACCACGCGCTCTACGCCGCCAAGCGCGCCGGCCGCAACCGGGTGCGGCTCGGGCGGGCCGCGACCGGCCCGGCCAGCGAGGTCTGACCCGGCCCGGCCGGGGCGCGCCCGTCGGGCTCGCTCGGGTTTCGTGGCGGGGAACGGGTGCCCGACCGGTGGGAGCCGAGCGGGTCGGTCAGGCTCGCTCGGGTTCGGTGGCCGGGAACGGGTGCCTGCCGATCCGGACCGTGTCCCGGCCGGCCCGCTTGGCGGCGTAGAGGGCCGAGTCGGCGACCTCCAGCAAGGCGGTGAGCCCGCCGCCGTCGCCGGGGAACACCGCGCCGCCGATCGACACCGTGATCCCGATGCCCGCCGGGCCGCCGGGGGCCCCGTCCGCGCGCCCGGCGGGCAGGTCCGCCACCGGACGGGCGGCCGGGTCGTCGTCGCGGCGGGTCCCGGAGATCCGCCCGCGCACCCGCTCGGCGATCTGGCGCAGCTCGCCCTGCCCGTCGTGGCCGGAGAGCCGGGGCAGCAGCACGACGAACTCCTCGCCCCCGAAGCGGCCCACCAGGTCGTGGTCGCGCAGCTCCTCCTGCAGCACCCGGGCCACGGCGGCCAGCACCTGGTCGCCGTAGAGGTGGCCGTGCGTGTCGTTGATCTCCTTGAAGTGGTCGAGATCGAGGATCAGCAGGGCGGCCTGGCGCCGTTCCTGCTCGGCGATCTGCAGCGCCTGTGACCCGCGCAGGTGCCAGGCGGCGTGGTTGAGCAGGCCGGTCTTGGCGTCCAGGTCGGCCTTCTCGCGGAGCTGGCGGACCAGGATGGTCCGGTGCAGGGCGAGGATCGGCGGCACCGCGAGCAGGGCGACCAGGGGGCTCGTGGTGGCCAGAGCGCCTGCGGTGAGCGCGCCGAGGCACAGCGTCGCGAGCTCGAGGGTGAGCTCGTCGCCGCCGAAGAGGATCTGTGAGATCCGCGTGTCGGGGGTCGCCATCGCGACCACGCCGAGCACCAGGCAGGTGTTCACCACGGTGTAGGTGAGCAGCGTGAGCACCAGCGCGACCGTGCCGGGGACCGTCCCGTACAGCTCGCCGGGGCGGGTGGCGGCGAGCATCCCGGCCGCCGCGTGCACGGAGAGGATGACGGTCGCGGCGTTGTAGACCTCCCGGAACACCGGGCGGCGGTCGGGCGGCGGTACCGGCCGCAGCACCCGCACGTAGAGGTGGGTGTAGACGACGACCACCACGAGCGCGCCGAGCACCGGCGGGAGCAGCAGCGCCGAGGCGAACGTCCACACCGACGTCAGGTTCACGTGGTGGGTCTCGGCCGTGTAGCGGCGTACCCGCTCGACCCCGGAGACGATCTCGGTGTGTGCCACCCCGGCGACCGTCAGGGTGACCAGCAGTACCAGCGTGCCCCGGTCGATCTGCGGCGGGTTCGTCGCGCCGGCGACGACCAGTGCCAGCGCGAGCAGCTCGACGGCCAGCACGGCGCCGAGCAGCCGCGGTGGGATCGACCACACCGGCCACCGGGAGATCCGGTGCAGCGGGACGGGGGACGACGGCATGCGCTCCCTCCCGGTCCGGCTCGGCGCCACCCCGGTGCCGGGCGGCCCGCCCTGATCCTAACCGGCATCGGTCGCGGTGCGTGATCGGCGCGGCCCTCACTCGACGTCCGTGCTGCTCGAACGAGCAGACCGGTTACGTTCGGTGATCATGATCTCGCGCCCATCATGTAGTTGTGTACGCAATGGTGCTGCCCGGATTGTTTTCCCGGCGCGGCCGGGCGATTCTTTTCCCGCTCTCCGCGGAAAAGGGTCCGGACCGTCCGCGGGGCAACGGCGTCCACGTCACCGATTTCATGATCGGCAATGCGGGTCACCGGATGGACGTGCAGGACCAGGCGGTATCGGAAAGGGGATCGATCGTGCGCAACTGGGGTTGGTGAACGTACCGGCGGATGCCGCCGGAATGAATTGGAGAAGGTGTCGTGAAGATCGTCGGGAGGTGTGTCGCAGATGCGTAACTGGGGTTGGTGAGTGAACGATTCGTCCCGCGGGCGCGGAGCGGACCCCGTCAGGACGACGGGGTCGGCCGCGACTCCTGGTGCACCGCCGGGTCGGCTCGGCTACCCGTCCGTAGAGTGGACGCGAAGAGTCGATGCCGGGCCGCCACGGCGGTGAGTCGCCCGCGAGCGGGGTGCCCGGCGGCGAGGAGGCACCACGTGACGACGAACCCGGGGCTGGCCGCGATCCGGCGACCGGCCGACCTGCGCGGGCTCGGGCCGGACGAGCTCGCCTCGCTGGCGGCCGAGATCCGCGGCTTCCTGATCAGGGCGGTGTCGCGCACCGGTGGTCACCTGGGGCCGAACCTGGGCGTGGTCGAGCTGACGCTCGCCCTGCACCGGGTCTTCGACTCGCCGCAGGACGCGCTGATCTGGGACACCGGGCACCAGGCGTACGTGCACAAGCTCCTCACCGGCCGTCAGGACGGCTGGGAGCGGCTGAAGAAGACCGGCGGGCTGTCCGGGTACCCGAGCCGTGCCGAGTCCGAGCACGACCACGTGGAGTCCTCGCACGCCTCGTCGTCGCTGTCCTGGGCCGACGGGATCGCCCGGGCGAACGCGCTGACCGGGCGGGACCGGCACGTCGTGGCCGTCGTCGGTGACGGCGCCCTGACCGGCGGCATGGCCTGGGAGGCGCTGAACAACATCGCCGCGGGCGAGGACCGCAACGTCGTCATCGTCGTCAACGACAACGGCCGGTCGTACTCGCCGACGATCGGCGGGCTCGCCGACCGCCTGGCGTCGCTGCGGCTGCAGCCCGGCTACGAGCGGATCCTCGAGGCCGGCAAGCGCACCGTCCGCGGGACCCCGGTCGTCGGGCCCGCGCTCTACGCGGGCCTGCACGCGTTCAAGGCGGGCGTGAAGGACGCGCTCAGCCCGCAGGAGCTGTTCTCCGACCTGGGGCTCAAGTACTTCGGCCCGGTCGACGGGCACGACATCGCCCAGGTCGAGTCGGCGCTGCGCCGGGCGAAGCGGTTCGGCGGGCCGGTGATCGTGCACGCCGTGACCCGCAAGGGCAACGGCTACCCGCCCGCCGAGAACGACGAGGCCGAGCAGATGCACAGCCCGTCGGCGTTCGACCCGGAGACCGGTGCGCCGACCGGCGCGCCGTCGACCGGCTGGACCGACGTGTTCTCCGAGGAGGTCGTCGAGCTCGGTGCCCGGCGCACCGACGTCGTCGCGATCACCGCGGCGATGCTCGGTCCCACCGGGCTGGCGCCGTTCGGGGCCGCCTACCCGGACCGGCTGATCGACGTCGGGATCGCCGAGCAGCACGCGCTCACGACCGCGGCCGGCCTGTCGCGGGCCGGGATGCACCCCGTCGTCGCGCTCTACTCGACGTTCCTCAACCGCGGCTTCGACCAGCTGATGATGGACGTCGGCCTGCACCGCGAGCGGCTGACCCTGATGCTGGACCGCTCCGGCGTGACCGGCAGCGACGGGCCGTCCCACAACGGCATGTGGGACCTGTCGATCCTCGGCATCGTGCCCGGGATGCGGGTCGCGGCCCCCCGCGACGAGCCGACCCTGCGCGAGGAGTTCCGCGAGGCCGTCGCGGTGTCCGACGGGCCGACCGCCCTGCGCTATCCCAAGGGGTCGGTCGTCGCCTCGGTGCCCGCGGTGCGCCGCCTCGACGGGCCGGCCGGCGTCGACGTACTGCACGAGCCCGCCGACGGGCGCGCCCAGGTGCTCGTCGTGTGCGTGGGCGGGTTCGGGAAGCTCGGCGTGGCGGCGGCGAAGCGGCTGGCCGACCAGGGGGTCGACGTGACCGTCGTCGATCCGCGGTGGGTGCTGCCGGTGCCCCGGGAGCTGCTGACCCTGGCCGCCGACCACCAGCTCGTCGTCACGGTGTCGGACTGCGGCACGCACGGCGGGTTCGGCTCGGCGCTGTCCGACGCGCTGCGCGGTGCCGACATCGACGTCCGGCAGCGCGACCTCGCGCTGCCCCAGGAGTACCTCGAGCACGGCAGCCGCGACGACGTGCTCGCCGCGGTCGGGCTGACCGAGCAGGACGTGGCCCGCCGGATCACCGAGTGGGCCGCGGCCGCCGTGCCGGCCCTGCCCCGGCTGGACCCGGAGCGCACGGGCTGATGCGGGTCATCGTCGTCGAGGACGAGCCGGCCATGGCCGACGCGGTCGCGCGCGGCCTGCGACGGGACGGGATCGCCGTCGACGTCGCCTACGACGGGGACGAGGGCTCCGAGAAGCTGTCGGTGACCCGCTACGACGTCGCCGTGCTCGACCGCGACCTGCCGGGCCGCAGCGGGGACGAGCTGTGCGACGAGCTGGTCGCCGCCGGCGGCCTGACCCGGGTGCTGATGCTGACCGCGTCCGGCACGCTCGCCGACAAGGTCGAGGGCCTGTCCCGCGGGGCCGACGACTACCTCGCCAAGCCGTTCGACTTCCCCGAGCTCGTCGCCCGGGTGCGGGCACTCGGCCGCCGGGCCACCCCCGCCGTGCCCCCCACGCTCGCCGCGGGGGACCTGGTGCTGGACCCGGCGCGGCGGACGGTCGGCCGCTCCGGACGCCCGGTGGAGCTGACCCGCAAGGAGTTCGGCGTGCTGGAGGTGCTGCTCGCCGCGGGCGGTGCCGTCGTCTCGTCCGAGGAACTCCTCGAGCGGGTGTGGGACGAGAACGCCGATCCCTTCACCACGACCGTGCGGGTCACCGTGATGACGCTGCGCAAGAAGCTCGGTGAGCCGGCGCTGATCGACACCGTCGTCGGCGCCGGGTACCGGGTCCCCAGCGCGACCGACGCCCCACCCGGCGCCGGGACCGCGGCGGGCTGACCCGTGCAGCGCCTCCGGCCGCGCCTGACGCTGCTGGCCACCGTGCTGGTCGCGGTGGTGGCGGCGGTGCTGCTGTGGCTGGGGTGGATGCTGGTCGGGGCGGCCGTGGCGGGGACGCCCGCGCTGCCCGGCACGGTCGTCGTGAACGGGGTGCCGGTGCCCGCCGAGACCGCCCGGGACGCGATCGCCGCCGCCGCCCGCGACGACGTGCTGCGCGCCGGTCTGGTTGCGTTCCCGCTGGTCGTCGTGGCCGGCGCGGTGTGTGCGTGGGTGCTGGTCGGGCGGGTGCTGGACCCGCTGCACCGGGTGGTGGACACCGCGTCGCGGCTGTCCGCGAGCTCGCTCGACGAGCGCGTCGCGCTGGAGTCGGCGCGCGGCGAGGTCGCGGAGCTGACCGCCGCGTTCGACGCGATGCTCGACCGGCTGCAGGCCGCGTTCGACGCCCAGCGGCGGTTCGTCGCGAACGCCGGGCACGAACTGCGGACCCCGCTCGCCGTGCTGCGCACCGAGATCGACGTGACGTTGCAGGACCCCGACGCCGACGCGACGGAGCTGCGCCGGATGGCCGAGGTCGTCCGCGACGCCGGGCGCCGCTGCGACGAGCTCGTCGCCGGGCTCCTGCTGCTCGCCCGGACCGAGGCCACCGGCCCGCTGAGCGGGTCCGACCGCGCCGCGGTGGACCTGGCCGCCGTCCTCGCCGTGGAACTCGACGCGATCGCCCCGGCCGCCGTCGCGCGGGCGTTGTCGGTCCGGACCGACGCGTGCCCGGTCGTCGTCGACGGGGACGAGGTCCTGCTGCGGCGCCTGGTGGCCAACCTGCTCGAGAACGCCGTCCGGCACAACCGTGACGCCGGCTGGATCGAGGTCGGGTGCGGGGACGCGGCGGACGGGGGAGCGGACCTCCGGGTGCGGTCGTCCGGTCCGGAGCTGCCGGCCGAGCAGGTCGCGGAGCTGTTCGAGCCGTTCCGGCGCGGCCCGGTGGCGCGCACCGCGCACACCCGGGGGTCCGGGCTGGGGCTGTCGATCGTGCGGGCCGTGGCGACGGCGCACGGCGGCCGGGTCGATGCCGAGGCCGTCCCCGGCGGGGGCCTGGCGGTCCACGTCGTGCTCCCGGCGGCGACCGGGGCGGGCCGGGAGCCGCGGACCGATCCCGCACCCGCACGCTGACCGCCGGTCCCGGGACGCCGGCCCTCAGGCGCCCAGCACCGGCTCCAGCAGGGGGGCGAGCAGCTCGACCTGCCACGGTCGGGCACCGCCCGCCGCCAGCGCGCCGCGGACGTCGCCGCCGGACGGCGGGGTCCAGCACAGCCGGCGCAGCAGGTCGGGCTGCAACAGGTTCTCCACCGGGACGTCGTGCTGCTCGGAGACCCCGGCGAGCGCCGCCCGTGCGGCGGTGAGGCGCGCGGCCGCGTCCGGGTCCCGGTCGGCCCAGCGGGCCACCGGAGGGGGCCCGTCGGTGGTGGCCGAGCCGCGCGGCAACTCGGCGTCGGGGAGGTCGGCGGCCCGGCGGAGCGCGTCGAACCAGTAGCCGGCCAGCCGGCGCTGCGAGCGTCCGCGGAAGACCGGCAGCCCGGCCAGCGTCTGCGCCGACTCCGGGTTCCGGACGGCCGCGTCGACGATGGCCGCGTCGGGCAGCACCCGGCCCGGGGCGATGTCGCGCTCGGCGGCCAGCGAGTCGCGGGCCTGCCACAGCTCGCGCACCGCGGCCAGCGGGCGGGGCCTGCGGACCTTGTGGATGCCGGAGGTGCGGCGCCACGGCTCGGCGCGCGGGGCGGGCGGTGGCGCGGTCCGCACGGCCTCGAACTCCTGGCGGGCCCACTCCAGCTTGCCCTGCTCGTCGAGCAGCCCGGTCAGCACGTCGCGCAGCTCGATGAGGACCTCGACGTCGAGCGCGGCGTAGACCAGCCAGTCCTCGGGGAGGGGACGCCGGGACCAGTCGGCGGCGCCGTGCCCCTTCTCCAGGGAGAGGCCGAGGAGGTTCTCCACCATCGGGCCGAGCCCGACCCGCGGGAGCCCGGCCAGGCGCCCGGCGAGCTCGGTGTCGAAGAGCGAGGCCGGACGCAGGTCCAGCTCACCCAGGCACGGCAGGTCCTGGGACGCCGCGTGCAGCACCCACTCGGGGCCGCCGAGCGCCGCGGCGAGCGGCCCGAGCTCGCCGCGCAGGGGGATCGGGTCCACCAGCGCCGAACCGGCCCCCGCCCGTCGCAGCTGCACCAGGTAGGCGCGCTGCGAGTAGCGGAAGCCGGACGCGCGCTCGGCGTCCACCGCGACCGGTCCGGTGCCCGCGGCGAACGCCTCGGCGACCCCCGCGAGGGCCTCGGCCGTCGCCGTGACCGGCGGCAGACCGTCGGCCGGACGCAGCAGCGGTACCGGATCGGGTGAACCGTCCGGGGACGGATCGCCGGGCGGCCGGAAGTCCGTACCGCCTGTCGTCCGCGCACCCTGGTTCAGCGAATGACCCCCGCACGCATGGCCAGCGCCACCATCTGGGCGCGGTCGCCGGTGCCGAGCTTGCGCCCGATCCGGGACAGGTGGCTCTTCACCGTCAGCGCCGAGAGGTTCAGCGCCTCACCGATCTCCTTGTTCGACTGCCCGTCGGCGACCAGCTGCAACACCTCGACCTCGCGGGCGGAGAGCTCGCGCGGGGTGTTGTCGGTGCCCGGCACGCGGGAACCGGTGGCCAGCAGCGGGGCGACCGTCGGGTCGGCGTAGACGCCGCCGTCGAGCACCCGCTTCACGCCGTCGGTCACGACCGAGGGCGACGCCGACTTGAGCAGGTACGCCTGCGCGCCGGCCTGGAAGGCCGAGCGGACCGCGTACGGGTCGTCGGAGGAGGCCAGGACGACGAGCCTGTTCCAGCCCAGCGAGCGGAGCTCGCTGACCAGGTCCAGGCCGCTGCCGTCCGGCAGGGTCAGATCGAGGATCGCGAGGTCGCACGGACCCGCGGCGTGTGCCCGGGCGCGCGCCTCGGTCACCGACGCGGCCTCGTGCACGGTGCCCGCGCCCATGGAGCGGAGCCGCCCGGCGATCGCCTCGCGGAGCAGCGGGTGGTCGTCCACGACGAGAACCGTGAACAGCTCCTCCCGCGGCTGTGGGACGATCCCCGGCGAGAGCACTGCTCCACCGATCGGAGCGCCACCTGAGGTGGTGCTGCCGGAGCTCTGCGCCGGCACTTGCTGGCCAAGTACAGCCACGTCGTCAACCTTCCTGGAGTCGGCCGTCAGCCCCCGACCAACACCGGAACCCGAGGGACGGAGAGTGGCGCTCGGCCGCCCGGGTGGGTGCCATGCGGGAGATGGTATCCCTCCATGCGGCCTAACGTCGCGTGTGCATTCGAACTTCTGGCCCGGAAAGTTACATGGCTGTGGGCGTGGGCCCACTCTTTCGGGTGATCTTTTTCGTCAGGACGCCGCTGACCTGCGGTTATCAGCCGGGTGATCGGGTCAACGGTACTGCCCCGACCGGAGGCAGTCCGGCGGCGGTCGCGACCAGGGAACCGAACGCCGCGGCGTGTCGGGCGAAGTCGGCGTCGCTCTCCGTAGGCGTCCAGGAGGCACGCAGCTCGACGTCGTCCTCCCGTGGTGGCTCCTCGCCGTCCGCCTGGAGGCCACCGAACCGGACCGACGAGGTCTGGGTCACCGTCCCGCCCAGCGCGGTGAAGTCCGCGCCCGCGTGATCGAGGGCGTCGGTCAGCCAGGACCATCCGATGCGCGGCAGCATGTCGTCGCCGAGCTGGCCGGGCTCCAGGCGGGCCTGGACGAAGCAGACCAGCCGGAAGGTGCCCTGCCAGCGGTCCTGGCCCTCCGGGTCGTGCAGCAGGATCAGCCGGCCCGACGTGTCGGGCTCGTCCAGGTCGTCGGTGCCGTCGCCGCGGTGGCCGATGTCGGCCTCGACGCTCGTCGCCCAGCTGAACGGCGCCAGCCGGGGCGGGGCCTCCAGCTTGCGCACCACGAGCTCCGGGCGCGGCGCCACCGAGGCCAGCGCACTCACGGCCCGGCGGAACAGCGGAGGTGGGGAGTTCGGGTCCGGCACGGCGGGGAACTCTAGGCCGCGCGGGCCGTCGTGCCTGGCAGGCGCGCCGGGCGGCTGCGCGGCGGTCCGGGCCCCGTGCGACGATGTCGGGGTCATGACTGCAGGCACCGCCACCCCCGCGACCACGGCCCGCCGCGACCTGGCCGGGTCCCCGTTCCTCGACGCGGTGCGCGGCCGCCGCCCGTCCCGGCTGCCGGTGTGGTTCATGCGCCAGGCTGGCCGGTCGCTGCCCGAGTACCGGGCGCTGCGGCAGCACAACGGGATGCTGGAAGCCTGCCTGACCCCGGATCTGACCTGCGAGATCACCCTGCAGCCGGTCCGCAGGCACGGGGTCGACGCCGCGATCCTGTTCTCCGACATCGTGGTGCCGCTGTACCTGGCGGGAGTCGGCGTCGACATCGTCCCCGGCACCGGCCCCGTCGTCGACCACCCGGTGCGCACCGCGGCCGCCGTCGAGGCGCTGCCCGAGCTCGCGCCCGAGCAGGCCGACGCGGTCGGCGACGCGATCTCCCTGCTGCTGCCCGAGCTGGGGGAGACCCCGCTCATCGGGTTCGCCGGGGCGCCCTTCACCCTCGCGTCCTACCTGATCGAGGGCGGGCCGAGCCGCAACCACGAGAAGACCAAGGCCCTGATGCGCTCCGAGCCGGAGGTCTGGCACGCCCTCATGGCGAAGCTGGCCCGGCTGACCGGAGCCTTCCTGCAGCGACAGGTCGCGGCCGGCGTCGACGCGGTGCAGCTGTTCGACTCCTGGGCCGGGGCGCTCTCCGAGCGCGACTACCGCGAGTTCGTGCTGCCGCACTCGTCCGCGGTGCTGTCCGCGCTCGCCGGGTCCGGACTCCCGCGGATCCACTTCGGGGTCGGCACCGCCGAGCTGTACGGGGCGATGACCGAGGCCGGGGCGGACGTCATCGGCGTCGACTGGCGCACCCCGCTCGACGTCGCCGCGGCGCGGGCCGGGGGAGCGGTGCCGGTGCAGGGCAACCTCGACCCGGCCGTGCTGTTCGCCGGCCAGGACGCGATCGACGCCGACGTCGCCCGCATCGCCGCCGAGGGCGCCCGCTGCCCGGGGCACGTGTTCAACCTGGGGCACGGCGTGCTGCCGCAGACCGACCCGGACGTCGTCACCCGGACCGTCGAGACGATCCACTCCCAGCCGGCCGGATGAGCCCCCGCGTCGCCGTCGTCGGCGGCGGGATCTCCGGGCTCGCCGCGGCGCACCGGTTGCGGACCCTGCTCGGCCCGGACGCCGGGATCACGGTTCTGGAGCAGCGCGACCGGCTCGGCGGGGTGCTGCGCACCGTCGACCTCGCGGGCGCGCCCTTCGACGTCGGTGCCGAGGCGTTCCTCGTCCGGCGCCCCGAGATGCCGGCCCTGCTCGGCGAGCTCGGCCTGTCCGGGGCCCTGGCCCACCCGACCTCCGCGACCGCCACCATCCGCGCCGGCGGGCGGACCGTGGGGCTGCCGCGCGGGACGCTCATGGGCGTCCCGGGCCGCGACGCGGTGCTCGACGGCGTGCTGTCCGACGCGGGCCGGGCGGCGGTGGCGGCCGAGCCGTCGCGGCCGCTGGCCTGGGATCCGGGCACCGACGTGGCGCTGGGCGGGCTGCTGCGGGAGCGGTTCGGCCCGGAGGTCGTCGACCGGATCGCGGACCCGCTGCTCGGCGGGGTCTACGCGGGCCGGGTCGACACGCTCGGGCTGCGGGCGACCGTGCCCGCGCTGGCCGGTGCGCTCGACGACGGTGCGGCGTCGCTGACCGACGCGGCGAGTGCCGGGATGGCGGCGAGCGGGCAGCGGGCGGGCACCCTCGCGGCCGGGCCTTCCGGGGGGACCGGCGCCGCGTCGGCCGCGCCGCAGCCCGTCGCGGCGGGGCCGGTGTTCGGGGCCGTCCGAGGCGGCTACCGCGAGGTGGTCGCGGCTCTGGCGGTCGCGTCGGCGGCCACCGTCCGGACCGGGACGACCGTGCGCGCGCTGGAGCGCCGCACCGGAGGGTGGCGGCTCGTGCTCGGGCCCGTCGGGCAGCCGGAGGCGCTCGACGTCGACGCCGTCGTCCTCGCCGTCCCCGCGCCGGCCGCGCGCCGGCTGCTGGAACCGGTCGTCCCGGCCGCTGCCGGGGCGGCGGCCCGGATCGGGCTGGCGTCGTCGGCGGTCGTGGCGCTGGCCTACCGGGCCGCGGACGTCGCCGGGATGCCGGGGACCTCGGGGTGCCTGGTCGCGGCGGACGAGCCGCTGTCGCTCAAGGGCGTGACGCACGCGTCGACGAAGTGGGCCCACCTCGGCGAGGACGGCCTGGTCCGGGTCCGCGCGTCGATCGGGCGGTTCGGCGAGGAGGCGGGCCTGCAGGTCGACGACGCCGAGCTCGTCGCCCGGACCCGGGCCGACCTGCGCGAGCTCGACGGGATCGGCGCCGAGCCGGTCGCGGTGCACGTGCAGCGCTGGGGTGGCGGGTTGCCGCAGTACGGCGTCGGGCACGGGGAGCTCGTGGCGGGCCTCGAGGCGGCCGTGGCGGCCGAGCCCGGCCTGGCGGTCGCGGGCGCGATGCTGCACGGCGTCGGCGTCCCCGCGTGCGTCGGGACGGCGCGGGCCGCGGCGGAGCGCCTGGCCCGGGTCGTGCCGGCTGCGTCCTAGCGGGGGTCGAGCACGAGCTCGACGACCGGCACGTGCGGCGCGAGCGGCTCTCCCGGGCCGAGCCCGCAGGCGGCCCGCACGGTCGGCTCGAGCCGGGCCCAGGCCCGCGGGTGGCGGCGCGGGTAGTCGGCGAACAGCGCCGCGGCCCGGTCCCGCGGAACGCGGTGTGCCGTCGCGGGCGCGGACCGGCGCGTCCCGACCGAGATCCGGACCCACGGTTCCGCGGTGACGTTGCGGAACCACTGGGCGCGGTCCCCGAACCCGGACACGACCACGTAGCGGCCCGGTCCGGGGCGGTCGGTGACCTCGAGCACGGCGCGGCGGACCCGGCCGGTGCGCCGGCCGGCGTGCTCGAGCAGCAGCATCCGGCGCCCGAACAGGAACCCGAGACCGAGCCGGTAGAGGGCGATCGGCGCTCGGACGAGCATCCGCCGTCGCAGGATCCGCAGCCCGATCGGTTCGTTCACGAGGTCTCCCTAAGGTCGTAGGTGTTCGGGGTTGGTGCCCCGGATGCCCGGGACGACGGGGTGTGGCTGATGAGGTGTTGTCGCTTCGGTGGCTCGGAAGGAATGGCCGCCCCGTCGTGCTGGACAGGCCTGGCCACTGATTCGGATCTGTGCGGACCGTCGCTGATTAGGGACCTGATGGCGGGTTGTCCACGGGCGTGACCTGCAACGACAGGAGCCTGCGCGTGGCGCAACGGCCAGTGATCTGGATCGGGATCGACGTCGGGAAGAGGACGCACCATGCGTGCGCGATCGATACCGACGGCAAGGTGGTGTTCTCCCGCAAGGTCAGCAACGACCAGGCCGCGATCGAGGCGTTGCTGGCCCGCGCTGCGGAAGCGGCCCAGGACGTGCGGTGGGCCATCGACCTGACCTGCAGCTATGCGGCGCTGCTGCAGGTGGTCCTCACCGCGGCCGACCAGCAGGTGGTCTATGTCCCCGGTCGGGTCGTCGACCGGATGAGCGGCGTGTTCCGGGGCGAGGCCAAGACCGACGCCCGTGACGCGAAGGTCATCGCCGAGACCGCCCGCATGCGCGGCGCCGACCTCACCACGGTCACCGCCACTGATGAGACCACTGCCGAACTGGCCCGGCTCGTGGCCCATCGCGAGGACCTGATGGCCGACTGGGTGCGCGGGGTCAACCGGCTGCGTGACCTGCTCGGGTCGATCTTTCCCGGTCTCGAGGCGGCATTCGACTATTCCACCCGCAGCGCTCTGGTGCTGGTCACCGGGTTCCAGACACCCCAGGCCCTCCGGGACGCCGGCGAGGCAGGGGTGATCGAGTACCTGCGTGCCCATCGGGCGTGGGCACCGGGTATTGCTGCGATGGCCGCCACCGCGGTCGAGGTCGCCCACGCCCAGACCGTGGCACTGCCCAGCGAGACGCGGACCGCGATCCTTGTTGCCGGCCTGGCCCGACGACTGCTGGAACTCGACCGGGAGATCAAGGACACCGACAAGCTGATCACCACCGTGTTCCGCTCCCACCCGGACGCGGCGATCATCGAGTCGCTGCCCGGTCTCGGACCCATCCTGGGCGCGGAGTTCCTCACCGCCACCCACGGCGGTGTCGGCCCTGAACTGGGCGGATTCACCTCTCCAGGGCGGCTGGCCTCCTACGCCGGACTCGTCCCGGTGCCCCAGGACTCCGGCCGGATCAGCGGGAACCTGCGTCGCCCACGACGCTACAACCGCCGCCTGCGGCGAGTGTTCTACATGGCCGCACTGTCCAGCCTCAAGGTCAATGGCCCGTCCCGGGCCTTCTACCAGCGCAAACGCAGCGAAAGAATGCTTCATACCCAGGCTCTGCTCGCCTTGGCCAGACGCCTGGTCGACGTCCTGTGGGCCCTGCTGCGTGACCGGAGGATGTTCACCATCACCGCACCACAACCCGCTATCGCGGCTTGACACGGTCATTCGGATTCCTTCCGTCCGGACCCCGCACCGGTGAGGGGCCCCTTACCGTCGGCGTAGCATGCGCCCCATGGCCCGCGTGGACACCAGAGCGATCAACGAGACCATCCGCTACACCATGTGGTCGGTGTTCCGGGTGGAGCCCGGAAAGCTGGGCGACGACCGTGCCGAGGCCGCCCGGCAGGCGACCGAGTACCTGGACTCCCTGGCCAACAAGGACGTGACCGTCCGCGGTGTCTACGACCTCGCCGGCGTCCGGCACGACGCGGACTACATGATCTGGTGGCACGCCTCGGAGATCGAGTCGCTGCAGGCCGCCTACGCCGACCTGCGCCGCACCACGGCGCTCGGCCGCGCCTCGGTGCCCGTCTGGAGCCAGACGGCGCTGCACCGTCCGGCGGAGTTCAACAAGAGCCACGTGCCGGCGTTCATGGCGGGCGAGGACCCCAAGCGCTACGTCTGCGTGTACCCCTTCGTCCGGTCCTACGAGTGGTACCTGCTCCCGGACCAGGAGCGCCGCACGATGCTCGCCGACCACGGCAAGGAGGCCCGCGACTACCCGGACGTCCGCGCCAACACCGTGCCCGCGTTCGCGCTGGGCGACTACGAGTGGATTCTCGCGTTCGAGGCGGACGAGCTGCACCGGATCGTCGACCTCATGCGGCACCTGCGGGGCACCGAGGCCCGCCGGCACGTCCGCGAGGAGATCCCGTTCTACACCGGCCCGCGGGTCGAGGTCGGCGACCTGGTCGCGTCCCTGCCCTGACCGCTGCGCCCGGGCCTCCGCACCGCGCACCGGATCCGTACCGGTGCGCGGGTGCGGCGCCTACTCGGCCGGCTCCAGGGAGAGCGAGACCGAGTTGATGCAGTAGCGCAGGTCCGTCGGGGTGCCGTAGCCCTCCCCGGCGAACACGTGGCCCAGGTGGCTGTGGCAGGTCGCGCACAGCACCTCGGTGCGCGTCATGCCGAGGGTGGAGTCGGTGCGCTCGATGACCGCGTCGCCCGCCAGCGGCGTGAAGAACGACGGCCACCCGCAGTGCGACTCGAACTTCGTCTCGCTGCGGAACAGCTCCGCCCCGCACGCCCGGCAGCGGTAGACGCCGGTGCGCTTCTCGTCGGTGTACTCCCCGGTGAACGGGCGCTCGGTGCCGGCCTGACGGAGCACCTGGTACTCCGCCGGGCTCAGCTGGGCCCGCCACTCCTCGTCGGTCTTCTGCACCTTCGCCGCCGGCTCGGCGTCGGAGGAGCCGGTCTTGCTGCTGAACAGACCCATGCGCCCACGCTAACCCGTTCCGGGACGCGCGGCTCAGATCCAGGTGGTGACGACGAAGACCATCGCGTTCGCGACCACCCACGCCGCGAACAGGAGCAGGAGCACCACGGCGGCGACGGCGGCCGTCCGCCGCGGGCCGCGCAGCCGGTTCGCCGATTCCGCGAAGTCACCGACGCCGCGGATGTAGCCCTCCACCGAACACGACGGGACCCGCTGCATCCGGTCGAGGTGCGCGGCGAACGCACGGGCCTCGGGGTCGTCGGGGTCCAGACCGACGAGATCGTCGTCGAACCGGGGCGACCGGTCAGCACTCATGTGCTCACGATAGTGGCGCACCCGCGGTAGGTTCCCCGGTGTGGCGAGCCGTGAGGTCGTGATGCTGCGGGTGGAGGGGCCGGACGGGCCCCGCGACGTCCGCCTGACCAGCCCGGACAAGGTCGCGTTCCCGAAGCTGGGCATCACCAAGCGCGAGGTGGTCGAGTACTACCTCGCCGTCGGCGTGCCGATGGCCCGCGCGCTGCGGGACCGCCCGACGAACCTCAAGCGGTTCAACGACGGCGCCGAGGGCGAGCCGTTCTTCGTCAAGCGCGTCCCGAAGGGCGCCCCCGACTGGGTCCGCACCTGCACGGTGACCTTCCCCAGCGGCCGGAAGGCCGACTCGGTGGCCGTCACCGAGCCCGCGACGATCGCGTGGGCGGCCAACCTCAACACCCTCGACTTCCACCCCTGGCCGGTCCGCTGCCCGGACACCGACCACCCCGACGAGCTGCGGATCGACCTCGACCCGCAGCCGGGGACGGACTTCGCCGATGCCGCCGCCGTCGCACTCGTGCTGCGCGACGTGCTCGCCGAGGCCGGCCTGACCGGCTGGCCGAAGACGTCCGGTGGCCGCGGCCTGCACGTGTTCTGCCCCGTCCGGCCGGAGTGGGACTTCGTCCAGGTGCGCCGCGCGGTCATCGCGATCGCCCGCCGCGTGTGCCGCCGCATCCCGGAGCGGGCCACCGTCGACTGGTGGAAGGAGGAACGCGGCGAGCGCGTGTTCCTCGACTTCAACCAGGCCGCGCGGGACCGCACCATCGCGTCGGCCTGGTCGGTGCGCGGGCTGCCCGGCGCGACCGTGTCGATGCCGCTGACCTGGGACGCGGTGGGCGCGGTCGATCCGGCGGAGTTCACCCTGCGCACCGTCCCGGGCCTGCTGGAACGGTACGGGGACCCGCACGAGCACATGGACGCCGAGCGCGGCGGCTGCGACACGGCGCTGGAGTGGTTCGCCGAGGACGAGATCGAGCTCGGAGTGGCGGAGATGCCCTACCCGCCGGAGTACCCGAAGATGCCCGGCGAGCCGATGCGGGTGCAGCCGAGCCGGGCCCGCCAGAAGGACTGAACCCCGTCCGTCGGTGGCAGAATCCCGGTTCGTGTACGCGTACCTGGACGACGGCCCGCACGCCGGGGAGCGGGTACGCATCGATCCCGGTCCGGACGGCCGCCCGCCCCGCACGATCGAGCTCGCCGACCCCGGCGGCGACCCGGCGTCGTACGCCCTGATCGGCCCGCACCACGACGACGACCGCTGGATCTACCGCCGGATCCCGCCGGCCGACGCCTGACGGGTCTCAGCCCGGGTCCGTGCCGCGCTCCCGGGCGCGCTTGCGCCGCTTCCCCTCGTGCATCGCCTGCACCCGGGGGACCGGGATGGCCCGGCCCTCCTCGACGAGCCCGTCCGGCAGCACCGCGGGTGGGGGCCGCAGCGTCCGCCACGGGTCGGTGTCCCCGAGCAGCCCGGCCGTCGTCGTGACGGTGAAGTCCGACGGCGTGACGGCGCCGAGGTCGTCCCACGCGACCGGGAACGACACCGGCAGCCCCGGCCGCGCCCGCGGGCTGTAGGCGGCCACCAGCGTCGCGCCGCCTGCCCGGGTGGGGTCGAGGAACACCCGGCCGCCGCGGTCCTCCTTGATGAAGGCGGTCGTCGCCACGTCGGGCCCCAGGGCGGCGGCGCGGGCGCAGACGGCGCGGGTGACGGCGAACGCGTCGTCGATGCCGAGCGGCGCGGCCAGCGGCACGACCAGGTGCAGCCCCTTCGCCCCGCTGGTCTTCACCGCCGCGTCCGCGCCGAGCTCGGCCAGCGCCGAGCGGACGAGCCGGGCGGCCGCGACGACCCGGTCGAAGCCGCCGTCCGGCGGCGGGTCCAGGTCGACGACGAGCTCGCCGGCCCGTGTCCCGCCGTGCGGCACCAGGGTCGGGTGGTACTCGATCGCCCGCTGGTTGCCGAACCACAGCAGCGTCCGCCGGTCGGTGCACAGCGGGTAGTGCACGGTCCGCTGCGAGGTCTCCGCCCACACGTCCAGCGTCGGGATCCACGAGGGCGCCCCGCGCGGGATGTTCTTCTGCATGAACGGGGCCTGCCCGGGACGGGCGCGGACCACCGTCAGCGCCCGGCCGTCGAGTCCCGGGAGCATCCGGTCCGCGACGGCGTCGAGATGGTCGACGAGCGCCCGCTTGGTGACGCCCGCGCCGTCGAACACCTCGCCGTCGAGACTGGTGAGCGCGACCCCGTCGCGGGTCTCGCCGTCGTCGCGGCCCTGCCCTCGTGCCATGCCTACCCCCCGATGAAGCCGCGCTGGGTCAGCCAGGCGCGTGCCACGTCCCGCGGGCTCTCGCCACCGGCCGAGACACGTCCGTTGAGGCGCTGGATCGTCGGCTGGTCCAGCGCGGCGGCGATCGGTGCGAACACCTCGGCCACCTGCGGCGCCCGGTCGAACACGTCCTGGCGGATCGTCGGGACCGCGCTGTAGGTGATGTGGTAGCCGCGGTCGTCGTCGAGGACCTTCAGGCCGAGTCCGGGGATGCGGCCGTCGGTGGCGGCGACCTCGCCGAACAGGCAGACGCCGTCCGCGGTGGACTGGAAGATCAGCCCCTGTTCGACGACCTCGGTGCGGTCGCGGGGGATCTCCATGTCGTAGGCCTGCTGCAGCCCGCGCAGACCGTCGGCACGGGAGTTGTACTCGGTCTCCACGCACACCGACCCCGGCTGGCCGGAGCGGAGGTAGGCGGCCATGTCGCTGATCGAGTCCAGGTGCAGCCGGGCGGCCGTGGTGCCGTCGACGACGAATGCGTAGGTGTTGTCGAACCCGGCCCGGTCCAGCCAGACGACGCCGTTCTCGGCCCGGTCGCGCTCGCGCAGCTCGCGGAGCACCTCGTCGTCGGGGAGCTTGCGGGTCTCGGTCAGGAACGACGCCCACGCGGTGCCGGTGTACTCCCAGTAGGTCGAGATGTCGCCGTGGACCAGTGCCTGCCGGGTGACGTCGGACCCGCCGACGTTGCACCGGTCGGTGACCGCGGCCCCGACCGACTCGAGCGCCGCGATCGAGATCTGGCACAGCACCTGCTGCTCGTCGAAGTTCTTCGACCCGACGACGTAGGTCTGGCCGGAGAGGTCCACCTGCTCGGCGAGCGACCCGGCCGACGCGTGCGGGCCGGACGCGGACAGACCACCGCACCCGGCGAGCAGCAGGACGGCGGCGAGCAGGACGGCGGCACGCGGTGCGGCCCGCCGGGGGGAGCTGATCACGACGTGTCTTTCGAGGTCGCAGGGCTGGAGGGTTCAGCCGACCACGAATCCCCGCGCCGTGCAACGACCCGCCCGGCGCCGTGACCGGGCCGGTATGCGCGGCGGCCCCGCACCCCGGGAGCCGGGATGCGGGGCCGCCGTGCGGGGGCACCGGTCGATCAGCCGGTGAAGCCCTTCTCGGTCAGCCAGTCACGGGCGACCGTGCGGGCGTCCTGACCCTCCGAGGAGACCTTGCCGTTGAGGCTCAGCATGGTCTGGTAGTCGAGGGCGGCCGCGATCGGCGCCATGACCTGGCGGATCGCCTGGTTCTGGTTGTAGGTCTCCTCGCGGACGATCGGGGCCGCGTTGTAGGTGACGTGGTACTTCTTGTCGTCGTCGAGGACCTTCAGGCCGAGACCGGGGATGCGGCCGTCGGTGGTGAACACCAGGCCGAACATGCAGTCGCCGTCCGTGGTGGCCTGGTAGATGGCGCCGGTGGCGAGCACGTCGAGCCGGTCACCGCCGACCTGGAAACCGTAGGTCTGCTGCAGGCCGCGCAGGCCGTCGTCGCGGGAGTTGTACTCGGTCTCCACGCAGACCTTGCCCGGCTTGCCCGCGTTGATGTACGCGGCCATGTCGGACAGCGTGTTCAGGTTCTCCTGCTGCGCCTTCTCACCGTTCACCGCGAAGGCGTAGGTGTTGTTGAAGTTCGCCTTGTCCAGCCACACGAGCTGGTTCTCCTGCAGGTCACGCTCGGAGACGAGGCGGTAGAGCTCGTTGTCGTCCGGGATGCGCTGGGTCTCCTTGAAGAAGGAGGCCCACGCGGTGCCGGTGTAGTCCCAGTAGATGTTGATGTCGCCGGACAGCAGGGCCTGCCGCGCGACGTCGGTGCCGCCGAGGTTGCAGCGCGGGGTGACGTTGCCGCCGACCGACTCCAGCGCGGCGACGGTGATCTCGCAGAGCACCAGCTGCTCGTCGAAGTTCTTGCCACCGACGATGTAGTTGACGCCCTCCAGGTTGCCGGCCTCGGCCAGCGACCCGCCGGAGGCCGATGGCCCGCTGGCGTCGAGGCCGCCACAGCCCGCGAGGGTCAGCGCGGTGACGGCGGCCATCGCCGTCATGGCGATGCGCCGGGATCGTCCGAATCTCACGTGTCCTCCAGGAAAGCGGTGGTGCGGGACGTCGAGTGGTGGAACGGGGTGGGCGGGCGTCGTCAGCCGGAGTTGCGGCGGACCGCGTACTCGGCGAGACCGGCCAGCCAGTCCACGATCAGGGCCAGGGCGGCGACGATGGCGGCGGCGACCAGGGTCCCGGTCGGCCTGCCGAGCTCGAGCATGCCCTTGATCGGCTCGCCGAGACCGCCGGCGCCGATGAAGGTGGCCAGTGCGGCGGTGCCGACGTTCAGCACGAGCGCGACCCGGACGCCGGCGACCATGACCGGCGTGGCCAGCGGGAGCTCGACCCGGATCAGGGTCTGCCGGGCCGACATCCCGATCCCGCGCGCCGCCTCGATCAGCGAGCGGTCGACCTGCTGGAGGCCGACGACGGTGTTGGTCAGCACCGGCAGCAGCGCGGCCAGCGCGAGCGCGACGACCGCGGTGGGCAGGCCCAGCCCGAGCGGCGAGAACGCCAGCAGCACGATCACACCGAACGCGGGCAGCGCCTGCATGAACCCGGCGCCCGCGAGCACCGGGCGCTGGATCCGGCCCGCGGCCGGCCGGCTGATCGCGATCCCGGCCGGGATCGCGATCACGATGACCACCAGGGTCGAGAGCCCGGTGAGGATCATGTGTTCCCAGAGCCGCACGGCCAGCGCCGCCGGGTTGATCACCGACTGCTCGACGGCGTCGAGGCCCTGGCTGCCCGCGTAGGCGAACACCCCGACCAGGCCGACGAGCGCGATCAGCGGGTTCGCGATGAGCGACTTGTCGAGCTTCGCCCGCTGCCGGCGCGGTGCGTCGGCGACGGCGGTGCCGCTCGCGGCCTCCGCGGCCGGGGCGCTCACGCCTGCCCCTTGGTCTTCAGGCCCTCGACGAGGTCCTTCCACCACAGGGCGCCCTGCAGCTTCTGCTCGTCGTCGACCACACCGACCAGCTCGGTCTGCGAGTCGAGCATGACGTCGACGGCGTCGTAGACCGTTCCGGAGTGCGGGACGGTGACCATCTTCGGCATCATCTCGGTGCCCGGCAGGTAGGCCCAGCGCGACGGCCTGCCCTCGGCGTCGGCCTCGTAGGTCGGTGCGCCGTTCCGCTCGCCGGTGCCGTCCAGCCCGACCGGCTGCAGCTCGAGCCGGGACAGCTCGAGCAGTGACAGCCGCCGTACCGCGGCGCCCGAGCCGACGAACTCGGCGACGAAGTCGTTCGCGGGATGGGTGAGGACGTTGTCCGGGGTGTCGTACTGCTGCAGCGTCCCGCCGGGGCCGAACACGGCGATCCGGTCACCCAGCTTCACCGCCTCGGACAGGTCGTGGGTGACGAAGCAGATCGTCTTCGCGATCTGCTTCTGCAGCTCCAGGAACTCGCCCTGGATCCGCTCACGGGTGATCGGGTCGATCGCCCCGAACGGCTCGTCCATCAGCATCACCGACGGGTCGGCGGCCAGGCCGCGGGCGACGCCGACGCGCTGCTGCTGCCCGCCGGACAGCTGGCGCGGGTAGCGGTCGCGGTAGTCCTTCGGCTCCATGCCGACCAGGTGGAGCAGCTCGTCGACCCGGGCGGTGATCCGGTTCCTGTCCCAGCCGAGGATCTTCGGGACGACGGCGATGTTGTCGCCGATGGTGAAGTGCGGGAACAGGCCCACCTGCTGGATGACGTAGCCGATCCGGCGGCGGAGCTCGTCGGCGTTCACCGCGGTGACGTCCTCGCCGTCGAGCATGATCCGGCCGGTCGTCGGCTCGATCAGCCGGTTCATCATCTTCAGCGTGGTCGTCTTGCCGCAGCCGGACGGTCCGATGAACATCGAGATGGTCCCCTCGGGGACCTCGAGGTTGAGCTCCTGGACGGCCGGGGCGGTCGCCTTCGGGTAGGTCTTGCTGATGCCTTCGAGGGCGATCATCGGCTTGCCGGAATCAGACACGGATCCCCCTCGGGGTGGTGAAACGCTGCACGAGCCAGAACACGAGTTCGTAGACGGCAGCCACGACGAGGCAGCCGAGCGTGGCCGCCAGAACCTGGTTGAAGGAGTTGACCGAGCCCAGCCGCTGCAGGCCCAGGAGCAGCGAGGAGCCGAACCCGGGGCCGTTGATGGCGCCGGCGACGACCGCGATCCCGATGATGATCAGGACGGCGACCCGGATGCCGGACAGGATGACCGGCCAGGCCAGCGGGAGCTGGATGGACAGCATCCGGCGGACCGGGCCCATGCCCATCCCGCGGGCGGACTCGAGCACCGCGTCGTCGACCGAGGAGAGCCCGGCGACGACGTTGCGCAGGATCGGGTAGACGGCGTAGATGGTGAGTGCGGTCAGCGACGGCGTCGCACCGAGCCCGAGCACCGGCTGCAGCAGGCCGAACAGCGCCAGAGACGGCACGGTCAGCGCCGCCGAGCTCACGATCAGCAGGCCCTCCCGCGTCCCGACCCGCATCGGCTTGCTCCAGCTGTCCGGGGTCAGCCGGTTCGTGTGGAGCACCATCCCCGCGAGGAGGGCGAAGACGGCGGCGATTCCGACGGCAATGGCGACCAGCAGAAAGTGCTGCTGGCCGTAGAACACCAACTGGTTCAGTTGTGATCCGACGTAGGTGAAGAAATCCACCGTGCTCCTTCCGCCCGGTTCCGACCTCCGCCGAGCGGCTCAGGCCGACCGGTTCGCACTGCACCGTTCGTCGGAACGTTCGCCGGTGAGGGCCACCGGCGTTACACCGTCCGAACGTGGCGGCCGAGATCGGACCGCACTGGCTGCCCCCGGTACGACCTGCGATGACCCGTCGCCGGAGGGAGCCTAGCCGGAACAGGGGAGCCGGGTAAGCCGAACGAGCGTCTCGGTGATGTCACGGTGACCGTTTCGAGAAACGTTTCGTGGAACTGTCGCCGCAGGTCGTCGGCACCGTGACGGTTCCGTCCGCAACCGCGCCGGAAAACGGCGGATACGTAATTGTGACCTTCGGTGTCGGGTTCGTCGCACCGCTCGGCCACGCGGGGTACCCCGTCCGGTGCACGCGGTTACGGCGGACAGACGACCGGTTCGGCCGGGGCGTGCCCGTCGAGGAGGGCACGGTCGACGACCGCGGTCACGCACGGGGTGCGGGGATAGGCGCCGGTGCCCGCGCCCTCCCAGCGCACCACCCGGCCGTCGCCGAGCTGCTCGGCGGTGCGCTCGGCGCCGCTCTGCGGGGCCCGCGGGTCCTGCGCGGTGCCCAGCACGACGACCGGCGGCAGGGTGCCGGTGCGCGGCGCCGCCGGAGCGGCCGACCCACCGGGCGGCCACGGCCCGCAGGCGACCAGCTCCTGGGCCGCGGCGACGCCGAACAGCGGGAACCGGCCGGCCCACTGCCCGGCCAGGTCGGCGCCCTCGCCAGGGGTGACCCGGACCCGGCTGTCGTTGCAGCTGGTGGCGAGCGCGGCGTCGAAGCGCCCGAGCGGCCCGGCCGGTGCGCTCGCGCCGGCCCGCAGGATCCGGTCCAGACCGGTGGCGTCACCGCCGTCGGCGGCGGCCAGCGCGGACTGCAGCTCCGGCCAGCGCGACGGCTGGGACAGTGCCGAGCGGATCGCCCGCACGGTCGCGCCCGCGGTGACGGCGTCGCCGTCGCCGACGGGGAGGGCGACGCGCGAGAGCCGGTCGACCAGCCCCCGCACGGTGGCCCGCGGGTCCGGGCCGAGCGGACAGTCCGCGCCCGCGAGGCAGGCCGTCGCGAAGGCGTCGAACGCGGCCTCCGCGGCACCGGTGGTGGTCTCGGTGCGCACCGGGTCGTCGAGGGTCGGGTCGCCGGGGCCGTCGAGGACGACGCGGCCCACCGCGTCCGGGTGCCGGGCGGCCCAGTCGGCGACCGCGTCGGCGCCGTCACCGACGCCGACGACGTTCAGCCGGGCGAGCCCGAGCGCGCCGCGCAGCGACTCGACGTCGTCGGCGGAGCTGTCGGCCCGGTAGCTGGTCAGCGTGCCGGACAGGAGCAGGTAGCAGTCCTGGACGATCGAGCGGGAGCGCTCCAGCAGGGCGGTCATCGCCCGCTCGTCGCGCCGGTCGGGGCCGGCGTCGAGCAGGGCGGTGCGGGCGTCGGCCGGCGCGCAGTCCAGCAGGTCCTCGCCGGAACCCCGGCGGTCCATCCCGATCACCTGGTAGCGCGTCAGCACCTCATCCGGGAGCCGCGCGGCCAGCGTGGCAGCGGCACCCGAGGATCCGTCGACGCCGGTGTCGCCGAGCACGACGAGCACGGGCAGGTCGGCGGGGGCGCCGGGCGTGGTCACCCGGGTCAGGCCGAGCCGGGTGGGGCCGAGGTCCGGCCGGTCCCGGTCCGCGGGGACGGTGAGCCTGCTGCAGCCGGCCGCCAGCGCGCGCCCGGCCGGGACCGGGGTGCCGGACGCCGCCTGCTCCCCGAGGACCGCGGCCGTGCAGTCGGTGAAGGTGGGCCCGGCACGCAGCGGCTCGGTCCCGGGCAGCAGGTTCGGGTCACCGGGCGGCCCGGCGGCCGCGGGCGGGGGAGTGGCGGGCAGCAGCTCGCCGCGGACGGCGACCGGCGGGCGCTGGGACGGGCCGACCGCGCAGCCGGCGAGCAGCGCCAGCGCCAGCAAGAGGACGAGCCCGGCGAGGCCGGTGCCGCCCGCGGGCCGCCGGTGACCGGGGTCGCCCGGCGGGCGACGGCCGTCCTGCTCGTGCCCCACCCGGAGTCCCCCGATCTCGTCGTCGCGCCGTGGAGAGTCTGCCCGGCGGGTGGTGAGGCTCGGGTGAGCCGGGTCAGCGGGCGGTCCAGCCGCCGTCCTGGCTCAGCGAGGAGCCGGTGATCGAGGCCGATGCCGGGCCCCACAGCAGCGCCGCCAGCTCGGCGGTCTCCGCGGGCTCGATCAGCCGCTTCACCGCCACCGGCGTCAGCATGATCTTCTCGACGACCTCGTCCTCGGAGATCCCGTGCGTGCGGGCCTGGTCGGCGATCTGCTTCTCGACCAGCGGGGTGCGGACGTAGGCCGGGTTGATGCAGTTGCTGGTGACACCGTGCTCGGCGCCCTCCAGCGCGGTCACCTTGGACAGGCCCTCGAGGCCGTGCTTGGCCGAGACGTAGGCCGACTTGTACGGCGAGGCGCGCAGCCCGTGCGCGCTGGAGATGTTGACGACCCGGCCCCAGCCGCGGGCGTACATGTGCGGCAGCGACCGCCGGATCAGCCGGAACGGCGACTCGAGCATCAGCCGCAGGATCGCCGAGAACGTGTCGGGATCGAACTCCTCCAGCCGGGAGACGTGCTGGCGGCCGGCGTTGTTGACCAGGACGTCGATGTCGCGGGGGAGCTCCTCCACGGCGTCGAGGTCGGACAGGTCGTAGGTGTGCGGGATGATCCGGTCGCCCCCGGCGGCCAGCTGCTCCAGCTTCGCGGCGTCGAGGTCGACCGCGTGCACGGTGGCGCCGTCGGCGACCAGGCGACGGGCCACGGCGGCCCCGATCCCGCTGCCCGCGCCGGTGACCAGAGCCGTCGTGCCGTCCAGCAGTGCGCTCATGGCCCGACCGTACGGCGACCGGCGGACCCGCCCGCTGTGAAGCGGATCACGCCGGTGCGCCGGACCGGTCAGGACACCCGCGGGCCGGAGTCCCGGCGGGCCGAGTCGAGCTCCAGCCGGACGGCGACGGGGAGGTCGGCCAGGCCGAGCGCGTCGCGCACCTGAGGCAGGACCTCGGCGTCGAGCCGGCGGCAGATCTCGGCGACCTCGGTGTCGGCGACGTCCTCGTCGACCCACACGGTCGCCCGCACCGCGGGGCGGGCGGCGCTGCCGACCATCCGGGCGCGGGCCCGGGTGACGCCGGGGAGCGCGTCGGCGCCGTCGGCGACCGCGTCGGCCGCCGCGGAGGAGCTGATCCGGATCCGGGTGCCCTCGCCCCCGTCGAGGACCAGGTCCGGACGGGTCTCGGGGCGCAGCGACCGCGCGGTCCACAGCAGCCCGAGCACGAGCAGCAGCAGGCCCACGACGATCGTGACGGCCCGGACCGCGGTGACGTTCGCCAGCAGGAACTGCTCGACGAGCGGGTCGAACACCGGCCGCTGCGGCCGGTTCTCCCCGAACACCCCGTTGACGAGCAGGACGGTCAGGACGCCCGCCGCCAGCAGCACGAGGCCGAGCAGGGTGAGCCCCCACCGGGCGCCGCCCGCCGAGCGGTACTGCGCCCTGCGGGCGTCCTTCGCGGCGCGGCGCGGGTTGCCCGGGGCGACCGGACGGGTGCCGGCGTCCGACGGCTGGGGGCCACCGGTCGTCGGCGCCGGGGTGGTGTCGGCGGCCATCTCAGTGCACTCCCTTCGTCGAGGCCGGACGGTCCGGCGCGGTGCGCACGCTCAGCCGGGGCCTGCGGGCCAGCGGCAGTGCGTCGAGCACACCCTTCGCGGCCGTGTCGGCCTCGGACCGGAGCTCGCCGGCGTCGCCCCGGCCGCCGGCCCGGACGACCACCGACGTCGCCGACGCGGTGACCGTGGCCCCGGTGACCGGGTCGAGGGCGCGCACCCGGCTGCCGACCAGGCGGGCCAGCACCCGCGGTGCGGTCGCGACGGTCAGCCCCGGCGAGGGCGAGGTGAGGGCCACGTCGTGCCGGCGGGCGAGCAGCCCGACGACCAGCAGCACCACACCGACGACGATCGCGGCGACCGCGATCCAGAGCACCGGCGCGGCCGTCCAGAGGGTGGCCGTGCCGGTCGCCCACCAGTCCCGCCAGGGGACGAGCAGGCCGGCGCCGGACCCGGGGTCCACCCAGGCGGCGACGGCCTCGGTGACGATCAGTGCGCCGAGTGCGGCGACGGCCAGGCTGACCAGCGGCGCGAGGACGCGGAGCAGGACACGCATCGCGTGTCACCTGCCTTTCTGGTGGGTCGGGGGCGCGGTCACTGCACCCGGGCGGTCTCCGGCGAGGCGGACCGGTCGGACTGCAGGGCACCGATCTCGACGGTGAAGCGGTGGAGCCGGTGCCCGGTCATCCGCAGCAGGTCGGCGGCGATCCGCTCGCGGACCTGGGCGACGGCCGCCCGGACGGGGCCGGGGTAGACGAGGGTCAGCCAGAGCCGGACGTCGATCTCGTCGCCGGTCCGTGCGGTCACCCGGGCGCTCGGCCCGGACTCGCCGACGCCGAGGCCGGCGACCCGCCGGGTGCGGTGCCGGGTGGCGGGCGCGGTGTCGGCGGCGTACTCGACGATCTTGCGGAGGACCGACGGGTCGACGTCGAGGGAGCCGCGTTCGTCCGGCTCGGCGAGGGCGGTCACCGGTCGCGGCCCCGGCCGAGGACGCCGCTGACGTCCAGCTCACCGTCGAGCACCCGCCCGACGACCAGGCCGATCGCACCGAGGACGAGTGTGAGGACGAAGAACAGGAACCCGCCGGTCGTGCCGGCGATGCCCAGCAGGAGACCTGCCAGCAGGCCGGTCTGGGTGGCGTTCATGGAAACCTCCGAGAGGTGTCGTTGTCGGGCCGGCCGGGACGGTCGACCCGGGTCCGCCTCTGGCGGCGGACGGTGCGGATGAGCGCGACCAGGACCCGGGTCGGCAGGGGCAGGTCCGGGACGATCTCGATCGGACGGTCGTAGCGGCTGTCGTCGCCGGCCGCGGCGTGGCCGCCGTCGCGCTCGCCGGGGGGCTGCCCGGCCAGCGCACGGAACCGGGCCAGCCCGGCCCGGAAGACCTCGGGGTCACCGCCGCGGTCGGGGTGGTGGGTGCGGACGAACGACCGGTACGCGGCGCGTTCCGAGGGCGTGAGCCCGCCGCGGGCGTCCCGACCGTCCATCCGTACCTCCACTTGCTGCGTCATGCGGTGCCGCCTCCGCCGGGGATCTCCACGTCGGAGACCGTGACGTCGATCGGCGCCCCGCCGACGAGCGGTGCGACGGTGCGGCGCAGAGCGGCGACGGTAGCCGGGATCGGCCGGTCGAGGTTCAGCACCACACCGATCTCCACCGGCTCGCCCGGTCCGCCGACGTGTACCCCGACCAGCCGGCGCCCCGGCAGCCAGGTCGCGACGGCGCCGAAGACGCCGCCGTCGAGCCGGACCACCGACGGGTGCGCGGTGACCGCCCCGGCGACCAGCTCGGCGAGCGTGGCCGGGTCCGGGTCGCGCTCCGCCTCGGCCGCGACCGCGGCGGCACCGGGCGACCCGGTGACGACCGCGGCGGGGGACTCGGGGGAGGGGTCCGGCACGGTCACTCCACGACGCGGCCGGTCGGGGCGGGCGCCGCCGGCGCCTCGTCCTTGTCGTCGTCCTCGGACGCGAGGTGGATGTCGTTCACCGAGATGTTGACCTCGATGACCTCGAGCCCGGTCATCCGCTCGACTGCGCCGATCACGTTGCGCCGGACCGCCTTGGCGAGCTCGGCGATGGACACGCCGTACTCGACGACGAGGTCCAGGTCGACGGCCGCCTGCTTCTCGCCGACCTCGACGGCGACGCCGGCGACGTTGGACGCGCCGGTCGAGCCGCCGCCCGGGATGCGCTCGCGCAGCGCGCCGAACGCGCGGGAGGCGCCCGAGCCCATGGAGTGGACGCCCGACACCTCGCGGGCGGCGATCCCGGCGATCTTCTGCACGACCGAGGCGGCGATCGAGGTCTTGCCCTGGCCGGTGTCGTCGCCGATCTTGGCCGGACCGGCGCCGGAGGTGGTAGCCGGAGTGCTGCTGGTCATGTCGTCTCCTCTCGCGGACGGCGGGCCCCTGGGGCCGTGTGCCGTGCCGCCGGTCGTCGTGCGGTCACCCGTGTGATGCCCGGACCGGCGGATTCCTCACGCGAGTTCACCCGTTCGGCGGGTGACCCTCCCTGATGTAGTGCAGGAGGAGGGTGCCGTCGTCGGCCTGACGGCTGCCCGCCGGCCGCAGCGACCGGGCCGGTCCCGCGACCGGGCCGCTGGCGATCCGCCCGGCGGGACCGCCGACGAGGACCGGTACGAGGGTCAGTCGCAGCTCGTCGACGGCGTCCGCGGCGACCAGGGCACCGAGCAGCGTCGGACCGCCCTCGCAGAGCACGTCGTGCAGCCCGCGCCGGCCGAGCTCGGCCAGCAGCGTCGCGGGGGCGAGATCGGGCAGGACGGCCACGTCGGCGCCGGCGGCGGACAGCGCGGCGCGGCGGTGCGCGGGGGCGTCCGCGGTGGTGAGCACGATCGGCGCAGTGACGGTGTCGGTGAACAACGCCGCGTGCGGGTCCAGATCGGCCGATCCGGTGACGACGGCGACCGGTGGCGGCGGCCCGGGGTCCGGCTCCCCGGGGCCGGCCCGGCGCGGCCGGACACCGCGGTAGTCCTCGTCGCGCGCCGTGCCGGCTCCGACCAGGACGACGCCGGTGGCCCGCCGCAGTGCGCGGAACAGCTCGCGGTCGGCCGGGGTGCTCAGCCCCTGCGATCCCCGCCCGCCTGCGGTGACCGCCCCGTCGAGGGAGGACACCATGATCGCGGTCACCCGGGGCTGCGGCGGCATCGGCCGAGCATGCCGGGTGTGACGGGCCTGTGACCGACGGGGTGTTCTGCGGTAGGGCAGCCTCACTTATGGTGAGCGGAGCCGCACCGGACGGGTGCGTGCGTGGACGAACGACGTGCAGGAGGACCGCAGTCAGGTGAACGCGATCCCCGTCCGGTCCCGCTCCACCGGGGCGCCCGCCCCGCCGAAGCGCTCGCTGCGGCGCCGGCGCCTGACCGGCCTCGCCCTGCTCGCCGGCGCCCTGGTCGTCGCGGTGCTGGCGAGCATCGCCATCGGGACCAAGGTCATCCCCGTGAACGAGGTGTTCTCCGCCCTGTTCGCGCCGACCGGCTCCGAGAACGACGTGGTGATCCGCTCGCTGCGGATCCCCCGCACGCTGCTCGGCCTGCTGGTGGGCGTCGCGCTCGGCCTCGCCGGTGCGCTGGTGCAGGGCTTCACCCGCAACCCGCTCGGTGACCCCGGCCTGCTCGGCGTGAACGCCGGCGCAGCCTTCTTCGTCGTCTGCGGGATCTACCTGTTCGGTGTCACCAGCCTGTTCGGCTACGTCTGGTTCGCCTTCGCCGGTGCGCTCGTCGCCAGCGTGACGGTGTTCGTGGTCGGGACCCGGGCGCCCGGCGGGGCGACCCCGGTGTCGCTCGCGCTCGCCGGCGCCGCGGTGACCTTCCTGCTGCAGGCGTTCACGTCGTCGATCGTGCTGCTCGACGAGACCAGCCTCGACGCCTACCGGTTCTGGGTGGTCGGCTCGCTCGCCGGGCGGGACGCGGCCGTGGGCGGCCAGGTGGTCTGGTTCATCGTCATCGGCGTGGTGCTCGCGCTGGCCAGCGCGCCCGCGCTGAACGCGCTGTCGCTGGGCGACGACGTCGCCACCTCGCTGGGGCACTCGGTGCGCCGGACCCGGATCGTCGGCGTCGTCGCGATCACCCTGCTGGCCGGGGCCGCGACCGCGGCCTGCGGCCCGATCACCTTCCTCGGGCTGATCGTGCCGCACGTGGTCCGTGCCTTCACCGGGCCCGACCACCGGTGGCTGCTGCCGGCCTCCGCGCTCGCGGGAGCGGTGCTGCTGTTGCTGGCCGACGTCGTGGGACGGGTCGTGGCCCGCCCCGGGGAGCTGCAGGTGGGCATCGTCGTGGCACTGATCGGCGGACCGTTCTTCATCGCGCTCGTGCGCCGCCGGAAGCTGGGGGCGGTGTGAGCGCCCCCGCCGAGGTCCGCGAGCCCGAGGCCCCGGCGGTCGCGGGGCGCCGCCCGCTGCGGGTCGGCCGGTTCTCCGGCGTCCTGCGCCCGCGCCCGCTGATCGTCCTGGCGGTGACGGCGGCGGTGCTGCTGCTCGCCGCCGCCGCCAACATGGGCCGCGGCGACTACCCGATCGCCATCACCGATGTCCTCGCCACGCTGTTCGGCGGTGGCGACGCCGGCCAGCAGCTGGTCGTGCTGGAGCTCCGGCTGCCGCGCACGCTGACCGGCGCGCTGGTCGGCGGGGCGCTCGCGGTGTCGGGCGCGATCCTGCAGTCCGTCGCACGCAACCCGCTCGCCAGCCCGGACATCATCGGCGTCCAGTGGGGTGCGGGTGCCGCCGCGGTGTTCGTGATCGTGCTCGGCGGCGGGGCCGCCGGGGCCGCCGGGGTCGGTGGCTGGTTCGCCTCGCTCGGCATCCCGCTCGCGGCGCTGCTCGGCGGACTCGTCAGCTCGACCCTGGTCTACGTGCTGGCCTGGCGCCGCGGCATCCAGGGCTACCGGCTGGTGCTGATCGGCATCGGCATCCAGGCGGTGCTCGTCGCGGCCGTGCAGTGGCTGCTGACAGTGGCGCAGATCTACCAGGCCGCGCAGGCCCAGGTCTGGCTCAACGGCAGCCTCAACGCCCGCAGCTGGAACGAGGTCGTCCCGCTCTCGATCGCGATGGCGGTCCTCGTGCCGCTGGCGCTGGTCCTCGCCCACCAGCTCGGCGGCCTGCGGTTCGACGACGACACCGCGCGCGGCATCGGGATCCGGGTGAACCACGCCCGCACCGGGCTGCTGTTCGTGGCCGTCGGTCTCGCGTCGGTGGCGACGGCGGCCGCGGGCCCGATCGCGTTCGTCGCGCTGGTGTGCCCGCAGATCGCCCGCCGGATCTGCCGGGTCGGCAGCCCGCCGCTCGCGGTCTCGCTGGTGCTCGGCGCCGCGCTCACCGTCACCGCGGACCTCATCGCCCGTACCGCGCTCGGCTCCGTCGAGCTCCCGGTCGGCATCGTCACGGCGGTGCTCGGTGCGCCGTACCTGTTGTTCCTGCTCGCCCGCGCCCGTCAGGAGGCCCGCGCATGACCGCGTATCTGGAGGACCGGACGACCACCCAGGGCGCCCCGGTCGAACCCGGGGTCGTCCGGCTCCGCGCCGACGGGGTCAGCCTCGGCTACGGCGACCGCACGATCGTCGAGGACCTCGACCTCGACGTGCTGCCCGGGCGGGTCACCACCGTGATCGGCCCGAACGGCTGCGGGAAGTCGACCGTGCTCCGCGCACTGGCCCGGCTGCTTCCGGCCCGCTCCGGGCAGGTGCTGCTCGACGGCAAGCGGATCGACCAGACCCCGACCAAGGAGGTCGCGCGGGTCCTCGGTGTGCTGCCGCAGTCGCCGCTGGCCCCCGAGGGCCTGACCGTCGGCGACCTGGTCGCCCGCGGGCGGCACCCGCACCAGGCCTGGTACCGCCAGTGGTCCGGCGACGACGAGCGCGCCGTCGCCGACGCGCTGGCCTGGACCGGGCTCGAGGACCTCGCCGACCGCCCGGTCGACGAGCTGTCCGGCGGTCAGCGCCAGCGGGCGTGGATCTCCATGGCGCTGGCCCAGGAGACCGACCTGCTGCTCCTCGACGAGCCGACCACGTTCCTCGACCTGGCCCACCAGGTCGACGTGCTGGAGCTCGTGCGGCGGCTGCAGTCCGAGGGCGGGCGCACCGTCGTCATGGTGCTGCACGACCTGAACCTGGCCGCCCGCTACGCGGACCAGCTGGTCGCCATGAAGGACGGCCGGATCGTCGCCGCGGGGACGCCGTCCGAGGTGATCACCGAGGAACTCCTGGCCGAGGTGTTCGGGCTGCGTGCCCGGGTCATCCCGGACCCGGTGACCGGCACCCCGCTCGTCGTGCCCGACGCCGGGCCGTCGCTGCGGGCCCCGGAGCCGGTCGCCGAGCACTGAGGGGCAGGATCGGCGGGTGACCCACGACGACCGGCCGCCCCACCTCGCGACGCGTGCGGTGCACGCCGGAAACGACGTCGACCCCGGCACCGGCGCGATCCGGCGTCCGATCGTCGCCGCGAACTCCTACGCGCTGCCCGAGGACCCGTCCGACCTGGACTGGTCGGGCACCACCACCCGGCTCTACACCCGCAACGGCGGGGCGAACCAGGGCTGGCTGGAGGACAAGCTCGTCGCCCTGGAGGACCCCGCCGGGGCGGTGCCGGGCGGCTGCGCCGCCGTCGCGCTGGCGTCCGGTGTGGCGGCCCTGCACGCGGTGTTCTTCACGTTCCTGCGCTCCGGCGACCACGTCGTCAGCTCGGACGTCACCTACGTCGCGACCCACCGGCTCCTGACCGAGCTGCTCCCGGACCGGTACGGGATCACCGCGACGCTGGTGGACTCCTCCGACCCGGGGGCGGTGCGGGCGGCGATGCGGCCCGGGACCCGGCTCGTGCACGTCGAGACCCCGGCGAACCCGACGACCCGGATCGCCGACGTCGACGCCGTCGCCGCGGTCGCGCACGCCCACGGCGCACTGCTCTCGGTGGACGCCACGTTCGCCACACCGGTGCTGCAGCGCCCGCTCGAGCGCGGAGCCGATCTCGTCGTCCACTCGCTGACGAAGTACGTCAACGGGCACGGCGACGCGATGGGCGGCGCCGTGCTGGGGGCGCGCGAGCTGGTGGACCGGATCCGGGCGGACGCGATGGTCGACGCCGGGGGAGTGATCAGCCCGTTCAACGCCTGGCTGATCGCGCGCGGCGCGGTGACCCTGCCGATGCGGATGCGGGCGCACTGCGAGAACGCTCTGGTCGTGGCCCGGTTCCTGGAGTCGGAGCCGCGGGTCGCCTACGTCGCCTACCCGGGCCTGGCGTCGCACCCCCAGCACGAGCTGGCCGCCCGCACCCTCGACGGCGGATTCGGCGGGATGCTCGCCTTCGCCCTCGACGGGCCGCCGGAACTGCAGAACCGCTTCGTCGCGCACCTGCGGGTCATCACCTCGGCGGTGTCGCTCGGGCACGACGAGTCGCTGGTCGTGCACGTCGGCGCCGGCTCCGAGGGCCGGGCCGCGCACTTCCCGCCGGACTTCCGGCGCCTCGGGCACCTGCGGCTCTCGGTCGGGCTGGAGGACCCGCGGGATCTCGTGGCCGATATCGGGCAGGCGCTGGCGCGCCTGTGAGTGGAAAAGCGGGTCCAGGCCCACTTTTCCACTCACGAGCCCTACCCGATCAGCGACCGGCCGATGATCTCCTTCATGATCTCGTTCGTGCCGCCGTAGATCGCCTGGACGCGGGAGTCGACGAAGGCGCGGGCGATCGGGTACTCGAGCATGTAGCCGTACCCGCCGTGCAGCTGGACGCAGCGGTCGACGACCCGGTTCTGCAGGTCCGAGGTCCACCACTTCGCCTTCGCCGCGTCCGGGACGGACAGCTCGGACTCGACGTGCTGGCGGATGCAGCGGTCCACGAAGATCCGCGCGATCGAGGCCTCGGTGTCCATCTCGGCCAGCTCGAACCGGGTGTTCTGGAAGTTCGACACCGGACGCCCGAAGGCCTTGCGGTCCTTGGTGTACTCCAGCGTCATCCGCACCGCGGCCTCGGCGCCGGCCGCCGAGGCGACGGCGATCGACAGCCTCTCCTGGGCGAGGTTCTGCATCAGGTAGACGAAGCCCTGCCCGACCTCGCCGAGCCGGTTCGCGTCGGGCACCCGGACGTCGGTGAAGGACAGCTCCGCGGTGTCCTGCGCCTTCATCCCGACCTTCTTGAGCCGTCGGCCGCGCTCGAAGCCCTCCATCCCGCGCTCGACCACGAACAGGGTGAAGCCGAGGTGCTTGGCGTCCGGGTCGGTCTTCGCCACGACGATCACCAGGTCGGCGAGGATGCCGTTGGTGATGAACGTCTTGGACCCGTTGAGGATCCAGTCGCCGTCCGCGTCCTGCTTGGCGTTGGTGGCGATGCCCTGCAGGTCGGATCCGGTGCCGGGCTCGGTCATCGCGATCGCGGTGATCAGGTCACCGGAGCAGAACCCGGGCAGCCAGCGCTGCTTCTGCTCCTCGTTCGCGAGCCGCAGGAAGTAGGGCTGGACGACGTCGTTGTGGAGCGGGAACCCGATCCCGCTGGTCCCGGCGGCGACGATCTCCTCGTCGAGGACGGCGTTGTAGCGGAAGTCGTCGACCCCGCCGCCGCCGTACTCCTCGGGGACCCCCATGCCGAGCAGGCCCGCGGCGCCCGCGGTCCGCCAGATCTCCCGGTCGACCTGTCCTTCCTCCTCCCACCGGTCGTGGTGGGGGAGGATCTCCTTCGCGATGAAGGTGCGGCACAGGTCCCGGAACGCGTCGTGTTCGTCGTCGAAGATGTCGCGCTGCATGGTCGGGAGTCTCACATACCGGCCGGTAACCCACGGCGTCCTCGCGGGCCGACGGTGACCCCCGCGTGCCGTAGGGTGCGCCCGTGCACTTCGTCGACGCCGTCGCCAACGTCTGGGACCGGACGGTCGTCGGGCATCTCGCCGATCTCGAGCGGATGCCGCGGGAGGCGCTCGTCGGCTCGCCGTCGGCGATCCTCTACCGCTACCGGCCGCTGTCCGGTGTGGACCCCTCGCCCGGGGCACCGGTCCTGCTGGTGCCACCGCTGGGTGCGCCCGACTTCGCCTACGACCTGCGGCGCGGCTGCTCGCTGGTCGAGCACCTCCTGCTCCAGGGCCGCAGCGTCTACCTGATCGACTACGGGCCCAAGTCCTTCTCCGACCGCTCGCTCGGCATGGAGCACTGGGTCGACGAGCTGCTCCCGGCGACGATCCGGGAGATCGCCGCGAGCGAGGGCGACGACGTCCATCTGGTCGCCTGGTCGCTGGGCGGCATCTTCGCGTTGCTGACGGTCGCCGCCGCGGTGCGGGAACGGTCACCACTGCCGGTGCGGAGCGTGTCCGCGATCGGGACGCCGGTCGACATCTCCCGGGTGCCGCTGGTGGCGCCGCTGCGCCCGCTCGCCCAGGTCACCGGCGGCCGGCTGATCTCCTCGATCTACAAGGGGGTCGGGAGCTTCCCGGCGCCGGTCGTGAGCTGGGCGTTCCAGCTGACCGCCGTCGACAAGCTGGTGACCCGGCCGCTCGCCGTCCTGTCCCGGATCGACGACCGCGACTGCCTGGCCCAGATCGAGGCCGTCGACCACCTGATGAACAACATGCACGGCTATCCCGGCCGCGTGTTCGGGCAGATCTTCCACCTGCTGCTGCGCAGCAACGACCTCGCGTCCGGCGGGCTGCGGCTGGCCGGGCGGGACGTCGAGCTGTCCGACGTCGACGTGCCGGTCCTCGTCGTCGCCGGGCGGGACGACGTGATCGCGCCGCTCAAGGCCGTCCGCGGCGCGGTGCCGCTGCTGTCGGGGAGTCCGGAGGTGCGGTTCTCGACGTCGCCGGGCGGGCACCTGGGTGTGCTCACCGGGCGTCGGGCCCGGGACACGACCTGGCCCGAGCTGGACCGGGCCCTGTCCGACTGGGACGGCCCCGCCGCCGACGAGCCGGACACCGCCACCAGCGCCTGACCCCACGACCGGCGCCGGACCCCGCCCCTCGCGGGCCGCCGCACCCGGGCCGGGGCCTGCAGCACCTGTCCCCGGCGGCCTCCGGCACCCCACGGCCGCCCGGCGCACCGTGTCGTGGCTTGTGGCACCCGTCGCGTGGGGTGCGGCGCACCGTGACCGGGTGCGCCGGGCGGTCGTGGGGTGCGGCGGCGAGGTGCGGCGGGGAGTCGGGTCGCGAGTCCGGCCCGCCGGCCCGCCGGTCGGCCGGTCGGCCGGTCGGCCGGTCGGCCGCAGAGCGTGCAGGGCATGAGCGAGCGGCTGCGGTCGATGCTCCCGTTTGCGCTTGACCGACTAGCTCACTAAGTGATTTAGTCACTTTATGAGCACGGGGGAGACGCTGTCCGAGCGCCTGGCCGACGACATCCTGCAGATCATCCGGGGTGAGGGTCTGGCGCCGGGGGACCAGCTGGCGTCGTCCCGGGACCTCGCGAAGCGGTTCGAGGTCACCACCCCGACCGTCCGCGAGGCGCTGCGCAGGCTGGAGGCCACCGGCGCGGTGGAGTTCCGGCACGGCTCGGGCACCTACGTCGGCGACGGCGTGGACCGGCGGCTCCTCGCCAACCCGCACCGGCCGCTCAGCACCCCGGGCACCGTGCTCGAACTGGTGGAGGCCCGGCTGGTCGTCGAACCGCCGATCGCCGCGGCCGCCGCCCGGACCCGCGACGCCGACGGCCTGCGGTTGCTGACCGACAGCGTCACCAACGCGCTGCACCCGCCGCGGGGCGACCTCCGCCCGGCGGTGCACTTCCACGTCGCGCTCGCCGCCACCAGCGGCAACGCGCTGCTGCGGGAGACGGTCGAGGCGTTGCTGCACGTCCGGGCGCGGGACCAGATCGAGATCCGGCACCGCTACGACGACCGCGAGCGCGACCACGCCGAGCACGTCGAGCTGCTGGAGGCGGTCCGGGACGGCGATCCCGCCCGGGCCGAGCGCCTCACCCGGCAGCACCTCGAGTCGATCGCCGCGGCGGTGCGCGCATGAGCACCCACCGGCTCGCGGAGATGACGACCACCGAGGCGGCGGCCGCGGTCGTCGACAGTCCGGTCGTGCTCGTCCCGGCGGGGGCGTTCGAGCAGCACGGCCCCGGCCTGCCGCTCGCGACGGACCTGGTCCGGGCCGAGGCCGTCTCCGACCGGGTCGCGCAGCGGCTCGGCGGGCGCGCGGTGATCGGGCCGTCGCTGCCGGTGGGCGTCTCACCGCACCATCTCGCGTTCGCCGGGACGGTCAGCCTGTCCACCGCCACGTTCGCCGCGGTGCTGGGCGACTACGTCGACGGCCTCTACCGGCACGGCTGGCGCAGGATCCTCGTCGTCACCGGGCACGGCGGGAACGACGCGACGCTCGGGACGGTCGCGCAGGACCTGCTCGTCACCCGGCCCGACCTGCAGTTCGCGTGGAGCCCCCTCACCCCGCTCGCCGCGGACGTGGTCGCGGCGTCCGGCCCGCCGGAGGTCTCCGGGCACAGCGGGCAGGCCGAGACGGCGCAGATGCTGGCGGTGGCACCGCACCTGGTGCACACCGACCGTCTGGTCGCCGGGACGACCCGGCTCTCCGAGCTGGACGCGCTGGGCGGGCTGGCCCGGTGGCGCGGCGGTCCGAAGCTCACCGTGGGCTACGACCGCCTGTCCGGCAGCGGGGTCCTCGGCGACCCCCGCCGGGCCGATCCGGAGCACGGCGAGGCGATCGTCACCGCGATCGTCGACCGGATCACCGACTTCGTCACGGCCTGGCTGAAGGCCTGACGCCCACCCTCCGACCAGGAGCCACCAGCACTCCGACACAGCACTCCCGCACCGCGGGGCGTCGTCCGGCGTCCCGCCGAGCCGCCCTGCCCCGGCGCGACCGGGCGGGGACGACCACCGGCCGTCGACGACGCCGTCCGAAGGGGACCAGCATGTCCGGAACGACCCGACCACGACGCCTGTGCGGCGCGGTGGCCACCCTGGCCGCGGTCGCGACCTGCCTGACGATCGGCGCCGGGACCGCTGGCGCCGCCCCGGCCGGCGCGGCGGACGACCCGGCCACGCCGGGCGGCACGGGCTGCGGCAGGCCCGCCCCGCAGCAGCCCGGCACCACGGCCGTCCGCACGACGGCGAGCGGCGGTCTCGACCGCTCCGTCCGCGTCCACCTGCCCGAGGACTACTCGCCGGACCGCGCCTGGCCACTCGTCCTGGTCTTCCACGGCCGCGGCAACAGCGGCGCCGAGACGGAGGGCTTCTCCGGGCTGTCCGGGCTCCCGGCTGTCGTCGCCTACTCCGACGGCGTCCCGGGCGGGGAGGGCAAGCGGTCCTGGCAGGGCGCGCCGTACTCCGCGCCCGGGGTGGACGACGTCGCCTTCACCGGCGACCTGATCGACGACCTCGGCGCCGACCTGTGCCTCGACGACGACCGGACCTTCGCGACCGGCAAGTCCAACGGGGGCGGCTTCACCGAGATCCTCGCCTGCCGGCTGCCGGACCGGATCGCGGCGATCGCCCCGGTGGCGGGCGCGTACTACCGGGCGGGTGAGCCGCCGTGCGACCCCGGCCGCCCGGTCCCGGCACTGTTCGTGCACGGCACCGGTGACGCGACGATCCCCTACACCGGCGACGTCGGCCGCGGCCTGCCCGCGATCCCGGACACGGTCGCCGGGTGGGCCCGCCGCGACGGCTGCGACCCCGTCCCCGCGACCCGGCGGATCGAACCGGACGTGACGGTGCAGCGCTTCGACGGCTGTGACGGGGGAGCCCGGGTCGGGCACGTCGCCGTCGACGGCGGCGGGCACACCTGGCCGGGCGCGACCGCGTACTCCGGCGGTGGGACGACCACGCAGACGGTCCGTGCGACGGACCTGATCGGCGCGTTCTTCGGGCTGGGCCGGTCGTGAGCGCCCCGCTGGAGGAGGCCCGCGACACCGGGTCGGCGGAACTGCCCCGCATCGTGCGGGCGATGGCCGTCGTCGAGCGGGTCGGCAACGCGCTCCCGCACCCGTTCTGGCTGTTCTGGGTGCTGTCCGCGATCCTCGCCGTGATCAGTGCCGGGCTCGCCGCCGCCGGGGTGTCGGTGATCGCGCCCGACGGCGAGCCGGTGGCCGTGCGCAACCTGCTCTCCGGTGACGGCGTCGCCATGGCCGTCTCGTCGATGATCGACAACTTCGCCGAGTTCCCGCCGATGGCCACGATCGTCACCGTGATCATGGGCGTCGCGGTCGCGGAGCGCAGCGGGCTGCTGGCCGCGGCGATGCGGGTCGGCGTGGCGCGGGTGCCGGCGTCGCTCGTGGTGTTCGCGGTCGCCTTCGCCGGGACCGTCGCGCACGTCGCGTCGGCCGCGGCCTACGTCATCCTGGTCCCGCTCGGCGGGCTCGCGTTCCGGGCGGTCGGGCGCTCGCCGATCCTCGGCATCGTCGTCGCCTACACCGCGATCGCGTCGGGCTACGACGCCAGCCCGGTCCCGACCCCCAACGACGCGATCTTCGCCGGGATCACCACCGCGGCGGCGCGGATCGTCGATCCAGCGGTGACGGTCTCGCCGGTGAGCAACTGGTTCTTCAACATCGCGTCGTCGCTCGTGCTGGCGGTGGTGATCACCCTGATGACCCGGCTGGTGCTGAGCAGGCGGCCCGACCTCGGCGTCGACCCGGACGCCCCGGACGACGACCTCGGCCGGCTCTCCCTGGAGCCCGCCGAGCGCGCGGCGCTGCACCGCACCGGCTGGGTGCTGCTGGGTGCGCTGGTCCTGCTGACGGCGGCGGTGCTGCCGTCGTCGTCGCCGCTGCGTGGTGCGGACGGGGGGATCGTCGAGTCCCCGCTGATCGAGGGCATCGGCGCGGTGATCGCGCTGCTGTTCGGCCTGCTCGGCATCGTCTACGGCCGCCGCGCCGGGACGATCACCTCCGCGGGCGACGTCCCGAAGCTGATGGCCGACGGCATCCGGCAGATGGCACCGGTGCTGGCGCTGTTCTTCGCGATCGCCCAGTTCCTCGCGTACTTCGACTGGTCGCACGTGGGGGACGTGCTCGCCGTCGTCGCCGCGGACGCCCTGCGGACCACCGGGATCCCGATCCCGGTCGTGTTCCTCATGGTGCTGGCCGTGCTCACCGTGGTGAACGTGATGGTCACCAGCGGCTCGGCGATGTGGTCGATCGCGGCGCCGGTGATCGTGCCGATGCTCATGCTGGTGCACGTCCCACCGGAGACGACGCAGGCGCTGTTCCGCATCGCCGACTCCGGCTCGACGGCGATCACCCCGATGAGCCCGTACTTCGTGATGGCACTGGGGTTCCTGCAGCGCTACCGGCGCAGCGCGGGGATCGGGACGCTCGCGTCGTACACGCTGCCGCTGGCCGTCGCGATGACGGCGGTCTGGACCCTGCTGTTCTTCACCTGGTGGGCGCTGGGGATCCCGCTCGGCCCGGGGGCTCCCGTGCGGTAGTCGAGGGGTCCGCACGGGCGGTGGCCCGGGGACGTCGGGAACAATCGCGCTGGTGCGGTATCTCGACGTCCCCGGGACCACCGGTACGCCGTGGTCGGTGATCGGCCTCGGCACCTGGCAGTTCGGCTCCACCGAGTGGGGCTACGGCGCGGACCTCGTCCGGGAGGCCGGGCGGATCGTCGCCCGCGCCCGCGAGCTCGGCATCACGGTGTTCGACACCGCCGAGATGTACGGCCTCGGGCGGAGCGAGCGGATCCTCGGTGACGCGCTGCGGGCCTCCGGCGGGACCGACGGCGTCGTCGTCGCCACGAAGTTCCTGCCGGTCCTGCCGCTGGGGCCGGTCCTGCAGCAGCGTGCGGTGGCGTCGGCGGCGCGGCTCGGGGTGTCCACCCTGGACCTCTACCAGATCCACAAGCCGCACCCGGTGCTCGGCGACGTCTCCGCGATGCGCGGGATGGCCGCGCTGCAGCGGATCGGCCTGGTGCGCGAGGCCGGGGTCTCGGCGTACTCGCTGGACCGCTGGCGGTCCGCGGAGGCCGCGCTCGGCGCCCCGGTGCTGTCCGACCAGGTGGAGTTCAGCCTGCTGCGCCGGGGACCCGCGGCCGACCGGGTGCCGCACGCGGCGTCGCACGGCCGGATCGTCATGGCCTACAGCCCGCTGGCGCAGGGCCTGCTCACCGGCCGCTACGACGGGACGCACCGGCCGTCGAACACGATCCGCCGCAACACCGCGTGGCTGCCGGACAACCTCGCGGCGCTGCGCCCGCTGCTCGACGCCCTGCGCGACGTCGCGTCGGCGCACGGCGCGACGCCCGCCCAGGTCGCGCTGGCGTGGGTGGTGCACCACCCGAACACGGTCGCGATCCCGGGGGCGTCGAGCGTCGCGCAGCTGGAGTCGAACGCGGCCGCCGCGGAGCTCGCGCTCACGGCGGGCGAGCACGCCGGGCTCACCGCCGCGGCCGAGCGGGTGCACCGGACCGTCGGGCCCCGCGCCTACCCGGCGCTGGCCCGGGACCTCGCCGGCCGGGGCCGCTGAGCCGCCGGTCTACCTCACCTGCTCGCGCAGGAACTGCACGGCACGGCCCCAGGCGATCCCGGCCTGCTCACGGTCGTAGGTGCCCATGAGGTTCTCGTCGTTGAAGAAGGCGTGGCCGGCCGGGTACTGGTGGAACTCGGGCTTCCGGCCGGACTCCCGCTCGATCCGCTCGGCGAGCTTCTCGACCGAGGCGGGGTCGGCCATCTGGTCGTCGCGGCCGAAGTGGCCCTGCACCGCGGCCGTCAGCTGCCCGAAGCTCGGGTAGTCCTCGCCCAGCACGCCGTAGAACGGCACGGCGGCACTCACCTTGTGCGGCTGCTGCGCGGCCAGGACCAGGACGAACCCGCCGCCCATGCAGAAGCCGATGCTGCCGACGGTCTCCGAGGTGACGGCGTCGTGGTCGAGCAGGAACTGCACGGCGCCGCCGAGGTCGGTCGCGGCCTGCTGCACGGGGAGTTCGCCCATCAGCGTCCCGGCCTCGTCGGAGTCGTGGGTGGTGCGGCCGCCGTAGAGGTCGGGGGCCAGTGCGACGAAGCCCTCGGCGGCCAGGCGGTCGGTCACGTCGACGATGTGGTCGGTCAGCCCCCACCACTCCTGGATCACGACGACGCCCGGCCCGGATCCCGACTCGGGCAGCTTCAGGTAGCCGTGCGCGGTGCCCGCGGCGGACGGGAAGGTCACGTTCTGTGCGGGGTTCTCATTGCTGTGTGCCACAGGCGCGATGACACCACGCCGCCACCGGTGCCGCGCGCCGGACCGGGACCGTTTCACGGTGTGACGCACGTCCGGGGAAAATCGTGAGCGTCGCAAACGATCGGGGTCTATCGTCTGCACCATGGTGGCGCCATCAGCACCCGCATCCCGGGCCGCACACGACGCGGCGGTGGACGAGATGCGCCGCGTCCGGTCCGCCGCGGGGCGGGTCCAGCTGGGCAAACCGTCGTCGAACCTGTTCCGGTTCGGGGACCGCGACACCGGCCGCGGCGCCCGCCGGCTCGACACCTCCGCGCTGGACGGCGTGCTGGCCGTCGACCCGGACGCCCGCACCGCCGAGGTCCAGGGCATGGCGACCTACGAGACGATCGTCGACGCGACGCTCGCCCACGGGCTGATGCCGCTCGTCGTCCCCCAGCTCAAGACGATCACCCTCGGCGGCGCCGTCACCGGGCTCGGGGTGGAGTCGACGTCGTTCCGGCACGGTCTGCCGCACGAGTCGGTGCGGGAGATGGACGTGCTCACCCCCGCCGGGGAGCTGCTGCACGTCACCCCCGACGGCGAGCACGCCGACCTGTTCGCGGCGTTCCCCAACTCCTACGGCACGCTCGGTTACGCGGTGCGCCTCGTCGTCGAGCTCCAACCCGTGCGTCCGTTCGTGAAGCTCACCCACCACCGCTACCCGACGGCCGGGCAGGCGACGGCCGCGATCGGCGAGCTCGCCGCGAGCGGTGTCGACTTCCTCGACGGTGTCGTGTTCGGCGCGGGGGAGCAGTACCTCACGACGGGCGAGTTCGTCGACGCCCCGATGCCGGGCGCGCGGATCTCCGACTACACCGGGCAGGAGGTCTTCTACCGGTCGCTGCAACGCCGCCCGGTCGACCACCTCACCGCGCACGACTACATCTGGCGCTGGGACCCGGACTGGTTCTGGTGCTCGCGTGCCTTCGGCGTCCAGCAGCCCCTGGTGCGCCGGTTCTGGCCGCGCCGCTACCGGCGCTCGGACGTCTACCGCAGGCTGGTCGCGCTCGACCAGCGCCACGGGGCGTCGAACCGGGTCCGTGAGGCTCTCGGCGGGACGGCCGAGGAGATGGTCGTCCAGGACGTCGAGATCCCGGTCGAGCGGCTCCCCGAGTTCCTCGAGTTCTTCCACCGCGAGATCGGGATCTCGCCGGTGTGGCTGTGCCCGCTGAAGCTGCGCGGTGACCGGTCGTGGCCGCTGTACCCGATGGAGCCGGGCCGGCTCTACGTCAACGTCGGGTTCTGGTCCTCGGTGCCCGAGAAGCCCGGCGACCCGTGGGCACACAACCGTCTGCTCGAGGCCGCGGTCGCGGACCTGGGCGGGCACAAGTCGTTGTACTCGACCGTGCACTACGGCGAGGACGAGTTCTGGGCGCACTACAACGGGGACGCCTACCGCGCGGTGAAGCGGCGGTACGACCCCGAGGGACGTGCGCCCGACCTGTACCGCAAGGTGACCGGCCGCTAGGACGTGGGGCCGGCGGCGCTACGAAGGGGAGGGTTCGGCGATGACGGGAGTGCTGGAACGACGGGCCGCGACGACGGAGCCGGTGGCCGGGATCCTGTCCCGGGTGCTGGGGTCGGCGCGGGACCTGCGGGTGGAGGCGTTCGACGGATCGCACACCGGTCCGGCCGACGCGCCGGTGACGCTGAGGGTCCGGTCGCCCCGGGCGATGGCACGGCTGGTGAGCGCGCCGGGGTCGCTCGGACTGGCCCGCGCGTACGTGACCGAGGAGATCGACGTCGAGGGTGACCTCTACACGGCGCTGCGCTCGATGGCCGAGGTGACGCTGCACTCGATCCCGCGCAAGGACCAGCTGTGGCTGGCGCGGCGACTGCTGCCGTACTGGCGGGAGCACCGGATGCCGCCGCCGGACCTCGAGGCGCGTCCGAAGGGGCTGCTGCACTCGAAGCGGCGGGACTCGCAGTCGATCTCGCACCACTACGACGTCTCGAACCGGTTCTACGAGTTCGTGCTCGGTCCGTCCATGACGTACACCTGTGCCGCCTACCCGGACGCCGACGCGTCCCTGGAGACCGCACAGGCGGCCAAGTACGAGCTGGTCGCGCAGAAGCTGGACCTGCAGCCGGGGACGCGCCTGCTCGACGTCGGCTGCGGCTGGGGCGGGATGGTCCGGCACGCCGCGAAGGAGCACGGTGTGCGCGCGCTGGGCGTCACGCTGTCGAAGGAACAGGCGGAGTGGGCGCAGGCCGAGATCGAGCGCCAGGGCCTCGGTGACCTCGCCGAGGTCCGGCACCTCGACTACCGCGACGTGCCGGACGGCATCTACGACGCGGTGTCCTCGATCGGCCTCACCGAGCACATCGGCAAGGCGAACCTGGACTCCTACTTCCAGGCGATGCAGGCCAAGCTGCGCCCCGGCGGCCGGATGCTGAACCACTGCATCACCCAGCCGTTCAAGCCCGACCACCGCCACACCGACCCGTTCATCCACCGCTACGTCTTCCCGGACGGCGAGCTGGAGCCGGTCGGCACGCTGGTCACGGCGATGAACGAGGCCGGGTTCGAGATCCGGCACGAGGAGAACCTGCGCGAGCACTACGCGATGACGCTGCGGGACTGGGGCACCAACCTGGAGCGCAACTGGACCGACGCCGTCGCCGAGGTCGGTGTCGGCCGGGCGCGGGTGTGGCGGCTCTACATGGCCGCCTGCCGGCTCGGGTTCGAGCTCAACAACATCCAGCTCCACCAGGTGCTGGGCGTGAAGCTGAACGACGACAAGAGCGCCGGCTTCCCGCTGCGCGGGTACTAGGCGGCTCCGCCGCTCGTGAGTGGATCCTTCGGTCCGGACCGAACGATCCACTCACGAGCGCGCCAGCGCCTCCCGGGCCGCCGCGACGGCCTGCCCGCCGTAGCCGCCGCCGAACAGGACGGCGTGCACGAGCAGCGGGAACAGCTGGTGCAGCGGGATCCGGTCGCGCCACCCGCCGGCGAGCGGGGCGGTCTCGTCGTAGGCGCCGAGCAGTGTGTCCAGGTGCGGGAGCCCGAACAGGTCCAGCATCGCCAGGTCGGACTCGCGGTGCCCGCCGTGCGCGGCCGGGTCGATCAGCCGGGCGTCGCCGTCGGCGGCCCACAGCACGTTGCCCGACCACAGGTCACCGTGCAGCCGGGCGGGCGGCTCGTCCGGCCCGGCGAGGTCGCCGATCCGCTCGCAGACCTGCTCGACGGTCGCGGCGCCCGCCGGGTCGACGACGCCGCGGTCGCGCGCGGTACGCAGGTAGGGGAGCACCCGATCGGCGGCCAACCAGTCGCCCCACGGGCCGTCGTGCGGGGTGTTGCGCATGCCGGTGTGCCCGATCCACGCCTGCTCCGGGCCACCGGGCGGTGCCGCGCCGAACGCGGCGGCGCCGGCGGCGTGCAGGGCGGCGAGCCGGCGGCCGAGCCGGGCGGCGGCGCCGGCCGACGGGCGGCCCGCCGGGACGAACCCGGTGACCAGCAGCGTGTCGTCGTGGCCGAACACCGGTGGGACGGCCGGTCCGCCCGGCACGTCGAGCCAGCGCAGCCCCGCCGCCTCCGCGGCGATCGACCCGGGGTCGCCCGCCCCGTCCTTCACGACGACGGCGCCCGCCCCGTCCAGGTCGAACCGCGGCGGGTGCCCGCCGAGCCCGGCGACGACCGTGCGGCCGGTGAGCCGCTCGACGTCGGCAGGTCTCACGCGTGGCGCTTGACGTGCTCGACGAGGCCGGGCAGGGCGGCCGCGAGCATCTCGTAGACCTCGCCGAAGCCGTCCGGGCCGCCGTAGTACGGGTCGGGGACCTCGGCGCCGTCGGGTGCGTCCGGGTCGAACGAGCGGAGGAGCCGCACCCGCTTCGGGTCCGGCACCGACCGCTGCAGGGACCGCAGGTGCCCGGAGTCCAGGGCGATCAGCAGGTCCGCGGACAGGGTCTCGGAGTCGACCTGGCGGGCGCTGTGTGCGGTGTCGTAGCCGTGCCCGGCCAGCACCTCGGCCGCACGCTCGTCCATCGGCTGCCCGATGTGCCAGTGCCCGGTGCCCGCGCTGCCGACCCGGACGCGGTCGGACAGGCCGATCGCCTCGACCTCGCCGGCGAGCATCTTCTCCGCGATCGGCGACCGGCAGATGTTTCCGGTACAGACGAACACGACGTTCACGTTGATTCCTCCCGGGGAGCGCGGGCACGGACGTCGACGCTGACGGCGGACATTGTCGGCCATTGTCGCCGATCCGGCAGTGCCGCGGCCCACCCCCCGCCCCGGTCGGGTGGTGCGGGAAGGCGCCCGGGGCCCGCCGTAGGGTGACCGGATGTCGTTCGATCAGCTCCCGGGCGGTCACGGTCCCGGCGAGCCGGGTGCGCACGACCTGCGGCACCACGGCGACGCCGAGGCCACCGACGGACTCGTCGACTTCGCGGTCAACGTGCTCTCCGACGGCCCGCCGACGTGGCTGCGCGACCGCCTCGTCGCGACCCTCGACGGGCTCGGCCGGTACCCGCGCGCCGACCACGACGCCCGTGCCCGCGCCACCGCGGGCGCCCGGCACGGCCGCGCCGCCGACCACGTCCTGCCGCTGGCCGGCAGCGCGGAGGGGTTCGCACTGCTCCCGGCCCTGCAGCCGCGGCTGGCGGCCGTCCTCCACCCCGGTTTCACCGAGCCCGAGGCGGCGCTGCGGGCGGCCGGGGTGCCCGTCGTCCGGGTGCTCACCGACCCGGCGGCCGGGCACGTCCTGGAGCCGCGGGACGTCCCCGACGAGGCCGATCTCGTCGTCGTCGGGAACCCGACCAACCCGACCGGCGTGCTGCATCCCGCCGACGACGTCCGCGCCCTCGCCCGGCCGGGGCGGGTGCTGCTGGTCGACGAGGCGTTCGCCGACGCCGTCCCCGGGGAACCGGAGGCCCTCGCCGGTGACGCCGAGACGCCCGGGCTACTGGTGTTCCGCTCGCTGACCAAGACGTGGGCGCTGGCCGGTCTGCGCGCCGGGTACGCGCTCGGCGACCCCGCCCTGCTGGCGCGGCTCGCGGCGCCGCGCCCGCCCTGGCCGGTCTCCACCCCCGCGCTGGAGGCGATCGTCGCCTGCTGCGAGCCGGACGCGCTGTCCGCCGCCGACCAGAAGGCCCGCGAGGTCGCCGCGCACCGGGTGGCGATGACGGCGGCGCTGTCCGGGATCGAGGGCGTCGCCGTGCACCCGGGCCATGCCCCGTACCTGCTGCTCCACCTCCCCGACGGCACCGGCCACGACGTGCGGCGGCTGCTGCGCGAGGCCGGGATCGCCGTCCGCCGAGGGGACACCTTCCCCGGTCTCGGCCCCGACCACGTCCGGGTGGCGGTGCGCCCGCCCGAGACCGCGCACCGGCTGGCCGAGGAGCTCGGTGCGGCGCTGCGGACCCTGGCGGTGACCGCGTGAGCGCCCGCCTGCAGGACGTGATCGATGCGCTCGAGGCCGCCTACCCGCCGGCGTCCGCGATGGAGTGGGACGCCGTCGGGCTCGTCTGCGGCGACCCGGCCGAGGAGGTGTCCTCGGTGCTGTTCGCCGTGGACCCGACCCCCGAGACCGTCGACGAGGCGATCGACGGCGGCGCGCAGCTGCTGGTCACCCACCATCCGCTGCTGCTGCGCGGGGTGCACGGCGTCGGCGCCGACACCCCGAAGGGTGCCCTGCTGCACCGGCTGATCCGGGCCGGGGTCGGGCTGTTCACCGCGCATACCAACGCCGACGTCGCCGACCCCGGTGTGTCCGACGCGCTCGCCGGCGCGCTGGGCCTGCAGGTCGAGGGCCCGCTGGAGCCCGATCCCGCGCCGGCTCTGGACAAGATCGTCACGTTCGTGCCGGTCGGCCCGGCGATCGCGCAGGTGCACGCGGCGCTGTCCGCCGCCGGAGCGGGCAACGTCGGCAACTACTCGCACTGCTCGTTCGCCACCGCGGGCACCGGCCAGTTCCTCCCGCTCGACGGCGCCGTCCCGGCGGTCGGCACGGTCGGCAAGCTGGAGCGGGTCGCGGAGACCCGGCTGGAGATGGTGCTGCCGCGCGCCCGCCGGCGCGCCGTCGTCGAGGCGCTGCGGGCCACCCACCCCTACGAGGAACCGGCGTTCGACCTGCTGGAGATGGCCCCGCTGCCGTCGGCGCGGGGGCTCGGGCGGATCGGGTCGCTGCCCGCGGCGGAGCCGTTCGCCGCCTTCACCGAGCGGGTCGCCCGCGCCCTGCCCGCCACGGCGTGGGGCGTGCGCGGGGCCGGTGACCCGGACCGTCCCGTGCAGCGGGTCGCGGTGTGCGGCGGCTCCGGCGACTCGGCGCTGGGCACCGCCGCCCGCACCGGCGCCGACGCCTACGTCACCGCCGACCTGCGCCACCACCCGGCGTCCGAGCACACGCTGTCCGGGACCGGACCGGGCGGTCCGGTGCCGGCCCTGGTCGACGTCGCGCACTGGGCCTCGGAGTGGCCCTGGTGCGGGCAGGCGGCCGGGATCGTCCGCTCCGCGCTCGGCGGTAGCGTCGCGGTCACGGTGTCCCGGCGGCGCACGGATCCATGGACGACAGCAGCGACTTCGGAGGCGAGTTCATCATGAAGGCCGATCCCACCGCGCAGGCGACACTGCTGCAGCTCGCCGAGGTGGACGCCGAGATCGGCCGACTGGCCCACCGGCGGAAGAACCTTCCCGAGCTCCAGCAGCTCGCCGACGCCGAGCAGCGGGTGCGGGACGCCCGCGACGCCGTCGTGCGGGCCGAGACCCGCGCCGGTGACCTGGACCGGGACATCGCCCGGCTGGAGCGTGACGTCGAGGGCGTCCGCGCCCGCACCGAGAAGGACAAGGCACTGCTCGCCGGATCCGGGATCGGCGCCAAGCAGGCCACCGAGCTGCAGCACGAGCTCGACACCCTCGCGCGCCGGCAGGGCACCCTCGAGGAGGAACAGCTCGGGATCATGGAGGAGCGCGAGGCCGTCGGCGTCGAGCTCGACCACGGCAGCGCCGAGCTCGCCACCGCCGAGGAGGCGGTCACCGAGGTGACCGGCCGCCGGGACACCGCCGAGGCCGACATCGACGCCTCCCGCGGCGGCCGCGACCGGGCCCGGACCGAGCTGGTCGGCGCGCTGCCGGAGGACCTGCTGGCCGACTACGAGCGGATCCGGTCGTCCGGCCGGGTCGCCGCAGGCGGGTTGAGCGAGTCGCGGTGCGGCGCCTGCCGCCTGGAGCTGGACCGCACGTTCCTGACCCAGGTCCGGGGCCGGCCCGCCGACGACGTCGTCCACTGCGAGGAGTGCGGCGCGATCCTGGTGCGTGGCCGGTGAAGCTGGTCGTCGAGGCGGACGGCGGATCCCGCGGCAACCCCGGCCCGGCCGGCTACGGCGCCGTGGTGCTCGACGCGGGCGGCACCCAGGTGCTCGCGGAGGTGTACGACGGCCTCGGTATCGCCACCAACAACGTCGCCGAGTACCGCGGGCTCATCGCCGGGCTCACCGCCGCGCGGGAGCTGGGCGCCACCGAGGTCGACGCCCGGCTGGACTCCAAGCTCGTCGTCGAGCAGATGAGCGGGCGCTGGAAGATCAAGAACACGGCGTTGCAGGAGCTCGCCGACACGGCCCGGGACCAGGCGGCCGGCTTCGACGCGGTGACCTTCACCTGGATCCCGCGCGCCGACAACGCCCGCGCCGACGCGCTCGCGAACCGGGCCATGGACGGGGAGTCGAGCCCGGCGCTCGACCCGTCGGCCGCGGCCGGACCCGCCCGCAAGCCGGCGACCGCGCCCACCGAGACCTCCGAGGTCGCGGGCCCGGCGTCGGCCGCGGCCGCCTGGACCGGGCAGGTCGGGACGCCGGTGCGGATGATCCTGCTCCGCCACGGCCAGACCGCGCTGTCGATCGAGCGCCGCTACTCCGGGCACGGCGACCCGGAGCTGACCGAGGCCGGGCAGGTACAGGCCGCCGCCGCGGCCCGCGCACTCGCGACGCGGCTGAAGAAGCAGGGCGTCGTCCCGGCCGCGGTGCTGTCCTCGCCGCTGCGCCGTGCCCGGCAGACCGCCGCCGCCGTCGCGGAGGCCACCGGCGCCGAGCTGGAGGTCCGCGACGCGCTGATCGAGACCGACTTCGGCGGGTGGGAGGGGCTCACCTTCCGCGAGGCCCGCGAGCGCGACCCGGACCTGCACGGGCGCTGGCTCGGCTCGGCCGAGGTCGAACCGCCCGGCGGCGAGAGCTTCCGCGCGGTGGGGGAGCGGGTCGGTGCCGAACGACGACGGATCGTGGACGGCTTCCCCGGCGCGACCGTGATCGTGGTCAGCCACGTGACGCCGATCAAGATGCTGCTGCGCGAGGCGCTCGGCGCCGGCGACGAGGTGCTCTACCGGATGCACCTGGACCTGGCCTGCACCAGCGTCGCCGACTTCTACCCGGACGGCGGGGCGTCGGTGCGGCTCGTCAACGACACGTCGTACCTGGACTGAGCGCGACGTTCCGCGGGGCTTGATCGATCATGCCCTGACCCGAACGGGCGGTGTCGGCTGCGCACCGTTGTCGGGCATCCCCGGGCGGGCGATGATCGGTGCGCACCGTACGGGGTGGTTGGCGTACGGAGCGTGATGAACGGTCTCGGTGTCGCGGGGAACGGAGAGACACGATGTCGGCTGGTGCGCTGTCGCACGAACACGACTACGGCTACGACCTGGCCCACGAGATGAAGGTGATCGCCCGGTTGCCCCAGCAGCGCCGGGGCACGACCCGCCCGATCGGCCGGCCGGCCCGCGAGCCGGACCCGGACACCGACCTCGGCCACGACATGGCCCACGAGTTCTGACCCACCGACACCCGACGGCCCCGCCCGGTCACTGAACCCGGCGGGGCCGTCGCACGTCCGGCCCCGGCGGCCGCTGCACCCGTCGCCGCAGACGCTCCGGACCGCCGCACCGGTGCTGGGCTGTTGCTCTGCGCCTCGGCTGCCGCCTCGTGCCAGAGCTGCCGCACCCCGTGTCGGTCTGCCGCACCCCACGCGGCGGGTGCGGCGGACCGGAACGGGGTGCGGCGCTCGGTGCGGTGGCTTCTGTACGAGCTGTGGCGCCGCCTCGATCGCCCGTGCGTCGCCGCGTCTGTTGCCGCACGCTCCGGATTGCCGCACCCCTTCACTCGTTCCAGCACCGGCTCGCGTTGCGCCGCACCCCACGCGGCGGGTGCGGCAGACCGCGACGGGGTGCGACGGATGGCGACGGGGCGCGGCGCAATGCCGCCGAGCCGCGCCGCGCCGAGCTGCGCCGAGCCGCACCGCCTCCGCACGAGCGATCCCCGTCGCACGACGGAGCCCGGCCCCGCCAGGAACCGCCCGCCTACGCTCACCTCTTCCGGCGGTGCTCGCGCGATCAGGTGAGCGAACTCGGATCCGGTGAGCGTCGAGGGGCGTGAGGCCGGGGCCCCCGGGTCAGCCGGCGAGGGTCAGGGACGCCCACAGGGCGAGGGTCGCGGCGAACAGGCCGAGGGGGACCGTGACCGCTCCCAGTGCCGCGAACGTCGTGAACCGGGGCGGGTCGCCGCACCCCGCGGCGATGCGGCGCCACAGCAGCGTCGCCAGCGACCCGGCGTAGGTCAGGTTCGGCCCGATGTTCACCCCGAGCAGCACGGCCAGCACCAGGCCGGTGGACGGTGCGGGTCCGAGCGCGGCGAGCAGGACGAGTGTCGCCGGCAGGTTGTTCACGACGTTCGCCAGCACTGCGGCGATCGCGGCGGTCAGCAGGAGCCCCGCCAGGTCGGGGGTGTCCGGGAGCAGCCCGCCGAGCCACCCGGCGAGTCCCTGCCCGGACACGCCGGCCACCACGACACCCAGCGCGAGCACGAACAGGCAGAACCCGGGCGACGCCGCGGCGACCAGCCGGAACGGTCCCGTCTCGCGCCGGACGAGCGCCCGCACCGCCAGCACCGCCGCCCCGGCCGCGGCGATCCACCCCGGCTCGATCCCGGCAGCGGAGGAGGCGCCGAACCCGGCGAGGGTCAGGGCGAGGACGCCCAGCGCGAACCGCGGCGCCCGTCCGGATCCGGCGCAGGCCCGGTCGCCACCGGACCCGAACCTGGATCCGGAATCCGGCCCGGCCCGGCCCCCGGAAGCGGATCCGGCCCCGGACCCGGACCCGGGAGCCGATCCGGTCTCGGGCATGGATCCGGCGTCGGGGACTGATCCGGCCTCGGGACCGGACCCGGCCCCGGGAACCCCGGACCCGGACCCGGCCCCGGCCCCGGCGGCGGGAACCCCGGACCCGGCCCCGGGAACCCCGGACCCGGGAACGGCGGGAGCAGGCAGCAGATCCCGCGTGAAGTACCACCGCAGCACCAGGTACTCGACGACGATCACCGCCACCCAGGGCGCCGCCATCAGCCCGGCGAACCCCAGGAACCCCAGACCCGACGCCGAGAACGCCAGGAGGTTCGTCAGGTTCGACACCGGCAGCAGCCCGGACGCCGAGTTCGACAGGTGCACGCAGGCGTACGAGTGCGGCCGCGACGCCCAGCCCCGCCGCGCCGCCGTCGCGAGCACCACGGGCGTGAGCAGGACGACGGTCGCGTCCAGGCTGAGCACCGCCGTCGTCCCGGCCGCGACGGCGAAGACCAGGACCAGCAGGCGTCGCGGGGATCCGTCGGAGGCGGCGCCCAGCCGGTCGCCGACCCACCGGAAGACGCCCTCGGCGTCGGCGAGGTGTCCCAGCAGCAGGATCGCGGAGAGGAACCCGACGGTCGGCGCGAGCTCGGCGATCTCGGCCCACGCCGCGGCCGGCGTCAGCAGCCCCGCGACGACGGTGAGGACCGCGGCCGGCGCGGCGAGCACGATCTCGGGCAGCCCGAACGGCCGCACCGTGGCGGCGACGAGCACGACGGCGAGCAGCGCGACCGCCAGGAGAAGGCTCACGGCGGGATCCTCACTGCAGGAACAGGGCCACGCCGACGGCGAGCCCGAGCACGACGACCGCCCACCGCAGGAGCGTCTCCGGCATCCGCCGCGCGACGAGCGCGCCGAGGTAGCCGCCCACCAGCGTCGTCGGCGCCAGCAGCGCCACCGCGAGCCAGTCCACCGGAGCGCCGAGCGCGAACACCGCCACCGTGACCGTCGCGACGACCAGCGACAGCACACCCTTGAGCGCGTTGAGCCTGCGCAGCTCGTCGTGCGCGAACAGGGCCAGCGCCGAGATCAGGACGACGCCGAGCGCGCCCCCGAAGTAGCCGCCGTAGATCGCGGCGAGGAACACCGCCACCGTCAGCGCCGTCGTGCGGTCCCGGCCGGCGTCGGCCGGATCACCGATCCAGCGTTTCAGCCGGGGGCCCACCGCCATCGTCAGCGCGGCCAGGATCACGAGCACCGGCACGACGGCGTCGAACACCGCCGTCGGCAGCACCAGCAGCAACGCGCAGCCGACCCCGGAGCCGAGCGCGGCCGCCACGGCGGTCCCGGCGATCCGCCGGCCCTGCCCGGGCAGCTCCTGGCGCGAGCCGAGCACGAGACCGGCGTAGCCCGGCCACTGCGCGACCGAGTTCGTGACGTTCGCGGCCAGCGGCGGGAAGCCGACCGCGAGCAGCGCGGGGAACACCAGCAGCGACCCGCCGCCCGCGACGGCGTTGACCGCCCCCGCGAGCAGCCCGGCCACGAGCAGGAAGGCGAGCGCCCACGGCTGCGAGAGGTCGATCACGTCGGCGACGGTAGCCCCCGGGAGCCGTCCCGCCATCCGGACGTCCGGTTCGCCCGTCGCGGGGTCCCGGTGCGAAGGTGCCGGAGTGGGTGCGATGCAACGGGTCCAGCAGGTCGGCGACGTCGTGGGCCGGTGGTTCCCGATCATCGTCCTGATCGCCGGGGCGGTCGCGCTCGCGGTCCCCGGCGTGTTCGACGGCTGGAGCGCCGCCGTCCCGTGGCTGCTCGCGGTGATCATGCTGGGGATGGGCATGACACTGCGCCCGGCCGACTTCGGCTACATCCTCCGGCGGCCCGTGGCCTTCGCGATCGGACTGTGCGCCCAGTACGTCGTGATGCCGGCGCTCGGCTGGGCGCTGACCGTGCTCGTCGCCCTCCCGCCGGAGATCGCGGTCGGCGTGATCCTGGTGGCCTGCGCGCCGGGCGGTACGGCGTCGAACGTCATGGTCTACCTGGCCCGGGGTGACGTCGCGCTGTCGGTGGCGATGACGTCGGTGTCCACGCTGGTCGCGCCCCTCGTGACGCCGCTGCTGGTGCTGCTGCTCGCCGGCCGGTTCCTGCCGGTGTCACCCGGCGAGATGTTCCTCTCGATCGTGCAGGTCGTCCTGGTGCCGGTGGTGCTCGGCTTCCTGCTGCGCCGGTTCGCGGGCGGGATCGTCGACCGGGTGACGCCCGCGCTGCCGCTGGTCTCGGTCGCCGGGATCACCGCGGTCGTGCTCGCCGTCGTCGCCGGGTCGGCCGACGCGCTGATCGCGGCCGGGCTGGTGATCGTCGGCGTGGTCGTCGTGCACAACGTCGCCGGGCTCGCGCTCGGCTACGGGGTGGCCCGCGCGGTCCGGCTGGACCGGGCCGCCTGCCGGGCGGTGTCGATCGAGGTGGGGATGCAGAACTCGGGGCTCGCCGCGACGCTCGGCACCCTGCACTTCGGTCCCGCCGCGGCCCTGCCCGCTGCGGTGTTCTCGGTGTGGCACAACGTCTCCGGCTCGGTGCTCGCCGGGTGGTGGTCGCGCAGGCCGACGCGTGCCGAGGAGCTGGAGACCTCCGGCTGAGCGGCCGGGCCCGTCCTGCGACGCACGGGCCCGGCCGCGAGGTGCCGTGGTGTCAGTGGCGCAGGCCGGCCTCCTTCAACAGCGGCATCACGCGCTCGCCGAAGTACTTGAGCTCTTCGTTGTAGTCGATCAGGCCGAAGATCATGCCCTCCATGCCCGCCTCGTTGAGCCTGCCGAGCTCCTCGGTGACCTGCTCCGGGGTGCCGACGATCGGGTAGCCGCCCCAGCCGGCGATGAAGCGCTCCTGCATCCTCGTGGCGGCGTGGTCGAACGACTGGCTCGCGCCCGAGGTGGCCATCTTGATGACGTTCCCGGCGGCACCCCAGTCGCCCTCGTCGACGACCTGCTGGAAGGCCCGCTTCGCCTCCTCCTCCGTGTCCCGGCAGACGACGAGGCCGTAGGTCATGGCCTTGATGTCACGCTGGTACTCCTCACGGGCCTTGGCCCGCAGCGCGTCGGTGTAGGATCGGATGTTCTCCAGGGTGTCCAGCGAGGCGAAGTTGATGTCGACGTTGCGGGCGGAGAACTCGATGCCCGACGCGGAGTTCCCCGCGTTGAGCAGGGCGGGACGGGGTGCCTGGTGCGGCTTCGGGTAGGCCTCGATCAGCTCGCCGTCGAAGAACTCGGTGTGGACGTCGAAGGTGCCCTCCTCGCTCCACAGCCGGTTCGCGAAGTCCAGCCAGTCCTGGCCGAACGCGTAGCGCTGGTCGTGCTCGCGCTGCTCGGAGCCGAACATCTCCATCTCCGGCGCCACCCAGCCCATGACCAGGTTCAGCGCGAACCGGCCGCCCGAGATGTGGTCGATGGTGGTGGCGGCCTTCGCGGCGACGATCGGGTGCACCGTCGGCAGGTGCGACGTCGACGCCACGCAGATCCGCTCGGTGGCCTCGGCCAGTCCGGCGGCCCAGGCGTAGGTCTCGAAGCAGTTGCCGTTGAAGTTCGTCGAGCCCCCGAAGCCCTTCCAGCGCGCGACCGGGACGAGCACGTCGAACCCGAGTGCGTCGGCCCGCTGCGCGATCTCCTTCGTGTGCGCCCAGGTGATCTCGTAGGTGCTCGGGGCGTGGCTCATGATCAGGCCGTAGGAGCAGTTGGTGCCGAACAGCCCCAGCTTCATCTTCTGGTCCCCGAACAACGGGTTGGTCTGCACGCGGTCGACCAGCGGCCGGGTCTCCTCCGGAGGGCGCGGGTCGGTCGGGTCGAGGCCGAGGCGGTCGTTGGCGGTGACGGTCACGGGTGTCTCCTTCGAGAGGGGGTGTGCGGGGGAGGGAGCTCGTCAGCCGAGCTGGAAGGGGTCGCGGGTGCCGCCGGTCAGCTCGACGAACACGGACTTGTCCTCCGTGTACTCGTGGACCGCCTCGACGCCGTTCTCGCGGCCGATGCCGCTGGCACCGAACCCGCCGAAGGGCATGTTCGGGGCGATCACGCGGTAGGCGTTGATCCACACCGTGCCGGCACGGAGCCTGGCCGCGACCCGGTGCGCGCGGTGCACGTCCTTGGTCCACACGGCTCCGGCCAGGCCGTAGGGGGTGTCGTTGGCCAGCGCGAGGGCCTCGTCCTCGTCGGTGAAGGTGTAGGCCGCCAGCACCGGGCCGAACACCTCCTCGCGGACGACGGTGTTCTCCGGTGTCACACCGGTGACCACGGTCGGCCGCACGAACAGCCCGCCGCGTTCCGCGTCCGGCCCGCCACCACAGGCGAAGGCGGCGCCCTCGTCGGCGGCGCCCCGCAGGTAGCCGAGCACCTTCTCGTACTGGGGGCGGTTGGCGACCGGCCCCATCTCGGTCGCGGCGTCGGTGGGGTCGCCGAGCACGATCGCGTCGGCCCGCTCGGCGACCTTCTCGACCAGCGCGTCGTGGACGTCGGCGTGGACGATCAGGCGGGACCCGGCCATGCAGGTCTGGCCGGTGGCCGCGAACACGCCGGCGACCAGGCCGTTCGCGGCGGCGTCGAGGTCGGCGTCCGGGAACACGACCTGCGGGGACTTGCCGCCCAGCTCCAGGGTGACCCGGTTGACGTTGCGGGCGGCCGCCTCGGCGACCTTGACGCCGGTGCCGGTGGATCCGGTGAAGGCGACCTTGTCGATCCCCGGGTGGTTCGCCAGCGCCTCGCCGCAGGCGCGGTCCCAGCCGGTCACGACGTTCAGCACACCGGCCGGCAGCCCGGCCTCGTGCAGCACCTCGGCGAACGCGACGGTCGAGGCGGGGGAGTGCTCGGACGGCTTGACCACCATCGTGCAGCCGGCCGCGAGCGCGGGGGCCAGCTTGAAGGTGAGCAGCAGCAGCGGGGAGTTCCACGGGGTGATCGCGCCGACCACCCCGACCGGCTCCCGGAGGGTGTAGCCGAAGTAGTTCGGGTTCACCGGCGGGACGGTCCGGCCCTCGATCTTGTCGGCCAGCCCGGAGAAGTAGTAGTACCACTGCGGCAGGCTCTGGAGCTGCCCGCGCATCTCGCGCAGCAGCTTCCCGGAGTCGTTCACCTCCAGGCGGGCCAGCCGCTCGGCGTTCGCCGCGATCGCGTCGCCGCACCGGCGCAGGACCGCGGCCCTGGCGAAGCCCGTCATGGCGCCCCACTCCCCGTCCAGTGCCGCCCGCGCCGCCGCGACCGCCTCGTCGACGTCGTCCGGGCCGCCGTCGGCGAGCTGCGCCCACGGCGCTCCGGTGTACGGGTTCTGCGACTCGAACGTGCGTCCCGACCGCGCGCCGACGGACTTCCCGCCGACGAACAGCCCGAACTCGTCCAGGGATGTCGTCATCGACCTCTCCTCACGGGTCCCGGTGATCTCGATGCGGCAGGACGCTAGGGAGCGCCGGGGTGGGGTCGATATCCGCGGACGGCGGCCGCCGAGCCGATCCGTGCACACCGCGACGGCGCAGCGCGGTCCGGCGGAACGGCGCACTCAGCGGATGGCGGACCGCGCGCAACGGCTGGTAGCCGGTGTGGCGCCGGACCTAGGCTGCGCGCAGGACGCGACGGCACGAGGAGGTGTCGAGACGGATGCAGTCCCGCCCCGGCCCCGGGCCCGCACCCGGGAGCGCACTGCTGACCCGGTACCCGGTCCTCGGCACCCACAGCCTGGAACACGCCCGCGAGGCGGTCGCCCGGGTCTACCTCGAGCACGACCTCACCGCGCCGGACGACCGGGTCGCGATGACCCTGAACGCCACCACCGACCGCGTGTTCACGGTCGGCTACCTGACCTACGAGTCCCCGGCGAAGCTGGTCATGCCACCGACCGAGGACAACTACCACGTCAATCTCACGATCGCGGGCCACACCGCCGCCCAGCGCAGCGACGGCGAGCGGGCCTGTACGGCGGCGCGGGCGTCGGGCGTGGTGCTGCTGCCCGACCGCACCAACACCGTCCGCTGGTCCCCGGACGCCGAGCAGCTGATCCTGAAGATCCCGCGCACGAGCCTGGAGATCCACCTGAGCGAGCAGCTCAACCGTCCGGTGCACGAGATCGTCGACTTCGACTACGGGATCGACCTGACGACACCGGCGGGGCGGACCCTTCTCGCGTCGGTCGAGTTCCTGGCCCGTGAGCTCGACCGGCCCGGCGGTCTGGCCGACATGCCGGTCGCGCGGGAGCAGCTCGAGGCGTTCGTGATGACGCAGCTGCTGCACGCCGGGCGGCACCGGTACGCCGACGCGCTCGCGGCCCCCGCCGACCCCGTCCGGTCCGGGCGGCTCGGGCCGGTCGTCGAGTACATGGAGCAGCACGCCGACACCCCGCTCACCCCGCAGGAGCTGGCCCGGGTCGGCTGCATGAGCGTGCGCACCCTGCACTCGGCGTTCCAGCAGGAGCTGGGCGAGTCACCGATGGGGCACCTCCGCCGGATCCGGCTGGACCGGGTGCGGGCGGAGCTGCTGCGCTGCGACCCCGCGACGGTGCGGGTCACCGACGTGGCCCTGCGGTGGGGCTTCTTCCACCAGAGCCGGTTCGCCCAGCAGTACCGGGACCGGTTCGGCGAGCTCCCGCGGGACACCCTGCGCGGCTAGCTCCCCGCGATCCCGTAGCCGCCCCGGTGGAACAGCAGCGGCCGCCGGTCCGGGTCCGCGTCGAGCGCGCCCACCCGGCCGACGACGATCGTGTGGTCGCCGCCGGGGAACTCGTCGTCGAGGGTGCAGTCGATCCAGGCGGCGACGCCGTCGAGGAGCGGGGCCCCGGACGGTGCGCACGTCCAGGAGACACCGGCGAACTTGTCGGTCCCGGAACGGGCGAACGCGGAGCTGAGCCCGTCGTGCTCCTCGGCGAGGACGTTCACGCAGAACCGGCCGGCCTCCCGGATCCGCGGCCAGGTCGACGACGTCCGCGCCGGGGAGAAGGAGACCAGCGGCGGGTCCAGGGACAGCGAACCGAAGGACTGGCAGGTGAAGCCGGCCGGGCCGTCGGGGGTGATCGCCGTGACGACCACGAGGCCGGACGCGAAGTGGCCCAGCACGGTACGCATGCGGGCAGGGTCGATGACGGCACCGTCGCTCATGGACCCGACGCTAGGAGGCGGCAGCGGCGGCCGATATCCGCGGACGGTGGCCCGGCAGCCGCACAGTGAAGAGGTGCACGCGCCGGCACGCGGCCGATCCCGCCGGGGGCTCGTAGCCTGGGGGCATGACGGCAGCCACGGAGATCGCGTTCGAGAACACCTTCGTCCGCGACCTGGAGGGCCTGTACCTCGCCTGGAACGCGGCCCCCGCCCCGGACCCGCGGGCGGTGCTGGTCAACGACGCGCTGGCCCGCGAGCTGGGGCTCGACCCGGACGTCCTGCGCACGGACGCCGGGCTCGGGCTGCTCACCGGCACCTCGGTCCCGGAGTCCGCGACGACGGTCGCCCAGGCCTACGCCGGCCACCAGTTCGGCAACTACTCGCCGCGGCTCGGCGACGGCCGCGCGCTGCTGCTCGGCGAGCTCGTCACCCCGGACGGGCAGCGCCGCGACCTGCACCTCAAGGGCTCCGGGCGGACGCCGTTCGCCCGCGGCGGCGACGGCCGGGCTCCGCTCGGGCCGATGCTGCGCGAGTACCTGGTGTCGGAGGCGATGCACGCGCTCGGCGTGCCCTCCACCCGGTCGCTCGCCGTCGTCGCGACCGGTGAGCACGTGATGCGCGACCGCGGGCCCGAGCCCGGCGCGGTCCTGGCCCGGACGGCGTCGAGCCACCTGCGGGTCGGCACGTTCCAGTTCGCCGCGGCCACCGGCGAGGTCGACGTCCTGCGCCGGCTCGCCGACCACGCGATCGCCCGGCACCACCCGTCCGTCGCCGGGACCGAGGCCCCCTACCTGGAGCTCTACCGCCGCGTCGTCGACGCGCAGGCCCGGCTCGTCGCGCAGTGGATGCACCTCGGGTTCGTGCACGGTGTCATGAACACCGACAACATGACGATCTCCGGGGAGACGATCGACTACGGCCCCTGCGCGTTTCTCGACGCCCACGACCCGGCGGCCGTCTACAGCTCGATCGACTCCGGCGGCCGCTACGCCTACGGCAACCAGCCCGGCGTCGCCCAGTGGAACCTGGCCCGCTTCGGCGAGTCGCTGATCCCGCTGCTCGACGACGACCAGGACGAGGCGATCCGGCAGGCCACCGAGGTCCTGCAGGGCTTCGCCGACCGTTACCACGACGCCCGCGACCGCGGGTACGCGGCGAAGATCGGGCTGCCCGCTCCCGGCCCGCTGCTGACCGACCTCGCCGCGCTCCTGGCCGAGGAGAAGCCGGACCACACGCTCTTCTTCCGGCGGCTGGGCGCCGCGGCCCGCGGCGACGAGGGCCCGCTCCGCGAGCTCTTCGACGACCCGTCGGCCCCGTCGGCCTGGCTGGAGTCCTGGCGGGCAGCCGGTCCCGACCCGGACGCGATGGACCGGGTCAACCCGGTCTACGTCCCCCGCAACCACCTCGTCGAGGCGGCGCTGGAGGCGGCCGTGCGCGACGACGACCTCGAGCCGTTGCAGTGGCTGCTGCAGGTGCTCGCCCACCCGTTCGACGAGCGCGAGGGCTACGAGCGGTTCGCGCAGCCGGCCGGACCGGACGCCCCGCGGTTCGTCACGTTCTGCGGGACGTGACGCCGGCGGTTCAGGCGAGCAGCGACGCCGTCGTCACCCGGGCGAGCCAGTCGCCGCCGGGCGAGCGCAGCCACCACCGCTGCCAGCGCGGCCACCCGTTTTCGGTGCGTGGTGCGACGCGGAGATGCGCCCCTGGGTGGAGGACCACGTGCGCGCCGACGACGGCGCCCGCCGGCTCTGGGCGGGGGAGGACCTCGACCTGACAGGCCCGCTCGCGACGCCGTTCGTCCTGGCCGCCGCCCAGGTCGAATCCCGGATCGGCGAGGTGGCGGGGCCGTTCCTCGGGATGCGGGTGGGGCCGTCCGCCCTGGACGACGTCGAACCGCTGGCCCGCGCCGTCTACGAGTCGGGGTGGCGGCCGCCGCCGGCGGAGGGGCCGACCCGCGACGAGCTGGGCGCGATCCTGCGTGACGCCGTCCCGGCGTGAGTGCCCCGACGGCTCGTCCCGACCGCGGTGCGGAGGCGCGGGGCCCGCGGACTATGCTCGTGCACGCGGACGAGTTGGTCGGGCGACCGCGTCGGGACCTCCGGGTCCCGCCGAGGAAAGTCCGGACTTCACAGGGCAGGGTGGTTGTCAACGGCAACCCGGGGAGACCCGCGGGACAGTGCCACAGAGAACAGACCGCCTCCGGGTCCGCCCGGAGGTAAGGGTGAAACGGTGGTGTAAGAGACCACCAGCATCCCGGGCGACCGGGATGGCTCGGTAAACCCCACCTGGAGCAAGGTCGAGAGGCCGGACGGTCACCCGTGACCGTGCGGCTGCGCAGGCGTTCGAGGGCTGCCCGCCCGAGCCTGCGGGTGGACCGCTGGAGCCTGCCGGCGACGGCAGGCCGAGATGGATGGTCGCCGAACGGAGCACCGCGAGGTGCCCGGGAACAGGATCCGGCTTACAGACCGACTCGTCCGCCCCTTCCGTATCCACCGTATAGCGCACCCCCCGTCTTGCGGCAAGACCCGGTCCGACCTGCACACTCTCCGCCGTCCACCGGACGGTGCGGATCACGACGATCCGCACGGCGATCGGTGGGGACATCGACGGAACGGGGGGTCCATGGTCGACGTCGTCATCGCCGGAGCCGGGCCGACAGGTCTGATGCTGGCCGCCGAGCTGCGCCTGCACGACGTCCGCACGCTCGTCCTGGACCGGGACGCGGAGCCGACGACGGTCGTCCGTTCGCTCGGCCTCCACGCGCGCAGCATCGAGGTGATGGACCAGCGCGGGCTGCTGGAACGGTTCCTCGAACACGGCACGCAGCACCCTGTCGGGGGCTTCTTCGCCGGTATCACCGCACCCGCGCCCGCGGATCTCGACACCGCGCACGCCTACGTCCTCGGCATCCCGCAGCCCGTCACCGACCGGCTGCTCGCCGAGCGCGCCGTCGAGCTCGGCGCCGAGATCCGGCGCAGCGAGGAGCTGGTCGGCCTCACCCAGGACGACGACGGCGTCACCGTCGAGCTGGCCGGTGGCGCCCGTGTGCGGGCCGGCTGGGTCGTCGGCTGCGACGGCGGGCGCAGCACCGTCCGGTCGCTGCTGGGGATCGGGTTCCCGGGGGAGCCGTCGCGGACCGAGACGCTGATCGGCGAGACGGAGGTCGCCGCCGACCCGGAGACCGTCACCGCCGTGGTCACCCGGGTCCGCGAGACACAGAAACGGTTCGGGCTCGGGCCGCTCGGCGACGGGGTGTACCGCGTCGTGGTGCCCGCCGCGGGGGTGTCGGAGCGGGGCGCGCCGCCGCCGACGATCGACGAGGTCCGGCGCCGGCTCCGCGCGGTCTCCGGCACCGACTTCGGGGTGCACTCGCCGCGCTGGCTCTCCCGGTTCGGCGACGCGACCCGGCTCGCCGAGCGCTACCGGTCCGGCCGGGTGCTGCTCGCCGGCGACGCGGCGCACGTCCACCCGCCGACCGGTGGGCAGGGGCTCAACCTCGGCATCCAGGACGCGTTCAACCTCGGCTGGAAGCTCGCCGCCGAGGTCGGCGGCCGCGCGCCGGACGGGTTGCTGGACACCTACGGTGCCGAGCGCCGCCCGGTCGCCGCCGCGGTGCTCGACAACACGCGTGCCCAGATCGAGCTGATGTCCCTGGAACCGGGGGCGCAGGCGGTGCGCCGCCTGCTCGCCGAGCTGGTGGGCTTCGAGGAGGTGAACCGCCACCTCACCGAGAAGATCATCGCGATCGGGATCCGCTACGACCTCGGCGGCGGCCACGACCTGGTGGGCCGCCGGATGCGGGACCTGCAGCTGGACCGGGGCCGGCTGTACGAGCTGATGCACGCCGGCCGCGGCCTGCTGCTGGACCGCACCGGGACGCTGTCGGTCGCCGGGTGGGCCGACCGGGTCGACCACGTCGTCGACGCCGGGGCGCCGGGTGTGCCCGACGTGCTGCTGCGCCCGGACGGTCATGTGGTCTGGGCGGGGGAGGGCTCCCACGCGCTCGACGCCGCGCTGGCCCGGTGGTTCGGGCCCGCCGCGCCGGAGCCGGTCGCGGCGGCTCCGGGTCGGGAGCAGCGGCCCGCGGACTGACGGCCCGCGCCCGCGTGCGCGGGAGTACCGTCCGATGTGGCCCCTGAGGGCCCGCACCGGCGAGGGGAGCACCGCGGTGGACGTCACCGGCGAGATCGTCCACTGGCGTGGCCCGTCGCCGTTCCACTTCGTCCGGCTGCCCGACGAGCTCGCGGCGGAGGTCGCCGAGGTCAGCCGGGACGTCACGTACGGCTGGGGCATGGTCCCCGTCGACGCCGCGCTGGGCGCGACCCGCTGGACGACGTCGCTGTTCCCGAAGAACGGCGGGTACCTGCTCCCGGTGAAGGACGTGGTCCGGCGCACCGAGGGCGTCGACGTCGGGGACGTGGTCACGGTGTCCATGGAGATCCGCGTCCGCCGCTGACCTCGCACGGGTATCCCCGGCCCTCCCTGCTCGTTGGACCGGACGATCACGGGTCGAGGAGGACACATGCGTCGTGCGCGCCGGAACGGACTCGTCGGGGCGGCCGCGCTGGCGGCCCTGCTGGCGGGGGCCTCGCTGCACCCTGCTCTCGCGGTGGACCCGTTCGGGCCGTCCGGAACGGTCACCGTCACGCCCATGGCGTCGAACCAGTTCGCGGGGACGTTCGACCGCGGCGCGGGCAGCCGCGAGTTCACCTCGCGGTACGGCGCCCCCGCCGACGGCGGCACCGGTGCGCTGGAGCTCCGCACACCCGGCGACGGCGACAAGGTCCAGTTCGTCACCCGCGAGGTCGGCGGGCCGCTGTCCCGCTTCGCCACCAGCAGCTACCAGGCGTTCCGGGCCCCGGAGTCGTCGACGGACGCGATGCCGTCGTTCCAGATCGCCGCCGACATCGACGGCGGCGACCTCGGCCCGCAGGACCTGCACCTGCTGACCTACCTCCCGGATCCGGCGCCGGTGGGCCGCTGGACGCGGTACGACGTCGGCTCCGGCACGTTCTGCCTCACCCGCCAGATCGGCGCCGCCGACGCCTACCGCGAGTGCGCGGACGGCGCGCCGCAGTACACGCTCGACGAGATCATGGACGCCCATCCCGGCATCTCGGCGTACGCGGCCGGGGTGAACCAGGGTGCGGGGAACGCGGGGCTGGTCTCGGCCGTCGACCTGATCACCGTGGGCAGGCGGACCTACGACCTCGAACCCGGCTGACCGGGGCCCGCGGGCCTACGCGCAGCCGGTCTCCTCGAACGCGTCGACCGCCGCCTGCGCCGTCTCGACCGCGGCGGGATCCGGGGCGGTGGCGCCGGTGACGCCGGCCTCGGCCCGTGCGTCGTCGGCGAGCAGGGCGACCGGGCCCGCGACCGGTGCGGGGGCCACCCGGGCCATCTCCGTCGCCGTGTCCGCGGCGTCCCGGAGGGCCTCCGGTGCGGGGTCCTCCTCGGTGTCGAGCAGGGCGGAGTACCGGACGGACAGCGCGCAGTACCGGGCGGCGTCCGGGCCGGCCGCGTCCGCGGCGTCAGGATCGGCGGGCGCGCTCCCCGTCACCTCCGGACCGGCGGCGGGGACCGGGGCCGTGCTCCGGGTCCAGACCCCCAGGCCGAGCGCGGTGACGAGCACCACGACGGCGGCGGTCCCGGCGGCCACCCGGGTCGCGGCCCGCGCTCCCACGGACAGCCCGGTCGACGGCGTGCGGGCCGGGCCCGCCGCGACGGCCCGGCGGGCGGCCGTGGCAGGCACGGAGACGAGCTTCTCCAGCGGCCCCTGACCGAGCAGGTGGCGCCAGAGCAGCGCACCCAGCAGGGCGCCGACCGCCATCGCGGTGAACAGCAGGGTGGGGTCGTCGGACCAGATGCCCGTGGCGAGCAACACGAGGTGTGCGCAGTACACGGTCAGTGCCATGCTGCCCGCCGCAGCGAGCGGCGAGAGCATCCGCCGCACGATCGGCACCCGGCTGAGCAGCAGCGAGGCGCCGAGCACCGCGGACGCCGAGCCGAGGGTGTGCAGCAGGTCGACCGGGGTGTGCGAGTGCGGTGCCGGCAGCGCGAGGTGCCACCACGACGTCAGCGGCTGGTTCTCCTCCCACAGCAGCGTCGTCGCGGCCCGGGCGGGATCGTCGGCGCCGGAGCCGCGCACCAGCGCGTCGAGCCCGCCGAGGACGTCCAGCAGGTACCAGGACACCGCGCGCGCCGTCACGGCGAGCGCCAGCCCCCCGCCGAGCAGCCATCCCGCGACCCGTCCCGACGACAGGTCGAGCCGGCCGACCGCGAGCCCGGCGGTCAGGTAGGCCAGGTAGACCACCACCGGGTAGGCGCCCGACAGGAGGAGCTGCACCAGGAGCCCGAGCGGGTCCAGGAGCAGGGTGACGAGCGTCGGGTCGTCCTCGCCGGCCAGCGGCAGCTCCGCGGCGGACGTCGTCATCAGCAGCACCGGGCCGAGGGCGACGATCGCGGCGGTGACCGCGGCGAGCGCGCGTGGCCCCAGCCCCAGCAGCGGGAGCACCAGGACGAACAGCAGGCCGTAGACGGGCAGGATCCCCCAGATGCCGTTGAGGGGCGACAGCGTCCCGACGACGAGCCCCAACGCGAGGACGACGCCGGCGCGGACCAGCAGCCCGGCCGAGGCGGCGAGGCGTGCCCGGCCGTGCACACCGTCCCGTCGACCGGACAGGAAGGCCACGCTGACACCGGCGACGAACACGAACGTCGCCGCCGACCGTCCGGCGGCCACCACCGCGGCCGTCGTGGGGTCCCCGGCGTCGGTCGCCTGCGGCAGCGCGTGCGTCGCGATCATCCCGAGCACCGCCGCGCCGCGGGCGACGTCGACACCGGCCAGGCGTGGCCGCCGCCGGGCGTCGGGGACGGGCAGCGGGGCCGTGACCTCCGGTCCCGCGGTCCGTGCGGTGACTGCTGCTGGCGACGGCATGGCGCATCTCCCGGAAGCTCGCCGAGCTCCGCCGGTCGGCGGTCACCGTCGACGGTGGCAGCGTCGGGGCACCGTGTCGGTCGGGCTGGTACGAGGCCGTGCGGGGGACAACCCCACTTCCGGGAGCAGGCCGGTCAGCTCACGCAGAACTCGTTGCCCTCGGGGTCGCGCAGGGTGGTGTTCACCGGGCCGCGGTCGGAGGTCACCCACGCCACCTCGGCGCCCAGGGCGACCAGCCGCTCGATCTCCGCGGGCGCGGCCTCCGGCCCGAGCTGCAGGTCGAGGTGCACCCGGTTCTTCGCCGTCTTCGGCTCCGGCACCCGCTGGAGGAAGAGGCGCGGGCCGGGGCCGCGGCAGGTGGCGACGTCACGGAACGCCGTGCGGTCGCCGTCGGTCAGCACCTCGTCGTCGGTGAGGTGCCCGGCGGCGAGCAGCCCGGTGACGATCTCGGTGTGGTCCTCGACCTCGTACCCCAGGGCCGCCGCCCAGAAGCGGGCGAGGGCGTGCGGGTCGGTGGCGTCGAGGGCGATCTGCAGGGTGGGAGTCATCCGCCGATCCTGGCCTGGATCGCGGACAGGAACAGTCCTCGTCAGAGAGTGCGGTTCTTCCATAGGCTGACCGCTGTGCAGTACGACCTCACCGACCTCCGGCTGTTCCTGCACGTCGTCGCCGAGGGCTCCATCACGGCGGGGGCGGAGCGGGCGAACCTGAGCCTGCCGTCGGCGAGTGCGCGGATCCGCTCCCTGGAGCGGCACGCGCGGATCGGGCTGCTCGTCCGCGGCCGCCGCGGGGTCCGCACGACCCCGGCGGGGATGGCACTGGCCCGGCACGCCCGCGACGTCCTCGACCGCGCGGCCCGTCTCGACGGCGCGATCGCGTCCTACGCCCGGCCCGCGTCGGCGCCGCTGTCCCTGCTGGCCGGCAGCTCGGCGATGCACGGCCTGGTGCCGCGCGCGGTGACGACGTTCCTCCTGGCCCACCCGGACGCCGACGTCGACGTCACGGTCCACCGCAGCGTCGAGACCGCCCGGCGGCTCGTCGACGGCGAGGCCGATCTGGGCATCGTGCTCGACGACGTCGCGGCCGGTTCGGGGCTGGCGGCCGAGCCGCTGTGCGACGACTCACTCGTCGTCATCGGCCCGCCCGGCGGGGTGCTCGACGGCCGCGACGCGATGACCTACGCCGAGGCTGCAGAGCACCCGATGGTGGGGCTGCAGGCGGCGGCGCCGTTCCAGGTCGCGCTGACCGGGCACGCGGGGCCGTCCGCCCCGGTGCCGCGGTACCGGACCCGCACCGTCGACCTCCGGACGGTCGTCGCGCTGGCCGAGGCGGGCGCCGGCCTGGGGATCGTCCCGCGCCGCGCGGCAGCGGGCCCGGCCCGGCTCGGGCGCCTCGAGGTCCGTGACCTCGCCGAGCCGTGGGCGCGGCGCGGCCTGTCGCTGTGCTGGGGCGCGGCGCTGGAGCGCGGGTCGCCGAGCTGGCCGGTCGCGTCCGCGCTGGCCGACCACATCCGAGCCTCTGCCGTACCCGAAGGCTGACCGCGCCGATTCCGCATTGTGGCCGGCCACGGCGCCGCCGATCCTCGTCAGCATGGACCTGATCACCAGCCCGGACGCGGACCCGGTGGAGCGCGCACTCGGCACCGTCCGGCGGGTCGCCGTGCCGGTCGCGGTCGGGCTTCTCGTCCTGGTGGCGCTGCTCGCCGGTCAGGCCGCCGAGGACGAGGTCGCCGCCCGCTACGACGCGACCCGGACGACGGCGACGGTCCTGCAGACCCGGCCCGACGCCGGCGGCGCCCCGGTGCCGGTGACCTGGAACGACCCGCGCGACGGCATCCGGGTCGCGGACGTCGCGGTCGGCGAGGTCGCGACCGCGGGCCGCACGGTGACGCTGTGGCTCGACGCCGACGGCGAGCCGACCACCCCGCGCTGGCTGGCCGAGGCCCGCACGGCGGGGGTGCTGCGGACGGCGTCGGTGCTCGTCGCCGGCGGGCTGCTGGTGCTGCTCGCCGACCGGTGGGCCCGGTCGGTGGGCCGGGGGCTCGCCGCCGAACGCCTCGACCGGGAGTGGCGGGCCGCGGAGCTCCGCTGGCGGGAGCACCCGGCGGGCTGACGGCCGGGGAACTGTCGGGGGTGCCCCGCATCATCCGGTCCACGCAGCGGCGACCGGGAGGAACGATGACCGACACCCAGCAGGACGACCGGCACGACATCGTGATGGCGGAGATCGGGGCCGCGGTGGAGGCGGGGCACGCCGGTGACACCGCCACGGCCCGCGCCCGGTTCGACGCGCTCTGGGCCCGGGTCGGCGAGCGCGGCGACCCGCTGCACCGCTGCACGCTCGCGCACCACGCGGCCGACGTGCAGGACGATCCGCACGCGGAGCTGAGGTGGGACGAGCGGGCGCTCGCCGCCGCCGACGAGCTGACCGACGACCGCGCCCGGGCCCACCACGCGTCGCTGCAGGTGGCGGGCTTCTACCCGTCGCTGCACCTCAACCTGGCCGACGTGCACCGCAGGCTCGGCGCCGACGGCCCGGCCCGCGAGCACCTCGCGCTCGCCCGCGCCCGGACCGGTGCCCTTCCGGACGACGGGTACGGCCGCATGATCCGGGCCGCGATCGAGCGCTGCGGGGAGCGGCTCGACCGCGGCGACCGGTCGGCCGCGAGCTGATCCGGGTATGGACCGGGGGTCAGACCACGGCGCCGTCGGCGTTGCGGCTCCGGGCGCGGTCGGCCCGCGACGGGTTGCGGCGACCGGCCTTGCCGACCGGCTGCTTGTCCTTGCCGACCCGCGGCGGTGTCCCGCCCCAGCGGCGCTCCAGCAGGATCGCGACCGGTCCGGCGACCACGATGGTCGAGATCGTGCCCACCACGATGCCGATGATCAGCGCCAGCGCGAAGTCGGCGAGCGTCGCCCCGCCCAGGAGCAGCAGCATCACCAGGATCATCAGTGTCGAGACGCCGGTGTTCACCGTCCGCGGCAGCGTCGAGAGCACGGCCGATCCGACGACCCTGTGGAACGGGTCCTTCGCCCGGCGCGCCCAGTGCTCGCGCACCCGGTCGAACACCACCACCGTGTCGTTGACGGAGTAGCCGATGACGGTGAGCAGCGCCGCGAGGAACACCCCGTCGAGGGTCCGACCGGTCCAGGCGAACACTCCGACGACGACCAGCACGTTGGCGAGCAGGGCGGCCACCGCACCGGCGCCGAGTGTCCACCGGAACCGGAAGGCCAGGTAGAGGAACTGGGCCGCCAGCGCGACGCCGAGGGCGATCAGACCGCCCCGCGCCAGCTCCTCGCCGAGGCTCGGGCCGATCATCTCGTCGCGCAGGACCTCGGCCCCGCCACCGGCGGCGGCGACCGAGTCGCGCAGGGCCGCGACCTCCGCGTCCGCCAGTTCACCGGCCCGCAGACCGACGGCGCCGTCCCCGGTCGTCGTGACCTGCAGGTTCGGGTACCCGGCGGCGGTGACGGCCTCCCGGGCCTGCTCGGGGGTGATCGGGTTCGTCGTCGTGAACTCGACGAGCCGGCCGCCGGTGAACTCGACCCCGAGTTCCAGCCCGCGCACGAACAGCCCGCTGACCGCGACCACCAGCACCACACCGGCGACGGCGAGCACCTTCGCCGCGTTGCGCAGGAAGCCCGGGTCGCGCGCCTCCAGGCGCTGCCGCACGGGCCCGATCGCCGCGATCCCGGTGATGCGGGGCCGCCTGCGGACCGCGGGGATCCGCAGCACCGCCAGCGTCAGCAACCGGGACAGCACCAGCGCCGAGAACAGCGAGACGACGACACCGATGACGAGCGTGACGCCGAAGCCGCGCACCGGGCCCGACGCCAGCCCGAACAGCAGGACGGCGGCGAGCAGCGAGGTGACGGCGGCGTCCCCGACGGCGGACAGCGAGAACCGGTAGCCGTTCTCCGACGCGCGTTCCAGGCGTGGCCGGGCCGCGTACTCCTCGCGGGAGCGTTCGGCGATCAGCACGTTCGCGTCGACGGCCATACCGACGGCGAGGACGAAGGCGGCCAGGCCGGGCAGGGTCAGGGTCGCGCCGAGTCCGGTCTGCACCGCGTAGGCGGTGAGCGCGTAGCCGCCGAGCGCGACGACGGCGACCACCCCGACCAGGCGGTAGACGACGATCAGGAAGACGGCGGTGAGCGCCGAGCCGATGATCGCGGCCCAGGCGCTCGCGGAGATCGCGTCGGCGCCGAGCGTCGGGCCGACGGTCCGCTGCTCGATGATCTCGACCGGCACCGGCAGCGCGCCGCCCTCGATGAGCACGGACAGCTCGTTCGCCTGCTCCTGGGAGAAGTTGCCGGTGATCGTCGTCTGCCCGCCGACCATGCCGACCTGGCAGGCGATCGAGGGGTCGACCTGCGGCGAGGAGATCACCTGGTCGTCGAGCACGATCGCGACCCGGCGCTGGGGGTCGCCCGGCGGGGCGCAGGCGGCCTGCCCGGTGAGCGCCTGCCAGCGGCCGGGGCCCTCGCCGTCGAAGCCGACCTGCACCTCGAACCCGACCGACTGCTGCGACGGCACCGACTGCGCCGAGGCGATCATGTCGCCCTGCAGCGCGGGCGGCCCGAGCTGCAGCGGCTGGCCCGTCTCGTCGGCGGTGGGCGCGGCCTCCGGGGCCCCGGTGCCGAGCACCGGGTGCATGGTCAGCTGGGCGGTCCGGCCGAGCGTCTCGGCGGCCTCCGCCGGGTCGGTGAGACCGGGGAGCTCGACGATGATCCGGTTCTCCCCGGAGCGCGTCAGCGACGGTTCGGCGACACCGAGACCGTCGACGCGGCCGCGGAGGACCTCGAGCACCCGGTCGGTGGCCGCGGCGTCCGCGGGCACCTCCTCGGTGTCGCGGGTCTCGAGCACGATCTGGGTGCCGCCGCGCAGGTCCAGGCCCAGGGTGGGCGCGGTGGTGAGCGCGACGACGGCGGACACGGCGAGCACGGCGAGCGCGATCATCACGCGCCACAGGACGGGGCGTTGCTGCACGGGATTCCTCGGGGCTGCGTCCCGGTCACGGGACGGGGGAGCGGACGGGCGGGAGCGGGGGCCGGGTCGCTGCGGGACCGTGGTCCGCGGCGGAGGCACGGGCGCCGGTCGGCGGACCGGCGACGGGTACCGGCCGGTCAGGCCGCGGGCGGTCCGCGCAGGGTGGAGGCCGAGGCGTGCCCCGGATCGAGACCGGTGGTCGCTCTCTTCTCGGCCACGGGCCGGGCGACGGCAGCGGCCGTGACCTGCGGCGGTGCGAGGACGAGCGCGTCGAGCGCCGGACCAGGGGGCCCGGGCGGTGCCGCGTCGTCGGCGGGCAGCGGGCCGCCCGGGACGGGGCGCGTGGCCAGTGCGGACTGCGGTCCGGCCGCCGCCGGGGCGGCGTCGCTGCCCACCGAGGCCGGGACCGGGTCCGCCCATGCCGTCGCGGGGCCCGCGACCGGCGCAAGGACCGCGACCAGCGACAGCAACAGCACGGCGGCCAGGCGCCGTGCGGGAGTGCGGGTCGGGCTCACGTCCGGTCCGTCCGGTTCGAGGGGAAGCTGCAGTTCGTCCGCGACGGTACCGGCGCGCGGCGCGGCCGGGTCGGCCCGGGCACCGGTGGCACCGGTGGCAGCGCCGGGCGGGCGCCGCGCCCGGGAGGGCCGGGGGGTGCGTTCCCCGGCCGCCCGGCACGGCAGAATCGGGTGGTCCGACCGCATGGCAGCCAGGAGGGAAGAGACGTGAGCACCGAGACGATCGAGTTCCAGGCGGAGGCCCGGCAGCTGCTGCGGCTCATGATCCACTCGATCTACTCGAACAAGGACGTGTTCCTGCGCGAGCTGATCTCGAACGCGTCGGACGCGCTGGACAAGGTGCGTCTCGCCGCCTACCAGGACAAGGAGCTCGGGGCGGAGACCGATGACCTGCACGTCGAGCTCGTCGCCGACCCCGGTGCGCGGACCCTGACCGTGCGCGACAACGGCATCGGGATGACCCGCGACGAGGTCGTCGAGCTGATCGGCACCATCGCGAAGTCCGGGACCGCCGAGCTGCTCGCGAAGCTGCAGGACGCCGGTGACGGTGACCAGGCGCGCGACCTGATCGGCCAGTTCGGTGTCGGGTTCTACTCGTCCTTCATGGTCGCCGACCGGGTCGAGCTGACCACCCGCAAGGCCGGCACCGGCGGCGGGGTGCGCTGGGAGTCCGACGGCGAGGGCTCGTACACGATCGCCGACGTCGACGACGCCCCGCAGGGCACGGCGGTGACGCTGCACCTCAAGGCGTCCGACGCCGAGGACCAGATGCACGACTACGCCGACCCGGGCGTGCTGCGGCGCATCGTGAAGACCTACTCGGACTTCATCACCTGGCCGGTCCGGATGACCCCGGAGCAGACACCGGACACGGAGTCCGAGCCGGAGCCCGAGACCCTCAACTCGATGAAGGCGCTCTGGGCGCGCCCGCAGAAGGACGTCTCCGACGAGGAGTACGCGGAGTTCTACCGGCACGTCAGCCACGACTGGCAGGAGCCGCTGGAGACCATGCGGCTCGCCGCCGAGGGCACCTTCGAGTACCAGGCGCTGCTGTTCCTGCCGCAGGTCGCGCCGATGGACCTCTACATGCGCGACGCCCGCCGCGGCGTCCAGCTCTACGTCCGGCGCGTGTTCATCATGGACGACTGCGAGGCGCTGGTCCCGGAGTACCTGCGCTTCGTCAAGGGCGTCGTCGACGCGGCCGACCTGTCGCTGAACGTCTCCCGCGAGATCCTCCAGCAGGACCGGCAGATCTCCGCGATCCGCCGCCGCCTGGTGAAGAAGGTGCTGTCCACCATCGGCACCCTGCGCGACGAGCAGCCCGAGAAGTACGCCACGTTCTGGGAGCAGTTCGGCCGCGCGCTCAAGGAGGGGCTGCTCTCCGACGCCGACAACACCGAGACGATCCTCGGCGTCTCCTCCTTCGCCTCCACCCACGCGACCGACGGGCCGACCACCCTCGCCGCGTACACGGAGCGGATGCAGGAGGGCCAGGACGCCATCTACTACATGACCGGGGACTCGGCGTCGTCGATCCAGTCCTCCCCGCACATGGAGGCGTTCCGGGACAAGGGCTACGAGGTCCTGCTGCTCACCGACCCGGTCGACGAGGTGTGGGTCGACGGCGTCGAGGGCTTCGACGGCACGCCGTTCCGCTCGATCGCCAAGGGTCAGGTGGATCTCCAGTCCGACGAGGACAAGGAGAAGGCCGAGGAGCAGCGCACCGAGTTCGCCGGGCTCTGCGAGTGGATGACCGGCGTCCTCGAGGAGGAGGTCAAGGAGGTCCGGCTGTCGTCGCGGCTCACGACCTCGCCCGCGGTGCTGGTCGGCGACGAGTTCGACATGACCCCGACCCTGGAGAAGATGTACCGGGCGATGGGGCAGGAGCCGCCGAAGGTCAAGCGGATCCTGGAGCTCAACCCGTCGCACCCGCTGGTCACCGGGCTGCGCGACGCGCAGGCCGCCGGGACCGACGCGAGCGAGACCGCCGAGCTGCTGCACGGCATGGCGCTGCTCGCCGAGGGCGGGGAGCTCGCCGACCCGTCCCGGTTCGTGGGGCTCCTGGCCGGACGGCTGGAGCGCACGCTCTGACCCGGTGCCCGCTGTGACGAACAGCTGAACGTCTGCTCAACTGTGGAATCCGGCGGGAGTGCGCGGCTAGTGTCCCCGCGTGCCCCGCTCCCGCCGGACCCTCGGATCCCGTGCCGCCTCGGTCGCCGCGTCGTCCCTCGTGGTCGTCCTGCTCGCCGGGTGCGGCGGGGCCCCGGAGCAGGCCGTCCCGGGCACCGCCCCGGCCGGGCCGACGGTCCGCAACTGCGACGTCGACGTCCCGGTCGAGCGGCCCGGCCGCGTCGTCGCGATGTTCCACAACGCGGTCGAGGCCGTGCTCGCGCTCGGCGCGGGGGACCGGCTGGTGGGTGCCGCCTACCTCGACAACCCGCTGCTCCCCGAGCTCGCCGGCGGGTTCCACCCCGAGCAGGACCGGCCGATCTACTGGCCGGAGGAGTACCCGTCGCGCGAGGAGGTCCTGCGGGTAGCGCCCGACCTCGTGGTCTCCGGGTTCACCGGCGCCTTCACCCGGGAGGGCCTGGGCACCCGCGCCGACCTCGCCGGCACCGGGATGGACTCGTTCCTGTTCAGCTCCTACTGCCCGTCCGCCGACGGCGGCGGACAGACCGAGCTCGGCGCGGTCGACGTGTCGTTCGCCGGGGTGGAACGCGACCTCACCGACCTCGGCCGGCTGCTCGGCGCCGAGGACCGCGCCGCCGCGGTCACGGGCCGCATGCGGTCCACCCTGGACGACGTCGCGCGGCGGCTCGACGGGGTCACCGAGCGGCCGCGGGTGGCGATGCTGAACTCGCCGGGACAGACCGGGGAGCTGCGCGTCTTCGGCTCCGGCGACATCGCGACGACGATCATCGAGGCCGCAGGCGGGACCCAGGCGTTCCCGGAGATCGACGGCCGGCAGCGCACGGTCTCGACCGAGGGGATCGTGGCCGCACGACCGGATGTCATCGTCGTCCCGGCCTGCTGCGGGGTCGACAAGGGACCGGAGTCGGCGGCGCCGCTGGTCGAGAGGCTGCGCGCCGACCCGGCGCTGGCGACGGTCCCCGCGGTCCGCGACGGCCGGGTCTACACGACGACGTTCGCCGAGGTCAGCCCGGGGATCCGGAACGCCGACGCGGTGGCGGCCCTGGCCGGGCGGCTACACCCGGAACGCGTCTCCGGCCGCTGACGCAGAACATCCGCCCGGCGCCGTTGCCGAGCGGACGCCGACGACCGTAGCCCCTCACCTAGTGCGGGGGGAAGCTCGCGTCCGCACCGGTTTCTGTCCTGTCGCCGGGCGGCGACGGCAGCGGCGGATGGCCCGGCCGGAGCCCGTCGAGCAGCAGCGCCAGGTAGCGCCGCCGGTCCTCGTCGGCCGAGGCACCGCCGCCGTCCGTGCCGTGGGTGCCGCCGGTGCCGTCGGTGCTGTCCGCGTCGTCCTCGGAGACGTCCACGGCGGCCAGTGCCATCACCAGCACCGCCGAGAGATCGCGCGGGGTGAGCTCGGGCCGCACGGCCCCGGCCTCCCGGGCCCGGTCGAGCAACCGGGTCAGCGTGCGGCCGTACCGGTGCACCGGCTCGACGTCGAACGCGCCGGTCTCCCGCGCCAGCTTGAGCAGGGTGCGCCGCCCGGCGATCGCCTCCACCGCGCGGGACAGCGACCCGGCGAGGTCGGACCACGGGTCGCCGTCGCCGGCCGCGGCGGTCGGCTCGATCTCGGCGGCGAACACGTCCTCCAGCACCGCCCGCACCAGCAGGTCCCGGGTGCGGAAGCGGCGGTACAGCGTGGCGACCCCGACCCCGGCCCGCCGCGCGATCTCCTCCAGCGCGACGTCCGGGCCGTCGGACTCGAAGGCGGCGGCGGCCGCCTCGACGATCCGCCGGTGGTTGCGTGCCGCGTCGGCCCGCAACGGCCGGGCCGCTGGGCCGGTCGTGGTCCCCATCCGGGAACGGTAGCGCCTACCAGGTCACGCGGAGTGAGTGCATGCCGTACACGAAGTGGTATGCCCGGAATGCCGACGACGGGACCTCACCCGCGACGGCGAGCGTCGGGAACCGGCGCAGCAACGCCGGGAACGCCGTCGCCATCTCCATCCGGACCAGTGGCGCGCCCAGACAGTGGTGCACGCCGTGCCCGAACGCGACGTGCCCGGCCGCCCCGCGGCGGACGTCGAGCCGGGCCGGGTCCTCGGCACCCGCCGCGGGATCGCGGTTGGCCGAGGGGAGCGAGCACAGGACGAGCGAGTCCTTCGGCACGGCGGTGCCGCCGATCGCGGTGTCCCGGGTCGTGACCCGGACGACGCCGGTGTGGACGATCGTCAGCCAGCGCAGCAGCTCCTCGACGGCCGGGCGGGCGAGCTCGGGCTCGGCCCGGACCGCGTCCGCCTGGTCGGGATGCTCGAGCAGCGCCAGCGTGCCGAGGGCGAGCATGTTCGACGTCGTCTCGTGCCCGGCGATCAGCAGCAGCGACGCGATGCCGACCAGCTCGGCGTGCGTGAGGTCGTGGCCGTGCTCGCGCACGAGCATCCCGAGGATGTCCTCGCCCGGGTCGGCGAACGCGCCGTCGACCAGCCGGGACATGTACGCGCGGTTCTCCCGGGAGAGCGCGACCCGCTCGTCGGCGGGCAGCGACAGGTCCAGCAGCCGCGACGACCGCGCGGAGAACTCGTCGCGGTCGGCGTAGGGCACGCCGAGCAGCTCGCAGATCACCAGCGAGGGGATCGGCAGCGCGAACTCGCGCACCAGGTCCGCGCCCGGTCCGGCCTTCTCCAGGGCGTCGAGGTGGTCGTCGACGATCTCGGTGATCCGCGGCTCCAGGCGCGCCATCCGGCGCTGGGTGAACTCGCGGGTGAGCAGCCGGCGCAGCCGGGTGTGCTCCGGCGGGTCCTGGGCGAGCAGATTCCCGGCCCGCATCTCGGCGAGCTCGGCCTCGGACAGCCGGGGGCCCTCCGGGCGGCGCAGCTCCGAGCCGGCCGCGTTGGAGAAGGTGGCCGCGTCGCCGAGCACCTCGCGGACGTCGTCGTAGCGGGTGACGAGGTAGGCCTCGGCACCGAACGCGCCCCGGACGACGGGGACGTCGCCGTCCTCGCGGTGCCGGTCGAGAGCGGGATCGGGGGTGAAGCGGTCCCGGCGCATGTGCAGCGGCAGGGGGTGGACGTCGGTGTCGGTCACGGTGGTGGTCCTCCGGGTCGCGGACGCGCGTCCCCACCGACCGTACGCGGTGAAACGATAGGACGCTCTTCGTTTCGTCCGCTCCGGTGCCGGATCGGCCTGTGCCGCACCGTTGTCCGGTCTGCTGCTCGGTGGCCGCGTACGTCACACTGTCGGGCGACGCGTTCCTCCACCCGTACCAACGCCCAGCACCGATCACCGACGATCCCTGCCGCGGAGTGCTCATGTTCCAGCAGCAACTGGCGCCGCTCGGGAGCCTCACGCTCTCGGCCCTGGTGGCCCTCCTGCCCCTGTTGACCATCTTCGTCCTGCTCGGCGCGCTGCGCTGGAAGGCGCACTGGGCGGCGCTCGCGGCGCTCGCCGTCTCGATCGTCGTGGCCGTCGTCGCCTTCGGGATGCCGGCGCACCTGGCGTTGCTCTCGGCGACCGAGGGAGCGGTCTTCGGCCTCTTCCCGATCATGTGGATCGTCTTCACGGCGATCTGGCTCTACCAGGTCACGGTGGCCAGCGGCCGGTTCGAGGACCTCCGCGCGGCGTTCCACCTGATCTCGGACGACCCGCGGGTGCAGGCGGTGATCATCGCGTTCTGCTTCGGCGGGCTGCTGGAGGCGCTCGCCGGTTCGGGGCCCCGGTGGCGATCACCGGCGTCATGCTGATGGCACTGGGCTTCTCGCCGATCCGGGCCGCCGTCGTCGTGCTGGTGGCGAACACCGCGCCGGTCGCGTTCGGTGCCGTCGGCACCCCGATCATCACCGCGGGCACCCTGACCGGGATCCCGTACGCCGAGATCGGCGCCGTGGTCGGGCACCAGACCCCGGTGCTGGCCTTCGTCGTGCCGCTGCTGCTGGTGTTCCTCGTCGACGGCGTGCGCGGCATGCGGCAGACCTGGCCGGTCGCGCTGGTGATCGGCCTGGCCTTCGCGGTGGCCCAGTGGCTCGCCGCGACCTACCTGTCGGTCGAGCTCACCGACATCGTCGCCGCCCTGACCGGCCTGGTCGCCGGGGTGGTCATGCTGCGGTTCTGGCAGCCGTCCGGCGGGACCGAGGCGATGGAGAAGCTGCGCGGCGAGCGGGCGGACGAGACGCCGTCCGACGCCCCGGACGGTGGCGGCGGCACCGCGCTGGTCACCGAGCAGCGCGCCCTCACCGACCGCGCGGAGGCGCTCACCACCAGCCGGACGCTGATGGCGTTCTTCCCCTACCTGCTGGTCATCGTGGTCTTCTCGATCGCGAAGCTCTGGACACCGGCCAAGAGCCTGCTCAGCGCCTCCGACGTCGGCGTCGCCTGGCCCGGGCTCGACGGGCAGGTCCTCGACGCCACCGGCGAGGCCGTCTCGACCACCACCTACAACTTCCAGTGGCTGTCCTCGCCCGGCTCGCTGCTGCTGCTGTCCGGGATCGTGGTCGCCGTCGTGTACCGGGTCTCCCCGGGCGCGGCCTGGCGCGAGTTCACCGGCACGGCGTACAAGCTGCGGTGGGCCTTCTTCACCGTCGCCACGGTGCTGGCGCTGGCCTACGTGATGAACCTGTCCGGCCAGACGATCACCGTGGGCACCTGGATCGCCGGAACCGGTGCGCTGTTCGCGTTCCTCTCCCCGATCCTGGGCTGGCTCGGCACCGCCGTCACCGGCTCGGACACCTCGGCCAACGCGCTGTTCGCCACCCTGCAGCAGACGGCTGCCCAGCAGGCCGGGCTCGACCCGCACCTGATGGTCGCGGCCAACACCTCCGGCGGCGTCGTCGGGAAGATGATCAGCCCGCAGAACCTCACGATCGCCGCCACCGCGGTGGGGATCGGCGGACGGGAGTCCGAGCTGTTCCGGAGGACGATCGGCTGGAGCGTGGTCCTGCTGCTCGCGCTCTGCGTCCTGATCTTCCTGCAGTCGACGCCGGTGCTGTCCTGGATGGTGCCGACCTTCTGACACGGGACCGGGCACCCGGCGCCGCGGAGCGGCATGCGGAAGGATCTGCCGGGTGCCCGCCGAGATCCGCGTCCTGCCCACCGCCGATCTCGGACGCGACGGGCTGCGACGGCTGCGGGCACTGCTCGACACGGCGTTCGACGACTTCGACGACGACTCGTGGGACCACTCGCTGGGTGGGCTGCACGTCGTCGCCGGGCCGCCGGACGCGCCGGTCGGGCACGCGGCCGTCGTCGGGCGGCGGTTGCTGCACGGCGGCACCGCCCTGCGCGCCGGGTACGTCGAGGCCGTGGCGGTGCACCCGGACGTGCAGGGCCGCGGCCTCGGCGCCCAGCTGATGACGGCGGTCGGACGCCTCGTACGGGGTGGCTACCGGCTCGGGGCGCTCGGGGCGTCCGATCCCGCCGCGCGGCTCTACCGGCGCCTCGGCTGGACCGCCTGGACCGGGCCGCTGTCGGCGCTCACCCCGGACGGCGTCGTCGAGACCCCGGAGGAGCGCGGCGGCGTGTACGTGCTGCCGGTCGACGTCGTGCTGGACCCCGCACGGGCGCTGACCTGTGACTGGCGCGACGGCGAGCTCTGGTGACCGGCCGTCCGGGGGCGTCGTCGCCGGAGTGACCGAGCCGGTTCATCCGCAGGACAGGTCCACGACGGGTGCTGGCCACCCGAGGGGACTGGAGTTCCCCTGTGCAACTGGCGGTCCTCGATCTCGCGGGCACGACGATGGCCGACGACGGCCTGGTGCTCGCCGCGTTCCGTGCCGGGCTGCGCGCGGCCCGGGTCCGGGTGGACGGTCCGTGCTACCCGGCGCTGGACCGGCAGGCCCGCGCGACGATGGACCGGCCGGCGCTCACCGTGTTCGGCGAGCTGCTCGACGGCGACATGTACCGCGCCCGGCGTGCGCACACGGCGTTCGCCGAGTACCTCGCCGCCGCCGCCGACGACGGCCGGGTCCGGCCGGTCGACGGCGCCCCGGAGGCGCTCGACGCGCTGCGTGACGCCGGCATGCGGGTGGCGCTGACGTGCGGGTTCGACCCGGTCCTGCGGGACCGGCTGGTCGAGGCGCTGGACTTCACGTCCCGCGCCGACGTGATGCTGTCCCCGGCCGACGTCGACGGGCGCGGCCTGCCCGAGCCCGACCTGCTGCACGCCGCGGCGAAGCGGACCGGCGCCGAACCGTCCCGGGCGGCCGTCGCCGGCGACGCCACCGCGGGCATCGACGCCGCGGTCCGGGCGGGGGCCGGTCTCGCGATCGGGGTGCGTGGGGGAGCGCACGGCGAGCCCCGGCTGCGCGCGGCCGGCGCCGACGCCGTCATCGACTCGGTCGCGGACCTGCCCGCGCTGCTCGGCCTGCCCAGCTGAGCCCGGCCTGGCGCCCTCCGCGGCCGCGGAGGAGGGTGTCGCCCATGACGACGGTCCTGGTGATCGGGTTCGACCCGCGGACGATCCCCGGGTACGACCCCACCCCGGTGCTCGCCGGGCTGGAGCGTGGCCGGGCCCGCTTCCACGAGCTGGGCCTGGACGCCCACGAGTGCCTGGTGGACCCCGCCGACGGCGCCGTCGAGGCGATCACCGCGGCGCTGACCGCCCGCCGGTACGACTGCGTCGTCGTCGGGGGCGGGCTCCGGTCGTCGCCCGAACACCTGCGCCAGTTCGAGGAGGTCGTCAACCTCGTCCGGGTGCACGCGCCCGCCGCCGAGATCGCCTTCAACACCGCGCCGGACGACTGCGCCGACGCGGTGCGCCGCCGGATCCCCTGACCCGGCGCCGGCGAGGCGCTACGGTCGATCACGATGAGGATCGCCGACGAGGTGTCCCGGGCCCTGGCCGCCGGGCGGCCGGTGCTGGCCTGCGAGTCCACGATCGTCACCCACGGCCTCCCGCGGCCGCGGAACCTCGGCGTCGCGCGCGACGCCGAGGACCTGGTCCGCTCGCTGGGTGCCGTCCCGGCGACGATCGGCGTGGTCGCCGGCGAGGTCGTCGTCGGGCTGACCGGCGACGAGCTGGAGCGGCTCGCGTCCGATCCGGACGTGGCGAAGCTCAGCGCCCGCGACCTCCCGGTGGCCGCGGCCACCGGGGTCTCCGGCGGGACGACCGTCGCGGCGACCGCGCACGTCGCCCACCGGGCCGGGATCCGGGTGTTCGCCACCGGCGGTCTCGGCGGGGTGCACCGTGGCGCGGCGTCGACGTTCGACGAGTCCGCCGACCTCCCGGCGCTGGCCCGGCTGCCGATCGTCGTCGTGAGTGCCGGGGTGAAGTCGGTGCTCGACGTCCCCGCGACCCTGGAACGGCTGGAGACCCTCGGGATCTCGGTCGCCGGGTACCGGACGCACGCCTTCCCCGGGTTCTACGTCGCCGACTCCGGGTACGCGGTGCCGCAGCGCGTCGAGTCGCCGGAGCAGGTCGCGGTGGCCTGGCGGGCGGCACGCGGTCTCGGCCTGGGGTCCGCGCTGCTGGTGGCCAACCCGGTCCCGGCCGCCGAGCAGCTGCCCCCGGCCGAGCACGACGCCGCGCTGACCGCCGCGCTGGCGGCTCTCGACGACGCCGGGATCACCGGCCAGGACGCGACCCCGTTCCTGCTGCAACGGGTCCGCGACGCGACCGGTGACCGCAGCCTGGAGGTCAACGTGGCGGTCTACCGCAACAACATGGCGCTCGGGGCCCGGATCGCGGCGGCCCTGGCCGGGCCGGCCGGACCCGCGGCGGTCACACCACCGGTGTGACCGCCCGCAACGCCTCCGACGACCGGACCGCGGCCGTCAGGTCCGCCAGTGCCCGGCCGTGCGCCGCAGCCAGCTCCGCCGACTCCGGCGTGAGGGTGTTCCGGTCGACGTAGCCGGAGTGGTCGAGGTAGAGCCCGGGGGAGAGGACCTGCACCGCGAAGAACCCGGCGAGTACCGAGCGCAGGTCGTCGACGGCGAGGAAGTGGTGCCCGCTCGCCCCGGTCAGCACGACGGCGGCGGCCTTGCCCTGCAGCGGCGCGGTCTTCTCGCCCCACTTCCCGCGCTCGGTGGCCTCCAGCAGCGCCCGCAGCGACGCGGTGTGCCCGGCCCGGTAGACCGGGCTGCCGAACACGACGGCGTCGGCGTCGGCGAACGCGGCGGTGACCTCGTCGTGCGAGGTCTCCGAGAGCTCGATCAGCCGGGTGCTGTCGCCCGCCTTCTCGGCGCCGGCGAGGAGTCCGGCGACGGCGGTGGCCGTCCGTCCGCCCGGTTCCGGCCCGGCGACGACGCCGATGATGGTGCTCACGAGCTCTCCTTCGGGGTCAGGTGGTAGCCGCCGCGGAAGAACAGCAGCGGCAGCCGCGCGACGTCGGCGCCGAGCGCGTCGACCCGGGCGGCGACGATGGTGTGGTCACCGCCGTCGTACTCGTTCCAGAGGGTGCAGTCGACCCAGGCGCCGACGCCGTCGAGCACCGGCGCGCCGGACGGGGCGGGTGTCCACGAGACCCCGGCGAACTTGTCGACGCCCGAGCGCGCGAACCCGGCGCTGTGGTGCTCGTGGTCGGCAGCCAGGACGTTGACGCAGAACCGCCCGATCTCGCGGATCCGCGGCCAGGTCGACGATCCCCGCGCGGGGGAGAAGCTCACCAGCGGTGGCTCCAGCGACAGCGAGGAGAACGACTGGCAGGTGAAACCGATCGGCCCGTCCGGTCCGTGGGAGGTGACGACCACGACCCCCGAGGCGAACGCGCCGAGCGTGTCGCGCATGGCCTCCGGGGTGACCGGGCCGGGGACGGACGTGGTGTGGGCCGTGGATCCGGACATGTCCTCGACCCTAGGCGCGCCACGCCGGTCGGGCCAGCGATCACGGTCACGCGTCCCACGCCGTGCGACGGCGGGCCCGGTGTCGGGGCGATGTCGGGGCGATCTCCCGGGGCGCCCGGACCGCCCGGGCGATGATCATGTAGAACTCTCCCCTGCCGCACTCCGAACTCGTGGGGAGCCCCGGGGTGCGCTGACGACGACGGCCGTGCGGAGCGATGCTCCGCACGGCCGTCGTCCGTCGTGCGTGGTAGGAGAGGAGTGCCCGCCTCAGCTGGCGTAGGCGCGCAGCTTGTCGGCCCGCTCGCCGACCCGCAGCTTCGCCATGACCTCGCGCTCGATCTGGCGCACCCGCTCCCGGGAGAGCGTGAAGGCGCGGCCGATCTGGTCGAGCGTGCGGGGCTGGCCGTCGTCGAGGCCGAACCGCATGCGGATGACCTTCTGCTCCCGGTCCTCCAGGGTGGCGAGCACCCGGCGGAGGTCGTCGCTCAGCAGGCTGGAGATCACCGTGTTCTCGGCGTCGGTGGCCTCGGCGTCCTCGATGAAGTCGCCGAGCGGCGCTTCCTCCTCGGACCCGACGGGCATGTCCAGGCTCACCGGGTCACGCGCGTGGTCCAGCAGGTCGGAGATCTTGTGCTCCGGGATGCCGGACTCCTGGGCGAGCTCCGCCTCGCTGGGCTCGCGGCCCTGCCGCTGGTGCATGTCGCGCTTGATCCGGGCGAGCTTGTTGACCTGTTCCACCAGGTGCACGGGCAGCCTGATGGTGCGGGCCTGGTCGGCCATCCCGCGGGTGATCGCCTGCCGGATCCACCAGGTGGCGTACGTCGAGAACTTGAAGCCCTTGGTGTAGTCGAACTTCTCCACCGCGCGGATCAGGCCCAGGTTGCCCTCCTGGATCAGGTCCAGCAGCGGCATGCCGCGCCCGGTGTAGCGCTTGGCGAGCGAGACGACCAGCCGGAGGTTGGCCTCCAGCAGGTGGTTCTTGGCCAGTGCACCGTCCCGGACGACCGCCCGCAGGTCCCGCCGGTACTGCGGGTCGAGGGACTCGAGGGTCCCCTCGGCGGTCGCGGTGTCGAGGCGGTGCTGGGCGAAGATGCCGGCCTCGATCCGCTTGGCGAGGTCGACCTCCTCGGCGGCCGTGAGGAGCGCGGTGCGGCCGATGCCGTTGAGGTACACGCGGACGAGGTCCGCGGCCGGGCTCTGCGCGTCGAGATCCTCGGCCAGCGCGGCGCTCGCACCGGGTACGGTGGTCTCCAGCGCGGTGTCCTGTGCGGTCGCCCGTGCCCGGGAACTCGACGCGACCCTGGGAGCGGTCTTCTTCGCGGCGGCGCGGGTGGGCGCCTCCGTCGTACGGCGGGGGCCGGGAACGGCCGTGGTCTCGGCCGAGGTCGCGGCCGGAGCGGTCGTGGTCACCGTCATGTGCATTTCCTCCCCTGCTCGGGCGCGACGAACGACGGATGGGGCTCGTCGCATCGCCCTACACCGGGTCCAACGCACCCCGTGACGGGATCGTTCCCGCGACGCGGCCCCCGCGGCCGGGAAAATCGCCGCGGGGGCCGTGTCGTCGATCACATCGTGTTGCGGATCTCTCAGGATCCTCTTAGGGAGCGGGCACCCGCGGCGTGTCGCGGGGATCGGCCACGGCGCGGACGCTGCTGCGCCGGCGCGAGCCCTTGCCCGTTCCGCCCGCCTTCGCGCGCGCACCCGGGACGGAGTGCGAGTAGACGGACTCCATCAGCACCGGCCACTCCTGACGCAGTGCGTCGCGCCCCATGAACAGCCCGAGGTGGCCGGCCGACGCCGTCCGGTAGGTGACGTCCTTCGCCGGCGTGCTCACCTTCTCCGCGGCCGGGAACAGCTGCGGCGCCGGGGTGATGTGGTCGGTGGAGCCCGCGAGCAGCAGCAGCGGGCAGTCGATCGCCGCCATGTCGACCGTGCGGCCGTCGACCTGCAGCGTGCCGTCGATCAGGCGGTTCTTCCAGAACAGGTTCTCCACCAGCTAGAGGTAGAACGCCCCGGGGATGTCCTGGGTGTACTTGAACCAGTCCTCGAACACCCGGTAGCGCTCGACGTGCGTGGCGTCGTCGATGTTCTCCAGCAGCTGGAGCTGCCGGGAGACCTCGGACTGGGGCTGGATCGAGATGAAGTTGGACAGCACCGCCGAACCGGGCATGTTGCCCCCACCCGCGGCGACCAGCGCCTTGTACGGGGCCATGCCCATCGATCCGGCCATCAGCTTCGTGGAGGCGGAGATGATCGACTCGCCGGCGTGGAAGTCGATCGGTGCGCCGGCCAGGGTCAGGGTGTTGACCCGCTCTGGGTGCAGGGCCGCGTAGATCGTGGCCAGCCACCCGCCCTGACAGTCGCCGACCAGGTTCGCCCTCCCGCCCATCCGGCGGATCGAACGGTCGATCACCTCGAGGTAGTCGGTGATCGTGACGTTCTTCGTCGCGGTCGTCGCGGGGCGCCAGTCCAGCGCGTAGAGCTTCGTCAGGCCCGCCGCCCGGATCATCGCCAGCTGGCTCTGCTGCGGCGAGTAGTCGATGACGGTCGAGGAGTGCCCGGCCTGCGGCGGCAGCACGAGGGTGGGCACCACGTCGTCGTCGCGGTGCTCGGCGGCGGTGAAGTCGCGCAGCAGCGCGAACGGGGTGGACAGCGCCACCTCGTTGGCCAGGTGCCAGGCCGGCTCGCGGCGGTCGGCCATCGCCGAGAGCCAGAGCAAGGAGCGACGGGCGGCGTCACCGGGCTTGGCGATCCGCTGCACGGCGTCGATCCAGTACGCGCCCGTGGCGCGACCGACCTCCGTCACCACCTTGGTCAGGTTGCGGGCGTTGTACGAGATCAGGAAGCGCAACGGGTCGACGTGTCCCGCCGGGGCGGTCTCCGTCCCGCCGGTGGCGGGGACGGCACGCGGGCCGTGATCGGTCGCCGCGGTGGTGCGCTGGCTGGTCGCCGTGCTCATGGGCCTCTCCCATCAACTCTGATGCCCGGGGCCTGTCCGGGTTACCGAACGGTAAAACGCGTTCGGTATGTCAAGCAACTCAGGGACTACTCGTCGGTAGTGCTTGCTACATCAAGCGCAGGTGAGGGGGGTCTCAGCGTGACGCGGCCGGACAGGGGCTGCCTACCGGTGAGTACCCCGTCACGATGGGCGACATCTTCGCGCCACCCCCTCGGGGGATCCGCGCGACGAGGCACGGACACCACCGGCCGATCTGGAGTGAGACGACAGTGACGACGCAGCCCGCAGCCCGGAACGAGACCGACACGACCGGCGGGGCGGCCGAACGGGCCGGGGACGCCACCGAGGTGCTGCGACGGCAGGCGGCGGGCCTCGTGCGCGACCTGCGCGAGCTGGCCGATCCCGAGGGTCTGCGGGCCAAGGTCGACCCGGTCGGATTCGGCGGTGCGCTCGGCGAGGCCGCGAAGTCCCTCGCGGGCAGCCCCGGCGCGGTGCTGCGGGCGGGCTTCGGCTTCGGCGTCGACTCGGCGAAGGCGGTCGCGGCGGCGGCCTCGCGCGCCGTCGGCGGCACGACCAACGGGCCGGCGTCGCTGCCCGAGAAGGACAAGCGCTACGCCGACCCGGCCTGGGAGGGCAACGCCTGGTACTACCTGGCCCGTCAGGAGCACGCGCTGCTCGCGGACCGGCTGACCGAGCTGTCGAAGGCCGCCCGGGTCTCGCCGGTCGCGCGCCGCAAGCTGGACTGGCTGGTCGGGCAGACCGTCGAGGCGCTCGCGCCGTCGAACGCGGTCGTCACCAACCCGGCCTGGCCGAAGAAGATCGTCGAGACCGGCGGCCTGAACGTCGTGCGCGGTGCCCGGAACATGCTCCGCGACACCGTGCAGAACCGGGGGATGCCGCGCCAGGTCACGCCGGGGCAGTACGTCGTGGGCAAGGACCTCGCCGTCACGCCGGGGCACGTGGTCTTCCGCAACCGGCTGATCGAGCTGATCCAGTACGAGCCGCAGACCGAGAAGGTCCACGAGACCCCGCTGCTGATGAGCCCGCCGTGGATCAACAAGTACTACATCATGGATCTCGCGCCGGGTAAGTCGCTGGTCGAGTGGGCGGTGCAGCACGGTCACACCGTCTTCATGATCAGCTACCGGAACCCGGACTCGGCACTCGCCGACCTGACGATGAGCGACTACCTGCGCGAGGGCCCGATCGCGGCCATCGACGTCGTCCGGGAGATCACCGGCAAGGACAAGATCAACGTCGCCGGGCTGTGCCTGGGCGGTGCCCTGTCCGCGGCGACCGTCGCCTGGCTCGAGGCGCGGGGCACCCAGTACGTCAACTCGCTGACGCTGATGAACACGCTGCTCGACTACACCGGCCCGGGGCAGCTCGGGGTCTTCACCGACGAGCAGACGGTGAACCGGCTCGAGCGGTCGATGCGCAAGGACGGCTACCTGCCCGCGGCGAGCATGAAGACGACCTTCGACCTGCTCCGCGCGACCGACCTGGTGTGGAACTACGTCGTCAACGACTGGATGCTCGGCGAGGACCCGAAGCCGTTCGACATGCTGAGCTGGAACGCCGACTCGACGCGGATGCCGGCCGCGATGCAGACCGAGTACCTGCGCACGCTGTACCTGGAGAACCGGTTCGCCGAGGGCAAGCTGGAGCTCGCGGGGGAGCGGCTCGACATCGCCGACGTCCGCCCGGACAGCTACGTCATCACCGCGGAGTCCGACCACATCGCACCCTGGCGCTCGGTCTACACCGGCGCGGCGAAGATCGGCGGCACGGTGCGCTTCGTCCTGTCCAACTCCGGCCACATCGCCGGGGTCGTGAACCCGCCGTCGCCGAAGTCGCGGCACTGGTTCGGCGAGTCCGACGACCTGCCGGCCTCGCCCGACGACTGGCGCGACGACGCCGGCGAGCGCAAGGCGTCGTGGTGGGAGGACTGGACCCCGTGGATCGCGGAGCGGGCGGGCAAGGAGGTCCCGGCGCCGAAGAAGGTCGGCTCCGACGCCCATCCGCCGCTCGAGCCGTCGCCGGGACGCTACGTCCTCACCGGCTGAGGAAACCCCGCTCCCGACACTCCGTCCACTGTGGTGCGTCACGGGCGGTGCGTGCGCGGCGGCCGCGCAACGGGGACAATGCGCGACCATGGACCGCGTACGCATCCCGTCCGCGCGCCGGCGACCGCCGCGCGGACCGTGCCCGGGCACTGCCGGGTGTCCGACCGGGGTCGCCCGGTGAGCCGCGCGCAGCAGGAGGACCGCCGTCGCGGGTCCGACGGGTCGAGCGCCGCCTCGGCCGCACAGCGGCTGCGCGGCGCCGGTGCACAGGCCGCCGAGGCCGCGGAGGACGCCTGGAGCGCGCAGGTCAACGCGCTGGGCGGCTTCATCCGCGCCCAGCGCCAGATGGCGAAGCTCTCGCTGCGCGAGATGGCCGCGATGACGAAGGTGTCCAACGCCTACCTGAGCCAGGTGGAACGCGGGCTGCACCAGCCGTCGCTGAAGGTGTTGCGCTCGATCGCCGACGCGCTGCACCTCGACACCGACCAGATGCTGAGCCGGGCGGGCTGGTCGTTCCGCGACGACGACGCCGACCCGCCCGCGGCCGCGACGCCGGATCCCGGGCGGGACCGGGCCGTCCCGGACGTCGAGGCGGCGGTGGCGGCCGACCGGCGGCTGTCCGACGAGCAGAAGGCGGCCCTGCTGGGCGTGTACCGGAGCTTCGTCGAGCGGGACTGAGCAGGGATGCTTGACATACTTAACGGTGCTGCGTAGTTTTCTTGGCATGACGGGCGTGCCCCCGCGTCCCGTCCGCCACGAGACCTTTCCCGGGAGGGAGCCACGATGACCGCCTCCACCGAGCAGTTCGTCGACATCGCGAAGCGGGGCCAGGACCTGGTCACCGAGTCGGTCCGCAACTGGACCGAGACCGTGCAGGGCTTCGGCAGGCAGTTCGCCGACGGCGGCCGCCCGCAGCTGCCCGACGCCGGTGTCGCCGTCGACCGCGTCTTCGACTTCTACGAGCAGGTGCTGGGCCACCAGCGCGAGCTCGCCAGGACCGTCGTCGGGGCCGGGTCCTCGGTCGTCGACCAGTTCACCGAGCAGGCGACGAAGGCCGCCGAGGCCGTGACCGAGGAGACTGCGCCGAAGGCCGCGCGCAGCCCGCGCTCCACCACGAAGTGATCCCCGCCGGCACCGGCCGGCCACGCACACGGACGTCCCCCTCCCCGGAGCCGGGACTCCGCCCCACGGCCCCCGCCACGGCGGGGGCCGTGTCGCGTCCGGCCGCTGCCGGCGTGAACAGCGGGTGACAGGACCTCCGGCCGCTGGCCGCCCCGGCCCCGCGCGCCCGATCATGGGGCCATGAGCAGCCCCGACCGTCCCCGCCGGATCGCCGTCGCCTGCCAGGGCGGGGGCAGCCACACGGCCTTCACCGCGGGTGTCCTGGCCCGGCTGCTGCGCTCGCCCGCCCTCGACGACACCGAGATCGTCGGGCTCTCCGGGACGTCGGGCGGAGCGATCTGCGCCCTCGTCGCGTGGGACCGGCTGCGCGGCGGGCAGGGCCCGGGGGAGCGCGCCTCCGCGGCACGGGCGCTCGAGGAGTTCTGGGCCGACAACGCCGCCCGGTCACCGCTGGCGCGGCTGCAGAACGCGGGCGTCGTCTGGGCGGGGGCGCTGCAGGGGATCGGGCTGCTGCCGGCGTCGACGCCGTACCTGGTGCCGCGCCCGCTCGACGGCACCCGCCAGTTCCTCGACCTGCTCGGCCGGCACGTCGACCTCGCCGCGATCACCCCGGACCCGGACGGGCGGGAGCCGCTGCTGCTGCTCGGCGCCGTCGACGTGCTGACCGGGGAGTTCCGTGCGTTCTCCAGCCGCACCGACCGGATCACCGACCGGTCGGTCCTGGCCTCGGCCGCGATCCCGACGCTGTTCCGCGCCGTGCACACCCACGGCGGGGTCTACTGGGACGGCCTGTTCTCGCAGAACCCGCCGGTCCGTGACCTGCTCGACACCGATCCCGACGAGCTGTGGGTCGTGCAGATCAACCCGTCCGCGATCGGGTCCGAGCCACGGACGCCGATCGAGATCGCCGACCGCCGCAACGCGCTGGCCGGGAACCTCTCGCTGAACCAGGAGCTCGGGTTCGTCGAGACGATCGACCGGCTGCTGGCCGAGGGCTCGCTGACACCGGAGGCGGGCTACCGGCACGTCACCGTGCGGGTGCTGGAGATGCCGCCGTCGGTGCTCGCGTCGCGGGTGATCGGGTCGGCGTCGAAGCTCAACCGCGACGCGTCGTTCCTGGCCGGCCTCCAGGCGAGCGGCGCGACGGCGGCCGACCGGTTCCTCGGGGCGCTGGCCGTGGAGCGGGCTGTGCTGGAGGGGGACGTCAGCGCGTTCCGGGCGGCGGTCGTGCCGGAGGCGGTCCTGTACTCGACGGCGCCGTTCCGCGAGCGCGACCCCGGCGGGGTGCCGCTGCGCGAGCACGCCGACCGGCTCCTCGACGGCGAGTTCACCGTCGACCCGGCACGCAAGCAGGTCACCCGGGACGCCGCGGTGTGGGACGTCCGGGTCACCCGGGCCGGGGACCCGGCCGGCGCGGTGCCCGGCCGCGTCGAGGCCGAGCTCGACGACGACGGCCGGATCACCACCCTGCGGCTCGGGCCGGGCGACTGATCAGAACGGGATCAGCGGCACGACCACCAGCCGGACGACGAACACGAGCACGAACACGATCAGGACCGAGAGGTCCAGACCGACGTTCCCCATCCGCACGGGCTGCACGAGCCGGCGGACCGGCGCCACGACCGGCTCGGTGATCCCGTGCGTGATCCGGCGGGCGGTGTCGAGCACGGCGCCGCCCCGGCCCGACCCGAGCACCTCGATCCAGTCGACGATCACCCGGGCGACCAGCACGAACTGGAACAACCCCAGTACGAGGCCGAGCAATGAAGCGATCACGATTCCCCAGCTCCTCTCCGCTACTGCCCCGATCGTCCCGTTCGGAGCTGAGAATCCGATGAGAGGACCGGAAGGATCAGACCTCGACCAGCACGGTGAAGGGGCCGTCGTTGACCGACTCGACGGCCATGTCCGCACCGAACTCACCGGTCTCGACGGTCGCGCCGCGCCCGCGCAGCGCCGCGACGACGGCGTCGACGACGGGTGCGGCGTCCTCCGGCCGGGCCGCCGCGGACCACGACGGACGGCGCCCCTTGCGGGTCTCGCCGTGCAGGGTGAACTGGCTGACCACCAGCAGCGGGGCGCCGGAGTCGGCGCAGGAGCGTTCGTCGCGCAGGATCCGCAGCTCGTGCAGCTTGCGGGCCATCGTCGCGGGCCGGGTGGCGTCGCCGACGTCGTCGCGGTGCACCCCGAGCAGGACCAGCAGGCCCGGGCCGATCGCCCCGGACACCCGCAGCGGCTCGTCGCCGTCGTCGCAGACCGTCACCGAGGCCCGGCGGACCCGGGCGACCACGGCCTTCATCCGACGGGCCCCGCGGGGGTCGTCGACGCCGCACCGGACGCCACCGGGTGCGGCCAACCGCCGACCGGGACCAGCAGGCCGTGCCGCACGAACTCGCGCACCGCGGGCAGCGTGGCCCCGGCCAGCGCATCGTACGGGCGGTCGTGCGCGAACGACAGCAGCGCCAGCAGCTCCGAGAGGGGGAGCTCGCCCCGGCACCCGGCGAGCAGGGCCGCGGCCGGGCCGTCCACCGGGTGCTCCCAGCCGGGGCCGCCCCAGCGGCGCACGGTCGTCGACAGCTCGGCCCAGCCACCGTCCGGGTCCACCGACGACGCCGACTCCAGCACCGTCTCCGGGGCGAGGAGCAGCGTCGCGCCGAGCAGGTCCTCGTCGCGGGGGTGCGCGCGGAGCCAGTCGATCCGGTCCAGCCAGCCGGTCATCTCCCGTCCGAGCCCCTCGCCGAGCTCGCCGGGCAGGTCCTCGACCACCACGGTGGGCTCGGCGTCGGTCCGGCGCAGCAGCAGGAACCCGAACCCGACGCCCTCGACACGCTCGGCGGCCATCCAGTCCAGCCAGGCCGTGGCCTGCTCGCGGGCGGCCCGCGACGACGGCACCAGCCCGGCGTCGCGCTGCCAGGTGCCGACGTGCATCCCCGGGTCGACGACCTCGCGCTGCAGGACCCAGGCGTCGACGCCCGGGGGCAGCCACGACCGCACCCGGTCCGGCCAGTCCTCGCCGCGCACGTGCAGCCAGGAGCCGAGCAGCTGGGCGACACCGCCGGGGTTGAGCAGCCCGGGCAGCTCCCCGAGCAGCGCGGCCAGCGCGGAGTCCCCGGCCTGCCCGGAGTCGCGGTAGACGTAGTCGACCCGCGGCGGGCCGGGCACGAACGGCGGGTTCGACACGACCTGGTCGAACCGCTCACCGGCCACCGGGGAGAACCAGGGCCCCTCGCGGAGGTCGACGTCGACGCCGGAGAGACCGCAGGACAGACGGGCCAGCGCCAGCGCCCGCGGCAGCACGTCGGTGGCCGTGACCCGCAGCGCGTGGCGGGACCCGTGCAGGGCCTGCACCCCGCAGCCGGTGCCGAGGTCGAGCAGCGAGCCGACCGGGCGGCGCACGGTGGCCGCGGCCAGCGACAGCGACGCGCCGCCGACGCCGGTGACGTGCTCGCGGTCCTGCCGGGCGGCGGGGGAGTCGAGGTCGGACACGACCCACCAGTCGGCGCCGGGCTCGCCGGCGTCGCCCGGCCCCTCGCCGTAGGGCCGGACGTCCAGGGCTGCCCGGATGCCGTCCGGGGTGCGGCGCACGATCCGTCCCTCGAGCAGCGGGTCCAGGTCACCGAGCGCGGCCGTCACCGCGGGCTCGGGCTCGACGTCCTCCAGCAGGAACAGCCGGACCAGGGTGCCGAGCTCGCCGCCGTCGCGGCTGGCCCGGGCGGCCGGCTCCGGCTCGCCGCGGGTCAGCGCGTCGTGCGCCGAGCGCCCGAGCAGGGCGCGGACGCCGTCCGGGGTGTAGCCGGCCTCCAGCAGGCAGGCGCGGACCCGCTCGGTACGGCCGGGGTCGAGATGGGGGAGCACACCGCCATTGTCGCGTGCCATCCTTTCCGGCATGACCGGCATCTGCATCGCCCAGGAACCCGAGGCCGACGCGCTGCTGGGGCGCGAGCCGCTGGCACTGCTCATCGGGATGCTGCTCGACCAGCAGATCCAGATGGAGGTCGCGTTCCGCGGGCCGCAGAAGCTCCACGACCGGCTCGGCGGGCTCGACGTGCGGGTGATCGCGGACCACGACCCGGCCGAGTTCGCCACCCTCGCCACGACGCCCCCGGCGATCCACCGCTACGGCGGCTCGATGGCCAAGCGCGTGCAGGAGATGTGCCGGGCGATCGTCGACGACTGGGACGGCGACCCGGCCGCGATCTGGACCCGGGGCGACCCCGACGGCCGGGAGGTCCTGCGCAGGCTGAAGGCGCTGCCGGGCTACGGCGAGCAGAAGGCGAAGATCTTCGTCGCGATCCTGGGCAAGCAGTACGGCGTCACGCCGGAGGGCTGGCGGGAGGCCGCCGGGGACTACGGGAAGGACGGCACCCGGCTGTCGGCCGCCGACGTCGTCGACGCACAGACACTCGTCGAGGTACGGGACACGAAGAAGGCGATCAAGGCCGCGGCGCGCGAGAAGAAGGCCGCGACCGCCGGGTGAGCCCGCGGGGCGACTAGCATCGGTGGCGTGCACAAGGTTCCGGAGGCACTCAGCGGCGCCCGCGTGATCGACCCGGACCAGGTCTGCGACGCCGTCGCCGTGCTGGCCGACGGCCGGCGGGTGGCCGACGCGGCGACCGTCCTGGACGTCCTGGGCGAGGCGAACCGTCTGTCGATCCTGCTCGCCCTGCAGCATGCCGGCGATCTCTGCGTCTCCGACCTGGCCGTGGCCGTCGGGATGAGCGACTCGGCTGTCTCGCACGCGCTGCGGCTGCTGCGCGCGCACGGCATGGTCACCGCGCACCGTCAGGGGCGGCTGGTCCGGTACCGGCTGACCGACGGTCTGGCGCGGCGGCTGCTGGAGGTGGTGTCGGCGGTGGCCGTCACCCCCGGGAGGCTGCACGCGCACGGCGCGGGCGACGAGGACGCGTCGTGACCCCGGCGATGATCGAGCAGGTCCGCCCACCGGTCCCGCCCGAGAAGCTCGACCACGAGATCGACCGGCTGCTCGGCGCCCTCGACGCCGTCTACCGCGACGGCTGGTACCCCGAGCTCGAGGTCGTCCGGCCCTGGTCGACGCACAACCCGCGGATCTCCGGCGAGTTCGCCCGGCCGTCCGCGATCCGCCGCTACCTGCACCGCGAGCTGCGGGGGCTCGTCGCCGCCGGCGCGACGGTCACGGCCCGCGCGGCCCGGCCGGCGCGGGCCTTCACCGACCCGGAGTTCTTCGCCGCGCTCGACGAGGACCGTTTCGACCTGCGGGTGAAGAAGCTGTTCCTGTTCGGCCCGGAGCGGATGGCGCTCTCGCTGGACCGGCTCTCGCACTACACCGGGACGCCGGCCGAGTCGTTCCAGCGGCACGTGCTGTTCACCAACTACGCGATGCACGTCGAGTCGTTCCTGGAGCGGTTCCCGGACGCCGAGCGCCCGGACCGCGAGGGCGTGCAGATGCCCGCCTACCACCACGTCCCGGACGGCGACGACGGTGACGCGGGCGACGGCGTCACCCTGGTCAACATCGGCGTCGGCCCGGCCAACGCCAAGACCGTCACCGATCACCTGGCCGTCCTCCGGCCGGACACGATGATCATGATCGGGCACTGCGGCGGCCTGCGGAACCGCCAGGAGCTCGGCGACTTCGTGCTGGCCACGGCCTACCAGCGGGCCGACCACGTGCTCGACGAGGTCCTGCCCGCGGACGTGCCCGTCATCCCCAGCCTGCGGCTCAACGGCTACCTGATGGACGCCCTCGAGCGAGCCGAGGCGACCTACCGGCCGGGCGTCGTGCACACCACCGACAACCGGAACTGGGAGTTCAACCAGTCCGCGACGCTGCACCGGATGCGGCTCGCCCGCGCGGTCGCGGTGGACATGGAGTCGGCGACGATCGCCGCCAACGGGTTCCGCTACCGGATCCCGAACGCCACCCTGCTGTGCGTGTCGGACAAGCCGCTGCACGCGGAGCCGAAGCTCGCCGGTGGCGCGCGGGCGTTCTACGAGGCCAGCAAGCGCAAGCACCTCGGGATCGCGCTGGACGCCGTGGAGCGCGCCCGGACCGAGCACCCCGACGGGCTGCCCGGCTCCGAGGTCCGGTCGGCGGACGAGCCGCTGCTCGGCAACGGCCCCGACGGGGCCTGAACCGGCCCGGACCACGGGGTGGCCGCCGCCCACCGATGTGGCCGCGCCGTCCTCCTGTGCGGGTGTCACCATGGAACCGGAGGTGGTCGCGTGTCGGACCAGCGACGCGAGGAATCCGTCCTCATCACGGATGCCCAGATGTCCTACGAAGAGGAACTGGAGATCCGGAAGCGGCGCTACAAGCTGACGATGGGTCTCCGGATCCCCTGCATGATCCTTGCCGGGATCTGTTACCAGATCCCGTGGCTCGCCGTGACCCTGCTGGCGATCTCGGTGCCGCTGCCCTGGATCGCCGTGCTCGTCGCGAACGACCGGCTCCCGCGCAAGGCGGAGAAGCCGAACCGGTACCGGCGCGAGCACCGGGCGATCGAGGCCCGGCCGCACCAGGTGATCGACTCGTCGGAGCAGGAGGCCGACGGGGCCGGGCCGTCCGGCGGCACGACCGGCCGGGACGCGGGTGCGACCCCGCACGGCGACGACGCGGCGGGTGCCCGGACGGGGACCGACGGTCCCGGCGACGGGACGGGACGGGCGGAACCGGACGACAGGGCCGGTGCGGCGGACGGGCGCGACCGGTCCGGTTGACCGGGCCCGTCGCGGGACGGGCACCGGCCGCCGTCGTGCATCATGGGCCCATGTCCACGACGACACTGCCCGAGGTCGACAGCAGGCCCGAGACCCGCGACAGCACCGGCGACGACACGCCGGACATGTTCCACTACGTCCAGAAGTCCAAGATCACCGAGAGTGCGGTCCTGGGCAACATGGTCGTGGCGCTGTGCGGCGAGACCTTCCCCGTCACCAAGACGCCGAAGCCGGGCGCGCCGGTCTGCCCGGAGTGCAAGGAGATCTTCGAGGGGCTGCCCAAGGGCGGCGACGACTCCTGAGCGGGCTCAGCCGCAGGAGAGCACCAGCCGGACCGGCGGCGAGCCGGGATCGCCCGGCACCGACGGCAGGCTCGTCTCGGTGACCAGCCCGGCCGCGCGGTAGAGCGCCAGCGCGGCCGTGTTGTCCGGGGCCACCTCGAGCCAGAGCCGTCCGGCCGCCACCCAGCCCGGCGGTGTCCAGGCGGGATCGACGGCGACCGGGGGCCCGGCACCGGGCCCGCCCGGTGCCCCGGCCAGCGTCAGCGCGGTGTGCAGGACAGCCCGGCCCAGCCCGGTGCCGTGCCGGTCCGCGGCCAGCACGAGCCGGTGCAGCTCCACGCCCGGCTCCGGGCCGCGCGGGGCCGCCAGGACGAGGTAGCCGCCGGGACCCGCACCGCCGTCGTCGAGCACCAGGTGCAGCCGGGCCGGGTCCGCGGCCGTGGCGGTGTGCCAGCCGGGACCCGACTCGCCGAGGACGTCCCGCAGGGGCGCGTCGAGCGCGGCGAGCGGTGCCGCGTCACCGGCACGGAACGCCCGTAGCCGGGCGGAGCGGCCGGTCAGGACGACAGGAACCGGTCGATCTCGGCCGCGAACGGCTCCGGATCGAGCAGCATCTCGAGGTGCCCGCCCGGGTAGCGGTGCACCCGGGACCGCCGGATGCCGCGCTCCAGCAGGGTCGCGTTCCCGCGCGGGACGATCGGGTCGTCGTCCCCGGCGACGATCAGCGTGTCCGCGGTGATCGCGGGCAGCAGTGGCAGGCTCGTCCACCCGGACAGTGCCAGCAGCTGGTAGTAGTACCCGCGCATCGGGCCCCGGCGGCCACCGGCCCCGAGTGCCTCGGCGGCGCGCTCCGGGTGGTGCCGCAGCGACCCGCCGTAGATCCGGGCGGCGACGGCGTCGACGTAGGACGGGTCCTGGTGGCGCTTCGGCGAGGTCATCACCGCCATCACCCGCGGCGACGCCGGGATCATCAGCGCGCCCGGGCCGGTCGCCGCCAGCACCAGCTTGCGGACCCGCCGGCGCCGGCTGATCGCCAGCTGCTGGGCCAGCATCCCGCCCCAGGAGAAGCCGAGGACGTCGGCCTCGCGCACGTCCAGCTTGGTCAGCACCTGCCCGATCCGGTGCGCCAGCCACGACAGGTGGTACGGCATCCGCGGCGCGGGCGACCCGCCGATCCCCGGCGGGTCGAACCGGATCACGTCGAGGTCCGCGGGCAGGGCCTCCACCAGCGGGTCGAGGACGTCGGTGGCGGCGCCGATGCCGTTGCACAGCAGCAGCGGGGTGCGCCGGGCACCCGGTCCGGTCGCGGGGCGCCGCACGACCCGCAGGGTGCGGCCGCCGACGAGCACGTCGTGCTCCTCGAGGCCGGACCCGGTGGGCCGGGGGAGTGGTGGTGTGGCCATCACGGCGAGCGTAGGGCCCCGCCGGGGACCCTGCCGGTGTGAGATCGACCGGATCAGGGGCGGGCCGGTACCTCGGGGTCGGCGGTCAGGTAGGTGCCCGGGGCCGGGAACAGCGGTCGCAGCCGCCGTCCGCCGAGCTCGGGCGGTGCGTCGCGCAGGACGCCGGACCGGTCGCCCAGCCAGTCGGCCAGGTCGTCCCACCAGGAGCCCTCGATCCACTCGGCGGCGGCCAGCCAGCCCTCGGGAGCCCCGTCGCCGTCGCCGCACGAACCGGCCCGGAACGACGTCGCCGTCCGCGGCGGGGCCACCAGCGCGCCCGCCTGGTCACCGGGGGCGAGCACGAGGCGGCAGGAGCCACCGAGCATCCGGGCGGTGCGGAACCCGCCGGTCCACGGCTGGACGGGGTCGTCCGCCGCGGCGACGAGGTAGCCGTCGCGCCGCAGCTCGGCCGGATGCACCGGGGTGCCGAGCACGCGGATGCCGTCGTCGCCCGCCGTGGCGAGCGCCAGCAGGTCGGCGTGCAGCGACGCCGGCAACGGCAGGAGGTCACCGGCCCACGCCCGCATCGCCCGGGCGGCCCGTCCGTGCAGCTCCGTGGGCCCCTCGTGCTCGGCGTCCGGGACCGCCCACGGCAGCACCCGCTCCGGGCCGCGTCGCCACGCCCATGCCTCGACGGCCGAGGCGCCGTCGAGCACGCCCACCCGGGCGGCCTGCTCGGCGGCCGACCGGACGGTGCCGGGATCCGGCCGGAAGCCGGGCAGCGCCTCGGACTGGTCCAGCACGGTCGCGAGGTAGCCGACGGCGGCGACCCGGTCGGCGAGCCCGATCGCGGCCTGGTGGGCCTGCACGGCCGCGGCCAGCAGCCCGCCCGTGCGGACCCCGAGCAGCGACACCCGTGGCGCCCGGGTGATCCGCGTGCAGGCCTCCAGGGCGTCCAGGACGGCGGCGGCGTGCGCGTCGAGGTCCCGGCCGGCGTCGGCCGGTCCCGCCGGGCGCCAGGACAGCGCGAAGACCTGCAGCCCCCGCCCGAGCAGGTGCTCGACGAGGGAGAAGCCGGGGGCGAGGTCGGCCAGCCAGTAGCGGTGCACCAGCGGCGGGACGACGAGCACCGGGGTGTCGTGCACCCGCTCGGTCGTCGGCAGGTACTGCAGGAGCTCGAACATCGGCGTGCGCAGGACGACCGCCCCGGGTGCGGCCGCGACGTCCCGGCCGTGCACCGGGCCGTCGCGGGCCTCCCGGGCGCCGGTGTCGAAGGGGACCCGGGGGCCACCGGGGACCGGGTCGGTGAAGACCCGGTCGGCGGACCCGTCGTCACCGGGCCCCGCCTCCGGCGCCGCGTGTCCGGCCGGCGGTCCCGGGACGGGAGCGGGTGCCGGGGCCCCGGGCAGCATCAGCCGGGTCAGGCCGGCCAGGCTCGCGCGGAGCCGCTCGGCGTCGGCGGGCGGGAGAGGGAGGTCGGGGCCGCCCGCGGCGTCGTCGAGCAGGCCGGACAGGGCCCCGGTGGTGGCCAGGAGGGCCTGCGCGGCCCGGCGCCGGACCGGGTCGGCCGGCCACCCGGTGCCGGGGGCGTCGTCGCCCGGGACCGCGGCGCCCCGGCCGAGACCGACCCGGCCGAGCTCGGCGATCCAGCCGCCGCCGCGGCGCAGCAGGACCATCGGACGGGCCGTCAGCGCGGCCGCCAGCCGCAGCCCCGCGGCGGGCAGGGCGAGCGGTCCGCCCCGCTCCGGGGCGGGGCCGGTCGCCGGGCCGTCCTCGCGCGTGCTCATCGCACCCATCATCCCCACTCCCGGCCGCCGTGGCTCGTTCACCCCGCCGTCGACCGCAGGCCAACCGGAGCGGGCAGCGTGGCGGACCGCGGCCGCCCCGGTGGCCGTGGCCCCCGCCGCCCGACCCCCGGAGCCCGATGACCACCGTCACCGCCCCGCCCGCGACCGGATCCGGTGCGGGCACGTTCCTGCGCGAGTTCCTCCGCGACCCGGTGCGTACCGCGTCCTGCCTGCCCAGCTCGCGCACCCTGGCCGCCGTCGCGACCGCGCCGGTGCCGGAGACCGGGGACCCGGTCGTCGTCGAGCTGGGGCCGGGGACCGGCGCGTTCACCGGGGTGATCGCGGAGCGGCTCGGCGGGCGCGGGCACCACCTGGCCGTCGAGCTGAACCCGACGCTCGCGGGACTGCTCGAGCGCCGGCACCCGGGTGTCGACGTCGTCGTCGGCGACGCGGCGGCGCTGCCCGCGCTGCTGGCCGAACGTGGTCTCGGGGCGGCGGACGTCGTCGTCTCCGGGCTGCCGTGGGCCGCCTACCCGCAGCACGGGCCGCGGCTCACCGACGTGATCGCCGGGGCGCTGCACGCCGACGGTGCGCTGACCCAGTTCGGCTACACCGCCACCCGGTCGCTGCCACCCGCCCGGCGGCTGCGGGCCCGGCTCGCCGACGCCTTCGAGGAGGTCGTCGTCGGGCGAGGGGTGCTCGCGAACATCCCGCCGGCGTTCGTCATCACCGCGCGGCGGCCCCGTCCGCGGCCCTGACCCGGCCTGACCTGCACCGGGGGCCGACGCCCGACCACCCGGCCGCCGCGGCGGCCCGCCCGGCTACCCTGATCGACGCCCCGCAGCCGGGTCACCGCCGACCTCCTGCGCCCCGCGGGGCTCGCAGGTTCCCGCCCGGGAACGACCCACGGACCAGGGGAGACGTGTGTCGGAAGCCCAGCTCGTGTCGCCGGAGACCCGCCCGCTGCGTGCGTGGCAGCGCAGCGCGCTCGCCCGCTACCTGGCCACGGCACCCCGCGACTTCCTCGCGGTCGCGACGCCCGGCGCGGGCAAGACGACGTTCGCGCTGCGGGTCGCCTCCGAGCTGCTGCGCGACCGGGTCATCGACTCGGTGACCGTCGTCACGCCGACCGAGCACCTGAAGTACCAGTGGGCCGAGGCCGCGGTCGCGGCCGGCATCTCGATCGACCCCGAGTTCCGGAACAGCGCCGGGGCGACCTCCAAGGACTACGGCGGCATCGCGATCACCTACGCCGGCGTCGCGGCGCACCCGATGCTGCACCGGAACCGCACCGAGAACCGGCGGACGCTGGTGGTCCTCGACGAGATCCACCACGCCGGTGACGCGAAGACCTGGGGCGACGGCGTCTACGAGGCCTTCGAACCCGCGGCCCGGCGGCTGGCGCTCACCGGTACGCCGTTCCGGTCGGACGACAACCCGATCCCGTTCGTCGAGTACGTGCCCGACGTCGAGGGCGCCCCCCGCAGCCGCGCCGACCACCAGTACGGCTACGGCGAGGCGCTGGCCGACAACGTCGTCCGGCCGGTGGTCTTCCTGGCCTACTCCGGCACCTCGAACTGGCGGACCAGCGCCGGTGAGGAGATCTCCGCCCGGCTCGGCGAACCGCTGACGCGCGAGCAGACCGCGATGGCCTGGCGGACGGCGCTGGACCCGGCCGGGGACTGGATCCCGTCGGTACTCGCGGCGGCCGACCGGCGCCTGCAGAGCCACCGCGACGGCGGCATGCCCGACGCCGGCGGCCTCGTGATCGCCTCCGACCAGACGACCGCGCGCTCCTACGCCGCGATCCTGCGGAAGATCACCGGGGACCAGCCGGCCGTGGTGCTCTCCGACGAGGCGGGCGCCTCGGACCGGATCGCCGCGTTCGGCCGTTCCGAGGAGCGGTGGATGGTCGCGGTCCGGATGGTGTCCGAGGGCGTCGACGTGCCGCGTCTGGCCGTCGGGGTGTACGCGACGTCGGCGTCGACCCCGCTGTTCTTCGCCCAGGCCATCGGCCGGTTCGTGCGGTCGCGCCGGTCGGGGGAGACGGCGTCGGTGTTCGTGCCGAGCGTCCCGGTCCTGCTCGGGCTGGCCAGCGAGCTGGAGGCGCAGCGCGACCACGTCCTCGGCAAGCCGCAGCGCCCCGAGGAGGTCTGGAACGACGCCGAGCTGAACGAGGCCAACCAGCTCAAGGACGAGCCCGGCGAGCAGGAGAAGGCCTTCACCTCGCTGGGCGCCGAGGCCGAGCTCGACCAGCTGATCTACGAGGGCGCCACCTACTCCGCCGACGAGGAGGACTACCTCGGCCTGCCCGGGCTGCTCGAACCGGAGCAGGTGCGGACGCTGCTCTCGAAGCGCCAGGCCGACTGGATCGCCAAGGGCTCGCCCCGGACCGGGGCCCAGGCCCGGGCGACGCCGGCGACCGAGCCGACGCCCCCGCCGCCGTCGGAGCGCGGCGGGGTGAGCGTCCGCGAGCGGCTGCAGACGCTCCGCAGGGAGCTCAACACGCTCGTCGCGCTGCACAACCACAAGACCCGCAAGCCGCACGGCGCGATCCACAACGACCTGCGGAAGACCTGCGGCGGGCCGCCGGTGGCGATGGCGACGATCGAGCAGCTCGAGGAACGGATCGCGACCCTCCGTTCCTGGCGCTGAGTGCGCCGCTGCGCGGTCCCGCACACCCGGCACGGGTCAGGGGCCCGACGCCGGTCCCCGGTCGCCGCTGACGCCGGCCCCACCGCCGATCTCGCCGACCGCCGGTTCGGGGACGGGCTCGTCGCCGTCCCGTGAACGCAGCGCGACGGCCGCGACCACCAGCAGGATCCCGACGCCCTCCAGTGCCCCCGGGAGCTGGCCGAGCATCACGACGCCGATGAGCGTCGCGGTCGCGGGCAGGAGCGCGAGCAGCACGGCGAACCGGGCCTGCCCGACCCGCCGCAGCACGACCTGGTCGAGGACGTAGGGCACGACCGACGACAGCACTCCCAGCCCGACGGACAGGGCGATCAGCGACGGATCTGCGAGCGGTGCGAGGTTCGTCACACCGAACGCCGACGTCCCGCCCTCGGGCCGAGCAGCAGCAGCGGGGAGAGGACCACCGCCGCGACGGTGAATCCGGTCGCCAGGTCGTCGATCCCGCTGCCGGCGCGGGCGACGCGTTTGCCGAGCAGGACGTAGGCCGCCCACATCGCGGCCGCGCCCAGCGCCCAGAGCACCCCGGCCGGGCTGCCGGACCAGCGGACGTCGGCGATCAGGAGCACCCCCAGTGCGGCCAGCCCGACCGCCCCGAAGTCCCGCAGCCGGCGCGACGCCAGGGCTGCGACCAGCACCGGGCCGGTGAACTCGATCGCCACCGTGGTGCCGAGCGGGAGCCGGGCGATCGCCTCGTAGTACGCGACGTTCATCAGCGCCGTCGCCAGCCCGAACAGCCCCGCGCGGACCAGCCGCACCCCGCGCCACGCCTCGCGGCCCGGCCGTCGCCAGGCCAGCAGGATCAGGGCTGCGCCGATCAGCCGCAGCTCCGCGACCGCGGACGGCGCCAGGCGGTCGAACAGCCCTACGGCGAGTGCCGCGCCGACGTACATCGACGTGCCGCCCGCCAGGAAGAGCAGCGGGGCGGGGATCCGGTCACCGATCGGGCGAGCACTCACCCGGGTCACGGTAGACGGCGACACAGCCTGTTTACCGTGGCGCGCTTGCATGAGGGGCGGCCGTCCCCGCATGATTCACGCGCAGTCAACTTCATACGTAATCGGTCACCGCGGGTACATCGCGGCGTCACCGGCCCGATCGGATGAAGATCCAGACGTGACGGTCGTCGCGACGCGCCCCGGGAACACGTGCAGGGGCCTCGAGCGTCTGTTTAGGTGTGGGCGACCCGCCTGGTGCGGTCGTCACGGTGATACGGCGGAGGGCCGCCCGAGCCCGCCGCCGCAACGGAGGGAGACCGCTATGCAGCCCGAAACGCTGACCCGGCCCGAACTGACCCTCGCCGACCGCTGCGACCGTTGCGGTGCGGCGGCCAAGGTGCGCGCGATCCTGCCCTCCGGTGGGGAGCTCCTCTTCTGCAACCACCACGGGCGTGCCCACGCGGAGAAGCTGCGTGAGTCCGGCGTGGAGGTCGAGGGAGGCGAGTAGTCCCGGTCGGCCCGAGCAGACCTGAGCGAACGGGGCGGGGATCCTCACGGATCCCCGCCCCGTTCGTCGTTCCGCCGTCGTGCTGCCGGTGTGGTGCTCAGGCGTCGACGGGCTCCACGAGACCCGGCACCGGGCTCCCGTCGCGCCGCGGCGCGGGGAAGGACGGGCGGTCCTCCGGCGTCAGCGGCGTGTTGCCGAGGACCAGGTCGGCAGCGCGCTCGGCGACCATCACGACCGGCCCGTAGGTGTTGGCGTTCGGCACGTCCGGGAAGACCGACGCGTCGACCACCCGCAGCCCGCCGACGCCGTGCACGCGCATCGACGACGGGTCGACGACGGAGCCCTCGTCGGTGCCCATCCGGGCGGTGCTGGTCGGGTGCAGCCCGTTCTGGGCGCGTCGTGACACCCAGTCCAGGACCTGCTCGGGGCTGCGGACACCCGGGCCCGGGAACGTCTCGCCGCCGTCCAGCCCGGCGAAGGCCGGCTGGGAGAGGATCCCGCGGGCGATCCCGATGGCCTCGACCCAGCGCCGCCGGTCGTCCTCGGTCGCGAGGTAGCCCATCTGCAGGCGCGGCGGGACCGACGAGTCCCGCGAGACCGCCCGCACGGTGCCCCGCGCGTCCGAGGCCATGACGCTCACGTGCATCTCGAACCCGTGCCCGACCGGCCGGATGTCCGGCGCGAAGCGCATCGCGACCGGGGCGAACAGCATCATGACGTCCGGCACGCCCGCGGCGAGCGAGGTCGAGCCGAACCCGCCGATCTCGAAGTGGTTGCTCGCGCCGATCCCGGTGCCCGAGACGAGCCAGCGGGCCGCCGCGCCCGGGAGCCGGTGCGCCCGGCGCTGACCGGCCAGCGAGACCGGCCGGAGGCACGTGTGCTGCAGGTGGATGGCCAGGTGGTCCTGCAGGTTCGCCCCGACCCCCGGCAGCGCGGCCCGGACGTCGATCCCGAGCGTCGCGAGGTGGGCGGGGTCCCCGATCCCGGAGACCTGCATGAGCTGGGGGGTGGCGACCGCACCGGCGCACAGGATCGTCTCGCCGGCGTCGACGTCGTGGGTGAGCCCGTCCGGGGTGCTGTAGCGGACGCCGATCACGCGGGACCCGCCGGCGTCGAACCGCAGCTGGCGCACCTGCACCCCGGTCCGGACCCGCAGGTTCGGGCGGGACGCCGAGACCGGGTGCAGGTAGGCGTCGGTGGCGGAGTACCGCCGGCCACGGAAGATCGTCCGCTCGGTGCGGGAGAAGCCTTCCTGGCGGGGGCCGTTGACGTTGTCGAGCACCGCGTGCCCGGCCTGCCCGGCGGCGATCAGGAAGGCGTCGTTGAGCGGGCCGGACGCCGGTGCGCGCTCGAGGACCTGCGGCCCGGCGCCGTCGGCGTCGAGGGCGATGCGGTGCTCGGAGAGCCGCCGCTCCAGGCGCCGGAAGTAGGGCAGGCAGTGCGCCGAGCTCCACCCGGACAGGCCCGGCCCGGTGGCCCAGCGGTCGTAGTCACCGGGGTTGCCCCGCTGGTAGACCATCCCGTTGATGCTGCTGCTCCCGCCGAGCACCTTCCCGCGCGGGACGGCGATCCGGCGGCCGGCGAGACCGTCCTCGGGGTCGGTCGTGTAGCACCAGTCGTACCGCGGGTTCCCCCACGCCTGGGACAGCGCCGCGGGCATCCGGATCACCGGGTCCCACCGGTGGTCGGGCCGGCCCGCCTCCAGGACGAGTACCGTACGATCGGTGTCGGCGCTGAGCCTGTTGGCCAGCACGGCACCGGCCGAGCCCCCGCCGACGATGACGACGTCGTACCGCGCCATCCCGCTCCTCCTGTCCGACCGGTAGGTCGGTGATAGCCCGTTCGAGGGAGCAACCCCCCTTGCGTTGGTCGAGACTACGCGGCGAGCCAGGGTGGGTGACACCGGGCCGTACGCTCGGAAGGGTGACGATGGTGGGGGACGGATCCGGCGCTGCCGGTGCGGGCGACGCGGACACCGCGGACTCCGCGGACTCCGCGGACTCCGCGCTGGCCGCACTCGGTGCCGAGCTGGACGCGTCGATCGCGGACCTGGAGTCGGCCCGGCAGCGCGTGCTGGAGCTGCAGGAGCTGCGGTCCCGCGGCCTCGGCTGGCGGGAGATCGTGCCGCAGGAGAACCGCCCGCTGATCGTCGAGAGCGTCACCCGCGCGCTGGACGGCCTCGGCGCCGTCGGCGGCCGCTTCCGCCGGGAGGAGGCGGTGGCGCTGCACGGCGAGGGGGAGACGATCGCCGGGATCGGACGGCTGTTCGGGGTCAGCCGCCAGCGGGTGTCGGCCTACCTGCAGGAACACGCCCAGGTCGAGGCCGGACGGGCGGCCGGGCAGGCCGGTGCCGAGGACGTGGCCGGGGCCGAGGACGTGGCCGGGGCGGGAGACGTGGCCGGTGCCGGGGACGCGGCGTCGCCGAGCACGTCCGCGGAGCGCACGCCGTCGGAGCACGTGCCCTCGTCCTCGGGGCACCCGTCCGCGGAGCACACGCCCACCGGAGCCGGACCGCCGGTGTGACGGCGGTCCGGGCGGCCGTGGCCGGCACCGGTCGACCGGGCGGGCCGGACCCGGTGCGGCCGTCCGCCGCCTGGGCGGCGACGCCCTCAGTCGGACCGGCGACGGTGCCGGGCCCGGCGCTGCGCGGGGACCTGCGGGCCGGACCCGGTCCCGCCCGACCGGCGCGCCACCGGGATGAGGGCCGTCCGGTCGGCGCGCGGCGGCACGTCGTCGTCGTGACCGTCCGCCCCGTGGTCCTCCCGGTCGCCGGCCGCGTCGGCCGCGGGATCGGCCCGGGAGCCGATCCACCGGTCGGCCGGTGTCCGCGGGAGCGGTCCGTCACCCTCGCGGGGCCCGGGGGCCTGCGGTCGTCCGCCGAGCGGGCCGGACTGCCGGCCGCCGTCGCGACCCGGCTCCGCGGTGCGGCCGGAGCCGTTCCGCGGACCGTCCGCGCGTCCGATCCGGGTGCCACCGCTGATCGGGTCGCGCGGGGACGGCAGCCGGGCGGGGACCGGGCCCGCCTGCCCCGCCGCGGACGGATCCGCCGATCGGGGCGCCGGAGGGCCGGACGGTCGTGCGGGCGCATCGCCCGCCGGTGCGGGCCACGGGTCGCGCGGCCGGGCGCGGTCGTCGTCCGGTCCGTCGGTGCGCGTGCGCGGGTCCCCCGCCCGGGTGGAGTCCGATCCGGCGGCCCGGCCGCGACCGGGGCCCGGCGAACCGGGGCCCGACGGAGCCGACCGGCCCGGCGGACCCGTGACCGGGGACCGCCCGGCCCACGGGCTCGCGGCACCGTCCCGTGGGCCGCCGGGCCGGGCAGTCCCGCGCAGCTCGGCTCCCGGGGGCACCCCCGGGAGTGCGGACGGCGCACCGGGGAGCGAGGACGTGCCCGTCCCCGCCTCGCGGGCCGCCGCCTGCTCCAGCCTGGCGATCTCCCGGACGTCGGCGATGCGGGCCGCCAGCGCCGTCACGACCGCGCGCAGCGCGTCGGCCAGGTCCTCGGTGAGCCGGTCCTTCGGGCCGCCCCGGGCGAACAGCTGCAGGACCCCGCCGGTGCGGCCGGCGATCGGTACCGGGACGGCGAGCGACCGGACCAGCCCGCAGTCCGCTGCCGCGGCGGCGAGCTCGGGCGGCCCGGACCGGGTCAGGTCGGGGGTGAGCAGCACCCGGTCGCCGCGCTCGGCGGCCGGGCCCGGCCCGGCGTCGGCACGGCGCTGGAGCTCCCCGAGCCGGGTCGCGGCGGTGTCCGAGCCGAACACCCGCCGGCCCTTCGGGTCACGGGGGTCGGCCGGCTCACGGAGCAGCAGGGCGGCACCGCCGACACCTGCGGCGGGGACGAGCGCCACGCAGAGACCGGACAGCATCGCGGCCACGTCGACGTGGGCGACCGAGGTCGACCCGGCCTGCAGCGCCACCCGCACGAGGGCGGGCGCAGGATCGGGTGTCACGCGGCCGGCCGTTCCGGAGATCCACGGGGAGGCCGCCATCTCGTCCCTTCCGCGCCGCGTCGGACGGGTCCGCGGATTCGGATCCGGCCGGTCACGCAGCGTCGCTCTCGCGGAGCCCGAGGATAACGATCGAGCGGCGACTCGGTGACACCGGCTCGCGTCTCGCGCTCGGACGTGACGCAGGGTGATGACGATCAACGGTTGGTGATCGACGGGCGCGGCTCGCCCGGGCCGGTGTACCCGCGTAGGCTGACCGGCCGTACCGCGGGAGCCCGCGCACCGAGGCTGAGAGGGCGGCAGGACCGGCCGCCGACCGTTCGAACCTGATCCGGGTGACACCGGCGTAGGGAGGCCGCTCTCGTGCTCTCACGTGCCCGTCCGATCGTCCTGCTGCTCGCGCTCGTCCTCGCGCTGTCCGGCTGTGCCGGCGGCGACGGCGGGGGAGCGGACCGGGACCAGCCGATCCGCGTCGCGCTGGACTGGACGCCCAACACCAACCACATCGGCCTGTTCGCCGCCCAGCAGGCCGGGTACTTCCGCGACGCCGGACTGGACGTCGAGTTCCTGCCCTACAACCAGACGTCGCCGGACACGCTCGTCGGCAGCGGCGCCGCGGACTTCGGCATCAGCTTCCAGAGCTCCTTCACCTACTCCCGGGCCGCAGGGGCCGACATCACCTCGGTGATGGCGGTCCTGCAGCACTGGGCCACCGAGATCGCGGTCCGCGCCGACCGGGCCGACATCCGGTCGCCGCGCGACCTCGACGGCAAGGTCTACGCCGGGTTCGGCGAGCCCGGCGAGGTCGCGAAGATGCAGGCGGTGATCCGCAACGACGGCGGGCGCGGCGACATCCGCACCGAGGTGCTGAACACCGCGGCCTACGAGGCGCTCTACGCCGGGCAGGCCGACTTCACCGAGCCGTTCGTCAACGTCGAGGGCATCGAGGCGCAGCTGCGGGGCGAGCCGCTGAAGACGTTCCGGTACACCGACTGCGGCTTCCCGGACGCCTACAACGTGCTCCTCGTCGGCAACTCGACCTGGCTGCAGCAGAACCCGGACCGGGCGCGCGCCTTCGTGCAGGCCGCCCAGCGCGGCTACGCCCTCGCCGCGCAGGACCCGGCCGGTGCGGCCCGGATGCTGTCCGAGGCCAACCCGGGCGCCTTCACCGACGACCAGCTCGTCGACCGGGGCGCGACGATGCTCGCCGACGGCTACCTGCGCGACGAGCAGGGCCGCGTGGGCTTCCAGACGCCGGAGAAGTGGTCGGCGTTCTCCGGGTTCCTCTACGACACCGGGACGGTGGCCGGGCCCGACGGCGCCCCGGTCCGCGAGAAGCCCGACTTCTCCACCTGGTTCACCAACGACTACCTGACACCGTGATGCGCCGGCTCGCCCCCGCCGCGCTGCTGGTCGTGGCGCTGCTGGCCGTCTGGCAGGCGGCCGTCGCGGTCACCGGGGTCCGGCCGCAGGTGCTGCCCTCGCCGCTGCGCGTCGTCGAGCAGGGCTGGGCGTTCCGGTCGGTGCTGTGGGAGAACACGCTGCCGACGGTGCAGGTGACGGTCGTCGGGTTCACCGTGTCGCTGCTGGTCGCGTGGGCCATCGCGGTCGGCGTGGACTTCTCCCCGTGGCTGCGCCGGGCGCTGACCCCGCTGCTGGTGGCGTCCCAGACGCTCCCGGTCGTCGCGATCGCGCCGCTGCTGATCATCTGGTTCGGGTTCGGGCTGCTGCCGAAGGTGCTGGTCATCGCGCTGGTGACGTTCTTCCCGGTGACCGTCGGCCTGATCGAGGGGTTCGCCGCGACGGACCGGTCGGCCACGGCGCTGCTGCGGTCGATGGGGGCGAGCCGCTGGCAGCGGTTCCGCTACGTCCGGCTGCCCGGGGCGATGCCGTCGTTCTTCACGTCGTTGCGGATCGCGATCACCTACGCCGTCACCGGGGCGATCTTCGCCGAGTACGTCGGTGCCCGTGCCGGGCTGGGGATCTTCATGCAGCTGCAGAAGAACCAGTTCCGCACCGACCTGGTGCTCGCCGCCGTCGCGGTGACGGCGGTGCTCTCGGTCGCGCTGTTCGGGCTGACCCACGTCGTGCAGCGCCTGGTGACGCCCTGGTACCGGGGTGATCACCGATGAAGGTGGCGGTGCGGGACCTGTCGGTGTCCTACGGCGGCCTGGCCGTCCTCGACGACGTGTCGCTCGACGTCGCGCCGGGGGAGTTCGTCTCCATCGTCGGCCCCTCCGGGTGCGGGAAGTCCACGCTGTTCGCCGCGATGGCGGGGATCCTCGACGGCGCCACGGTGACCGGGGCGACCACGGTCGACGGCGATCCGGTGGACGGCGCCCCGTTCGGGCTGATGCCCCAGCAGGACCTGCTCTTCCCGTGGCGGACGGTCCTCGACAACACCACCCTCGGCCTCGAGGTCGCGGGCGTGTCGCGCCGCGAGGCCCGCGAGCGCGCGCGGGCGCTGTTCGCCCCGTTCGGGCTCGACGGGTTCGAGGGGGCGCGCCCGTCCGAGCTCTCCGGGGGGATGCGGCAGCGGGCCGCGCTGCTGCGGACCGTCGTCGGCGGGCGGGAGGTGCTGCTCCTCGACGAGCCCTTCGGCGCCCTCGACGCGCTCACCCGCACCGGGATGCAGGAGTGGCTGGAGTCGATGCGCGAGCGCTACGGCTGGACGACCCTGCTGATCACGCACGACGTCCGCGAGGCCGCCTTCCTCTCCGACCGGGTGATCGTGTTCTCCCCGCGGCCGGCGACGGTGGTGCGGGAGGTCGCCGTCGACCTCCCGCGGCCGCGGACCCGGGACGTCCTCACCGACCCGCGGCTCGCGGCGGTCGAGGCGGAGCTGCTGGACACCCTGCGCGCCTGAGCGTCACCCGTCCCGGCGCAGCACCAGGACGTGGTCGACGACGTCGGCGGTCTGCCCGCCGGGCCCGGTCGCCCGCCGCACCGGACGGTCGGCCCGCTCGACGACGACGGGTGCCGGCCCGATCCCGTCGAGCACCTCCTCCGGGGTGGGGAAGTGCGTGTCCGGGTCCTGGTTCCACGACCACGGCGCGGTCGAGCCGTGGTCGACGACGACCAGTCGTCCGCCGGGGCGCAGCGCGTCGACCGCCGTGCGCAGCACCCGGGCGCGGGGCAGGGCGAACGGTGTCTGGAAGTACTGGGCCGAGACCAGGTCGAACCGGCCGTCCGGGAAGGTGTCGGCCAGGTCGTGCCGCTCGGCGGTGATGCGGTCGCCGAGGCCGGCGGCGGCCGCGCGCTGTGCCAGCGCGGTGGTCGCCGCCCCGGCGATGTCGACCGCGGTGACCCGCCAGCCGCGGCGGGCGAGCCACAGCGCGTCGCCGCCGCCCCCGCAGCCGAGGTCCAGCGCGTCGCCGGGGGTGAGGGCCGCGGCGATCTCGTCGAGGCGCGCGTTCACCCGTGGCTCCACGGTGGTGTCGCGGCCGGCGTAGAGGGCCTCCCAGAAGGCAGCGGGGTCGTCGTGGTCGGGCATCGTGCTCATGGCGCTCCTCGTGTCGGTGTCGCCAGGGTCCCGGCACCCTGCGCCGGCCGGCAAGAAAACTTGCCGGAGCGGCAAGAGCGGCTGGGCCGGGGCGGCAACAAATGACGCCCGTCGTGATCCGATCGTGACCGTCCGGCACATACTTTCTCGATTCACCCGGCTGTCGATCACGACCTCCGGGCGAATATGTTGGCGCTCGCAACATTCACTCGGCCGTGCAGTGCGGCCGGTGATCCACAACGTCGTGGAGGGGATGTGCCGATGAAGGTGCGGGAGACGGGGCGTGGGTCCCGGTTGCGGCGGGCGGTGACGGCGGCGGGTCTCGGCCTGCTGCTCGTGGTGGCGGGCTGCGGTCAGAACAGCGCGGGCGGCGGCCAGGAGGACGCCGGCGGCGGCGACGCGGGGGCCGGCGGGACGAAGGTCGGGGTGATCCTCCCGGAGACCGACACGTCGGCCCGGTGGGAGGGCTTCGACAAGCCGATGCTGGACAAGGCCCTGCGCGCGCAGGGCCTCGACCCGGACATCCAGAACGCGCAGGGCGACGAGCAGAAGTTCTCGACGCTGGCCGACGGGATGATCTCCAGCGGGGTCAAGGTGCTGATCATCGCCTCGATCAGCGGCGACGGCGGCAACGCCGTCGCGCAGAAGGCGAAGGCACAGGGCATCCCGGTCATCGACTACGACCGGCTCAACCTGGGCGGCACCAGCGACTACTACGTGTCCTTCGACAACGAGAAGGTCGGCGAGCTCCAGGGGCAGGGCCTGGTCCAGGGGATCGGGGCGAAGCCGGGCGCGCAGATCATCCAGATCGAGGGCGCCCCGACCGACAACAACGCGACGCTCTACAAGAACGGGCAGCTGAAGGCCCTGCAGCCGAAGTACGACTCCGGCGAGTTCGTGCTGGCCGGTGACCAGGCGATCGACAAGTGGGACAACCAGGTCGCCGGGACCACCTTCGAGCAGCTGCTCACCGCCAACGGCGGCAAGGTCGACGGCGTCGCCGTCGCCAACGACGGCATGGCCGGATCGATCATCACGGTGCTCGCCAAGTACGGCCTCAACGGCACCGTCCCGGTCACCGGCCAGGACGCCACCGCCGACGGGCTCGCCGCCATCCTGCGCGGTGACCAGTACATGACGGTGTTCAAGCCGATCCAGGAGGAGGCCGACGCGGCGGCGAAGCTGGCCGGGGCGCTGGCGACGGGCGACACCGCGGGCGCCGACGCCGTCGCCACCCAGACGGTGAACGACCCGAAGGGCAACCGGGACGTGAAGTCCGTGCTGCTCACCCCGCAGCTGATCACCAAGGACAACGTCAAGACGGTCACCGACGCCGGCTACATCCAGCCGTCGGAGATCTGCACCGGTCCGGTCACGGCCGAGTGCGGCCGCCTCGGCATCCAGTAGCCACCACCACCCGGAGGTACGGCCATGGCCGAACCGATCCTGTCCCTGCGCGGGGTGACGAAGAGCTTCGGCGCGGTGCGGGTCCTGCACGACGTCGACCTCGCGGTCCGCGCCGGGGAGGTCACCGCCCTCGTCGGCGACAACGGCGCCGGCAAGTCCACGCTGGTCAAGTGCGTCGCCGGCATCCACCCGATCGACGGCGGCGAGATCGTCTTCGACGGCGATCCGGTGTCGCTGGACGCGCCGTCGGACGCGGCCCGGCTCGGCATCGAGGTCGTCTACCAGGACCTCGCGCTGGCCGACAACCTCGACATCGTCCAGAACATGTTCCTCGGCCGGGAGCGCGGCCGCTCCTGGATGCTCGACGAGGCGTCCATGGAGCAGGCGGCCCGGGACACGCTGGCATCGCTGTCGGTCCGCACGGTCACCTCGGTCCGGACACCGGTCGCGTCGCTGTCCGGCGGGCAGCGGCAGACCGTCGCCATCGCCAAGTCCGTGCTGTGGGACTCCCGGGTCGTGCTGCTCGACGAGCCGACCGCGGCGCTCGGCGTCGCCCAGACCCGGCAGGTGCTCGACCTGGTGCGGCGGCTGGCCGAGCAGGGCCTCGCCGTCGTCCTGATCAGCCACAACATGGCCGACGTCTTCGAGGTCTCGGACCGGATCGCCTGCCTCTACCTCGGCCGGATGGTCGCCGAGGTCCCGACGTCGGAGGTCGACCACTCCCAGGTCGTCCAGCTGATCACCGCCGGCCGGTCCGGCGAGCTGGGCCTGGCCCGGCCCGAGTCGGCGGCCGCGCAGTGACCCGCGGCGACGGCCCCACCCCCGACCCGGAAGGAGGAGACACGGTGACCCGGACGACCCGGACGACCAGGACCGACGAGCCGCCGAACGCCGCCCGGCGGGCGAACCCCGGCAACCGGGCCGCCGACTTCGGCATCGACACGACCGCGCACAGCACCGGCGAGGCGATCACCGGCTACCTGCGGGGACTGCGCTCCGGCGAGCTCGGCTCGCTGCCGGCCCTGCTGGGGCTCGCCGCGCTGTTCGTGCTGTTCACCGTGCTCGACACCGGCGGCACCTTCGGCAGCCTGCTGAACCTGGCGAACCTCCTGCAGCAGGGCGCCGGGCCGACCATCATCGCGATGGGCCTGGTGTTCGTCCTGCTCACCGGCGAGATCGACCTGGCGGCGGGCACCGCGTCCGGGCTGGCGGCGGCGCTGATGGCGCTGCCCCTGGTGAACGACGGCAACGTCCTCGGCGCGACCGGCACCGTCGTGTTCGTGCTGCTCGTGATCGTGATGGTGGTCGCGGCCGGGCTGGCCGCGCTGGTCCGGGTGTGGGCCGGGACGGCGATCAGCCTGCTGACCGCGGCGCTGCTGGTGATCGGCGTCCCGGCGACGGCGTGGACGGTGATGGGCCTCGCGCTCGGCGTCGGCGTCGTCATCGGCTGCCTGACCGGGTTCCTGGTGGCCCGGGTCGGGATGCCCTCGTTCGTCGTCACCCTGGCCCTGTTCATCACCTGGCAGGGCGTGATCCTGCAGCTGATCGGCGACGGCGGCACCCTGGCCCTGCGCGACCCGCTGATCAACGCGGTGGCGAACGGCAACCTGTCCGTCACGGGGTCCTGGGTACTGTTCGTCGTGGCCGCGGGCGGCTACGCGGTGGTCCAGCTGGTCCGGCAGCGGTCCCGGCTGCGGAGCGGCCTGGTGGCCCGGCCGACCGGGCTGGTGATGATCAAGATCGGGGCGGTGGTCGTGCTGGGCGGGCTCGCCACGTTCCTGCTCGTGCAGGACCGCTCACCGGGGACGGTCGCGATCGCCGGCGTGCCCTACGTGGTGCCGATCGTGCTGGTGCTGCTCGTGCTGGGCACCTGGGTGCTGGACCGGACCCGGTTCGGCCGGCACGTCTACGCCGTCGGCGGGAACCGGGAGGCCGCACGCCGGGCCGGCATCGACGTCGTCCGGATCCGGGCGTCGGTGTTCGTGATCTCGACGGCGTTCGCCGCGATCGGCGCCATCGTCTACTCCTCGAAGATCGGCTCGGTGAACCCGGCGGCGGGCGGCGGGAACACCCTGCTGTTCGCGGTCGGTGCCGCGGTGATCGGCGGGACGTCGCTCTTCGGCGGGCGCGGGCGGATCTCCAACGCCGTGATCGGCGGCACCGTGCTGGCGACCGTGCAGAACGGCCTGGGCCTGCTCAAGCAGCCCGCCGCCGTCGTGTTCGTCGTGACCGGGCTGGTGCTGCTGCTGGCCGCGGCCGTCGACGTGCTCTCCCGGCGGCGCTCGGCGGCCACCGGACGGTGACGGCGGCCATCCGGTGAGCACCCCGACGGGAACCCGGCCCGACGACGCGCGCCGGCACAACAGGACCGCCCTGCTGCGCCGGCTGCACGTCGACGGGCCCTGCACCCGCGCCACCCTCGCCGGCGAGCTCGGCCTCAACCGCAGCACGATCAAGTCGGTGGTGGACGGGCTCGCCGGGGCGGGGGTGGTCAGCGAGGCGGTCCCCGCCCGGCGGTCCGGGGCGGGACGGCCGTCGCTGCTGGTGCTGCCCGACCCGCAGGCGGCGGTCGTGCTCGCCGTCGACGTGCGGGTGGACCAGGTCGCGCTGGCGATGGTCGGGATCGGCGGGCAGATCCTGGGCCGGCACAGCTGGAACCTGCACCGCACCACCCGGCTGCCCGGCGAGGTGATCACCCACCTCGCCGAGTCCGCCGAGCTGCTGCGCGACGAGCTGGGGGTGCGCGAACGCGGTGCCGGGGTGTCGGTGCCCGGCGTGGTCCGGCGCGCGGACGGGTTCGTGCACGAGGCACCGAACCTGGGCTGGCGCGACGTCGGGCTGGGGAGCCGGCTGTCGTCGGTGCTGGGCACGCCCGTCCAGGTCGCGAACGACGCCGAGCTGGGCGCGCTGGCCGAGCACGTCCGTGGCGTCGGGCGGGACGTGGCCGACATGGTCTACCTGTCGGCCGACGTCGGCGTCGGTGGCGGCGTCGTGTCCGGCGGGCGTCCGTTGCGCGGCACCGGCGGCTACGTCGGCGAGCTCGGCCACCTGCTCGTCCGGCCCGACGGCCGGGAGTGCTTCTGCGGCTCCCGGGGCTGCTGGGAGACCGAGGTCGGCGAGCCCGCGCTGTGCCGGGCCCTCGGCCTGCCCGAGGACACCGCGCGCGGGGTGCTCGTCGCCGAGCTGCGCGCGCTCGCCGCCGTCCCCGGCCGCGCCGAGCACCTCCTCGGCGGCTACGCCGGCTGGATGGCGGCCGGCCTGGTGACGATCGTGAACATGCTGGCACCGGAGCTCGTCGTGCTCGGCGACCTGTTCGGGGCACTGCCCGCGCCGGTGGTCGACCGGGTGCGCGCGGAGGTCGAGCGGCGCAGCCTGGTCAGCCGCGCGGTCGGCGGGACCCGGATCGCGGTCTCGCCGCTCGGCCGCGACGGCGCCCTGGTCGGCGCGGCCGAGCTGGCGTTCGAGCCGGTGCTCGAGGTCGTCTGAGCCGGTCCGGTCGCCGGGATCAGGCCAGCCGGCCCGCCAGCTCGGGCAGCGCCCGGACGGTGAAGGTCGGTGGCGTGAGGTGGCCGGGCCATGGCTCGCCGGTGCGGTTCAGCCACGCCGTCGCCATCCCGGTCCGGGCGGCCCCGTGCAGGTCCCACGGGTGCACCGCGACCATCACCGCCTCGGACGCGTCGATCCCGCAGGTGCGCAGCGCGTAGGTGTAGGCGGCGGGGGCGGGCTTCCAGATCCCGGCGTCCTCGACCGACAGCACCCGGTCGAACTGCTCACGCAGCCCGTGGCCGCCGAGGAGCCGCTCGGCGACGGCCGCGGCGCCGTTCGACAGTGTGACCAGCCGCAGGCCCGCGGCCCGCAGTGCGGCGACGCCGTCGTGGACGTCGGGGTGCACCGGCAGTTCCAGGAACCCGTCCAGGACCTCCCCGGCCCGGACGTCGGCCCAGCGCACGCCGTGCCGGCGCAGCAGCCGGGCCGCGGTGTCGGTCCCGATCTCGGAGAAGGTCCGGAGCTCCCCGCCCGCGGCCAGCGCGATGCCCTCCCGCAGGGTGGAGGCGAACCAGTAGGGGCCGAGCCAGCCGGGCACGCCGAGATCGGAGAACTTCTTCCCGAGCGGCGTGAGGTCGGAGAGGGTCTCGTTGACGTCGAACACCACGGTCGTGAGCGCCATCCACCTACCCTGGCGGTTGTGAGTCCTCTCCGCACGGTGCTCGTCCTCGGCGGTACGACCGAGGGGCGGGCGGCGGCCGCCGACCTGTCCACGCGGGACGGCGTCCGGGTGGTGTCGTCGCTGGCCGGGGCGGTGCGCAGCCCCCGCCTGCCCGACGGCGAGGTGCGGGTCGGCGGGTTCGGCGGAGCCGGGGGACTCGCGCGTCACCTGCGCGTCGAGGGCGTCGACGCCGTCCTCGACGCGACCCACCCGTTCGCCGCCGGGATGACGGCGAACGCCGCGTCGGCCTGCGCGACCGCCGGGGTGCCGCTGGTGGTGCTGCGCAGGCCCGGCTGGACCCCCGGGCCGGGGGACCGCTGGCACCGGGTCGCGTCGGTCGCGGACGCGGCGGCGGCGCTGCCCGGCCTGCTGCCCGGCCCGGACGGCCGGGTGCTCCTCACGACGGGTCGCGGTGGGCTCGCGAGCTTCGCCCCGGTGGCGGCCCGGTTCTGGATCCGGGCCGTCGACCCGCCCGGCCCGCCGCTGCCCGCGGCGCACACGCTGCTGCTCGACCGCGGTCCGTTCGACCTCGACGCCGAGCGGGCCCTGTTCGACGACGTGTGCCCGCACGTGCTGGTCACGAAGGACTCCGGTGGCGCGGCGACGGCGCCGAAGCTGACCGCCGCCCGGGAACGCGGGGTCCCGGTCGTGGTCGTCGACCGGCCGGCGCTCCCCGCCGGGGTGACGTGCGTGCCGGACGTCGCGGCCGCCGTCGGGGCGGTCCTCGCGGCGCCGGTCACGGCTCGATGACCACGACCTCGCCGGGTTCCGGGCGTGCGGCCAGCGCGGCGGGGGCTTCGTCCAGGGTGATTCGGCGAGACGACGGGCGCGGCGGCCAGCAGCCCCACCTGTACGAGGGTGCCCTGCCGGCACAGCGCCCGGACGCCCGGCGCGAGCGACTCGTAGCCAGTCCCTGATGGGGGGATCCCGCTGTGGCCCGGAACCGATCAGCTGCGGTCTTCGAATGCGGTGCGACCCTCAAGTGGCGGCACCGCTGCCGAGCGGGAAGGCAAGGGGCCACGCCCCGGCACTCACGGCACATCCGTAGTCTCGGAATCCTGGATCCGTCCGGCGGTGCGGAGCGGAATGGCATCCGGTCGCCAAGACCGCTTGGTCAACTCCGGCGTTCTGAGCAGGTGGCGCGGTATACCGGTGCGATGCGGAAGCTATCTGTCGAATACACGCCGCAGGGTCGGCTGCGTGATCAAGAATTCCCTGAGACATTTCGGTACGGCGGGATCGAGTTGGTCAAGCGCCGCAACCGGCTAGCGCAGGCGTCCGGGCCGCAGAGCAGACTTGCCGAGAGCATCAACGCAATACGGGACGGAGATCAGGCGTCGGTGTGCGATTCACCTGCCCGAAGTGCACGCGGTGTCGGAGTTCATGGACTGCACCACGCTCGTGGACTCGGAGCCTGCGCCAAGGTCCACCTATGGGCGACTATACCTGCATCGAGCGGGAACGCCGTCGGGCTCGGCCGCCGGGTCGGTGCGGATAGGCGCTGCTGTGCGGCCAGGGCGGGGTGGCCAGCATCGCGCGCATCAATGCAGGCCGCCAACGGGGGGCGGCTTCGAGTGGGTCGAAGTCAGCGTAGCGCCGCGCACGATGGTCAGGTTTCCGGATGTGTCCGGTACGGCAGGACAACGGTCGTACCGCGGGCGTCCTGGTCTGTCTTGGAACGCTGGATCCGCACGGGCAGTCCGTCGGTCGGATGGACGATCTCATTCGGCGAGGGGGAGGGCTGCGAGCTCGGAGTGGCGCCCTGGCGAATCTGGCCAGCAGCATGAAGACGTCGCGTGCGGCGGTCAGGCCGTCCGGTCAGGTCCCGACCTCCATCCGTGACAGCAGGTGCAGAGGTCGGCGAGGAGCGGCGGGTGCATCCGGTGCCAGATGTGGGCGCGGGCCTGCTTGATCCCGGCCAGCTCCGCCCCGATCGTCGGATCCAATGTCGGGGACGGAGGGCCCCAGAGCGGTGAGGTGGGGCTGGGCCGTGTCCACCGCTGCCGGCAGCTCCTGCATGCTTCCGGATCTGGTCGAAACCTGCCGATGAAGTACTTGGGTCGACCCCGGATGTGTTGTTCGGAAGTAGGACGGGCGGATTTCGAGGTGACGACTCCTGGGTCGTCGGCGATATGTGGATCTTAGTTGCTCTGGATCGCCTCAGCTCGCGGAGTCATGGATCCGGCACCGTCTTGTTTTCGATCTGGGATCGACCTTGACGTCACGCCGCCTGCCCTGTTTGCTCAACCCGCAAGCTAGCAGGTTCGAGCAGGTACAGGGTCGACCGCAATCTGGCTCGTCATCCTCATTCCTGTGTGGTGTCTAAGCAATGGTTCCGGCTTGAATTCGGTCAAGAGTCTCGTCCGACGCCTCGGAGTGTCGACGTCGCCAGGCCGGTCAAGCCCTCTACGTCACGCCAACGAGGTCCGGCGTGCGACGCCTGTCGTGTCCATCGGCGGGTGTGTGTCAATTCGAAATCGGTAGAAGGGGGTGAGCATTCGTGACCATCCGTTCGAAGAAGAAGGTCATCGTGGCCGTGGCCGTGCACCTCTGACGGCAGTGGTTGTCCCGGGGCGGCGATCGGCCGCTCCGGGGCAACCCGGCCTGCTACCGACCACGGGCAAACCCGGAGCGAGGACATGACAACACTCCCCACCCTTCCCCTACTCGCGGCTGCGCCGCCGCGGATCGTGGACGGCCACATCGAAATGACGCTGGGCGAGAACGTCTTCGTCGTGGAGCACGAACACCCTGACCAGCTGATGGCGCTACTCTTAGTCCTGGACGGACGACACCGCGTCGATGACCTGCCCGCCGCGAGCGGCCTCGATCGGGACGAGGTAGTGCAGGTACTGACCCAGCTCGACGCAGGCGGTTTCCTGGACGACCCGACCACACCCAGCCTCGAGTCCGCCTCTGGCGTCGGCTTCACGATCGAGGACGATCTGAACCGCCTGTTCGCCGATCAGATCGAGACGTCGCGGTTCTGGACAGAACTCAGCGAGTGCCCAGAGGCCGTGCCGCACAACGTCTACTACGGCATGGCGATCGAGAACTGGCACTTCTTATACCGGGAGCACCTGTTCGACTCAGCTGTGCTGAGCTTCCCCAACAGCCGTGAGGTGCGCGCCGCGCTGAACGAGTTCTACATCGAGGAGCACCGCCACGACGACATCGTGCTCAAGGCGTTCGGGGCGCTCGGCATCAAGCCGGACCAGATGCGGGCCGGGCGCCCGCTGCCGTCCACGATGGCGCTGGTCAACGGCCTGGCGTTCTGGGCACGCACGGATCCCCTGTTCTTCCTCGCCACGGTCAGCGTGCTGGAGGGCGGCCCCGGCGCGGGCGAGGACGGCACAGACAGCTTCCTCGAGGCTGCCGACCGCGCCGGGTTACCGGAGTCATTCCTGGGCCCCCTGCGTGAGCATGCGCGGATCAACGCCGGGCACGGGCACGGGCGGGTGAGCAGGGAGCTGTTCGACCTGCTGCCGGCCGTGAATCAGGCCGAGGAGGTGCGTATGCGGGCCCAATGCCCGCTGTTTATGGAGCTCTACCGCAACTTCTACGACGGGATCTGGGAGTACTGGTCGGACCCAGCCCGACCGCTGCTGCGCTGCCACTCCTACTTGACCCCGAAGGTGACGACATGACCGCCACGCTGCCACGACGCCCGGTGCTGCGCTCCGGCGTCGTACTCGAGATCGACGACGCACGGGCCGACCTGAGCTACCACAACGGCGGTTGCATCATCGATCTGGACGCCTCCACCGCGGACCAAGCCCGGCGGTTCCTGGAGGCGCTTCGCTCCGGAGAGAAGACCCGCGACGAACTCGGTGCAGCGTATCCGGCCCTGCCGGTCGGCGACGTGCTGGACCAGCTGGACGTGCACGGCCTGCTGACCGACGCCCCGCGCGCCGCGCCCGCCGGGCTGACCGGAGCGCAGGCCTATCGGCGTGCCAGGCGCTGCTACCTCGCGACGATGGCCGCCGCCGGTGAGCTGTGGCCGCGCCAGCTCTCCGCACAGTTGTTCGACGGCACTGTGACACGCGCCCAGTTGATCGGCTACGCAATCGAGTACTACCAGGTCGTGGCCTACTGCCCACGGGTGCTCGCCCCGGCCCTCGCCCAGGCCGACGACCACACGAGCATGATGCTGCTACGCCGGTTCTACCAGTCGGAGATGAACCACGACCGGATGTTGCTGCGCTCGCTGGACGCCGTCGGGATCGACCCGGTGGCGCGTCCGTTGCAGCCGTTGCCGTCGACCTTCGCCATGATGGCCTCGCTCGGAGTGCTTGCGTCGACGTTTCCGCTCGGGCTCAAGGCCGTTCTGTTCGTACTGGAGGAGCCGCAGCCGGAGTTCAACGAAGCGTTCGTCGCCGCGAGCAGACAACACGGTCTGCCCGAGGCGTTCGTCGCTCCGATCGCCCAGCATTCCGACGTGAACGAGGGCGAATCGCACGACGACATCAGTGCGGACCTGTTCGATCGCATCGGTTACGTCAGTCAGGAGGAGACGCTCGAGATCGAGAAGGCCGTCGCCGACATGGCGGAGCAGCTTGCCGTGGCCGGGCAGGAGATGGCGGGCTGGTACGGGGAAGTCGACGAACCGCGGTTGCGGACGTGGTGACACCCGACCCAGAGCCGCCCACCGTGACTTATCGGGCGCTGTTCGGGGTCGGCGAGTTCCGGGCGATCGGCGCGGCGCACGCGCTCTCGATCCTCGGCGACGTGGTCGGCGCGCTCGCCGTCACAGTGCTCGTGTTCCAGCAGACGGCGGCCCCGCTACTCGCGGCGCTTGCGTTCAGCCTGGTGTTCCTGCCGCACTTGCTCGGCGGCGCGCTCGTCCCGGTCGTGATGCGATTCCGGCCACGGCCTCTCGCCGTGGTCTGCAATGTCGTAAGTGCCGGTCTCGTCGGAGTACTCTCCCTGCCCGGGATCCCGGCCTGGGTGCTGCTCGCCGTAATGTTCGTGGTCGGGTTGCTCGCCCCGGTCTCAGTCGGCGTCCGCTCGGCGATGCTGCCGGACATCCTCGGTGAAGGACCGCTGTTCGTGCTCGGGCGCGGGGCGATTCGGCTGACATCGCAGTCGTCGATGGTCGTAGGCAACCTGCTCGGTGGCGCGTCGCTGCTGTTCCTGACGCCGCAGGGCGCCCTGCTGGCGGACGCGCTGACGTTCGTGGCTGCGGCCCTGCTGTTGCGGTTCGGCACCCGCGACCGCGGCTGGGTGGGCGCGCCGACTCCCGGCGACGACCGCGGTCTTGGAACGTTCCGTGAGATCTGGAGCTACCCGCCGGTCCGGCGGTTGTTGCTGATCGGTTGGCTGACGCCGTCGTTCGCGATCGCGTCGGAAGCTCTGGCCGCGCCGTACGTGGCCGCAGTGGGCCGCCCGGAGAGGGAGCTGGCTCTCATGCTGTCGGCGTCCGCTGCCGGGATGGTCGTCTCCGATCTGGCAGCGAGCCGGATGCTCAGACCCGTGGCGCAACGTCGGCTGATCGCTCCGGGGGCGGTGCTGCTATGTGCACCGCTGCTGCTGTTCGTGTTCTCGCCGCCCTTGCCGGTCGCGGTCGGGCTGATGTTCCTGTCCGGATTGGGCCTTGCCTACAACGCCGGGTTGGACTCGCTGCTCGCCGAACGCACGCCGTCACGGCTGCTCCCCCGCACGCTTGCCTACCAGTACGTGTTCCTGCTCGGTGTGCAGGGCGCGATCGCAGTCGGCTGGGGCGGGCTCGGCGAGCTGGTGGAGCCTGGAGCCGCCATCGCCATGGCCGGACTGGCAGGCGTCGTGGTGGTGTCCTTGCTGACCTTCCGGGTCGCGCGCCCGCAGCGGGCTCCCGCTGCCGCCGGACGGGAGTCGACGTGATCAAACTTCAACACGGCTACGAGATCGACGACGATCCCGCCCGGCTCGACCTCGACGCGATCTGTGGCTACCTGCTCACCGACGCATACTGGCACCGTTGGCGAACGAAAGATGACGTCGCCGAGCAGATTCGGTGCTCGTGGCGCTGCGTCGGCCTCTACGCGGCCGGAGCCGGCCAGGTGGGCTTCGCTCGCGCGATCTCCGACGGCGTCGCCCTCGGCTATCTCGCCGACGTCTACGTCCTCGCCCTGCACCGTGGACGAGGGCTGGGCCGCGCACTCGTAGCCGAGCTCGTCGACGGTCCGCCTGGCCGGCGGATGCGGTGGCTTCTGCACACCGCGGACATGCATAGCCTCTACGCCGGGCTCGGATTCGGCTCGCCACCAGCCACCGTCATGGAGCGGGAGGCAGTCCGGGAGTGACTGGCACGAGGTCCGTTGCTCGGGGTCTCGACGATCACCTCGTCAATCTCACACGTCACCCAACAGCCACATTCGCACCGGACTGACTCGCTTTGGGCTCGGTGGAGGTTCCAGGGCGGTCGTGACGTCCGGCACGGGCTGTTCTCGCGGCGCCGGTCACGGCTCGATGACTACGACCTCGCCGGGTTCCGGGCGTGCGGCCAGCGCGGCGGGGGCCTCGTCCAGGGTGATCCGGCTGGTGACCAGCCGGGATGGGTCGAGCCGGCCGTCGGCGACGAGCTCCATCAGCCGCGGGTAGCCGGCGGCGGCCATCCCGTGGCTGCCGCGCAGCGTCAGCTCCTTCGCGATCATCTCCGGTACCGGGACGACGGGCTCGGCGGCCAGCAGCCCCACCTGCACGAGGGTGCCCTGCCGGCGCAACGCCCGGACGCCCAGCGCGAGCGACTCCGCCCGCCCGGCCGCCTCGACGGCGAGCACGGCGCCCCCGTCGCCGACGGCGTCGCGCACCGCGTCGGGCCCGGCGGACGGGTCGACCGTCGCCACCGCGCCGAGCGCCTCGGCCCGCGCGCGGGCCGCGGGTGCCGGATCGGCGACGACGGCCCCGGCGCCGAGCGCGCCGGCGATCAGCACGGCCGACAGCCCCACCCCGCCGGCGCCGAGCACGAGCACCCGGTCGCCCGGCCGGATCCCGCCCCGGTCGACGAGTGCCCGGTACGCCGTCGCGACCCGGCAGCCGAGCAGTGCCGCGCCGGCGGCGTCGACGTCGTCGGGGACGCGCACCAGGTTGTGGTCGGCGTGGTGCAGCTGGACGAGCTCCGCGAACGAGCCGGGGTGGGTGAACCCGGGCTGCTCCTGGTCGGGGCACACCTGGGTCTGCCCGGCCGCGCAGTGGGCGCAGGTCCCGCAGCCGCAGACGAACGGCGTCGTCACGCGGTCACCGGCCCGGAACCGGGTCACCGCGGACCCGGTCTCCACGATCCGTCCGACCAGCTCGTGGCCCGGCACGATCGGCAGCTCGACGTCGTCGTCGTGGCCGGCCCAGGCGAACCGGTCGCTCGCGCACAGGCCCGTCGCCTCCACCCGGACGACGACGGAGGTCGGCCGCACCCGGACGTCCGCGAACGACTCGACGGTCGGTTCGACACCGAACCCGGTGACCAGCACGGCGCGGCTCACCGTGCCGCCCCCAGGTCGAGGCTCATCAGGACGAGCCCGGGCCCGTCGCCGTCCCCGCTCTCCCGGAACCCGGTGCGGGTGTAGAACGCCCGGGCCCGTGCGTTGTCCGGCTCGACCTTCAGCGTCAGGCTCCGGGAGCCGTGCTCGCGCGCCACGGCGACGACGGCGTCGACCAGCTCAGTCGCCAGGCCGGTGCCGCGGGCGTCCGGGCGGACCCACATGCCGTAGAGCAGGCCGTCGTCGTCGCCGGTGCGCCGCCAGCCGACGGTCCCGGCCGGCGTCCCGCCGAGGTGGGCGCCGAAGCGGACGTGCTCGGTGAGCACCTTCCGCCAGGCGGCCTCGGCGAGCCCGGCCTGCTCCCGGAAGAACTCGCTGGCCTCGCCGAACGCGTCCCGCAGGGAGGCGAGCCGGACCTCCCGGGCGAGCTCCCAGTCGTCCGGCCCGAAGCGGCGCACCCTCGTCACCGGCGAGACGTTAGCGTCACCGGGCGTGAGTACGCCCCGCGACGCCGTCGCCCGGACCTGGTACCTCGTCCTCGCCGTCCTGGTCGCGATCGCCCTGGTCACGCAGATCGTCCTGATCGTCCAGGGCGGACCCGACGTGAACACCGGGGAGGCGGCCCCGCTCGCCCCGGTGGGCACCCGGCTGGTGCGGCTGTTCAGCTTCTTCACGATCCAGTCGAACCTCCTCGTGCTGGCACTGGCGGTCGGACTCGCGCTCGACCCGGCCCGCGACGGCCGCGGCTTCCGGGTACTGCAGCTCGACGCACTCCTCGGGATCACGGTGACCGGGGTGGTCTTCGCCGCGCTGCTCTCCTCGGTCGTCACCGTCACCGGGGTCGCCTGGGCGGTGGACCTCGTGTTCCACCGGATCGCGCCGGTCGCGGTGCTGGCGGGCTGGCTGGTGTTCGGCCCGCGCCCGCGGATCGACGGCCGCACCGTGGCCTGGGCCTGCGTGTGGCCGGTGGCCTGGCTGGTCTACACCTTCGTCCGCGGCGCGATCGTCGACTGGTACCCGTACCCGTTCCTGGACCTGCGGGTGATCGACGCCGGCACCGCCGCGACGACCGTCGGGGGCGTGGTCGCCGGGGCGGTGCTGCTGGCACTGCTGCTGTGGTGGGCCGACCGGCGGCTCAGCCGGTCGTCGTCCCACCCGGTCCGTAGTGACGTGGGGTGAAGACGACCGGCTCCCCGCCCCGCTCGACGACCCGGGTCGTCGACGACCCGACGACGACGAGTGTCCGCATGTCGACCAGCTCGGGGTCCAGCTCGCCCAGCGTCGTGACGACGATCCGCTGGCCCGCGCCGCCGACGTCGCGGCCCAGCACGACCGGGGTGCCGGGGGAGCGGTGCTCCAGCAGCACGTCCCGGGCCGCCCCGACCTGCCACGGGCGGGCCTTCGAGCGCGGGTTGTAGATCGCGATCGCGAGGTCGGCCGCGGCGGCCGCCCGGAGCCGGTCGGCGACGACGTCCCACGGCTTGAGCCGGTCCGACAGCGAGATCATCGCGTGGTCGTGGCCGAGCGGCGCGCCGACGGCCGCCGACACCGCCTGCGCGGCGGACAGCCCGGGCAGCACCCGGACCGGGACGTCGGCGTACTTCTCCTGGGCGGCGACCTCCAGCACGGCGGTGGCCATCGCGAAGATCCCCGGGTCACCCGCGGAGACGACGGCGACCCGCCGCCCGGACGCGGCCAGGTCCAGCGCGTGCGCGGCCCGGTCGGCCTCGACCCGGTTGTCGGACGCGTGCCGGGTCTGCCGCGGGTTCGACGGGACCCGGTCCAGGTAGGGCCCGTACCCGACGAGATCGTCGGCCCCGGCCAGCGCGGCGGCGACCTGCGGGGTCAGCCAGTCCCGCCCGGCCGGCCCGGTCCCGACGACGACGACCTCCCCCGGCCCGAGCCCGGCGGCCGCGGCCGTGTCCGTGCCCGCGACCGGTTCCGGCCCGTCCGGCACCGAGGCCGCGACCTCGCCCGGCACCAGCGCGATCGCGAAGTACGGCACGTCACCGGGGTCCACGTCGGACAGGGCGCCGGTGCGCTGGCCGTCCATCGTGGCCCGCTCGACGTAGCGGGCACGGTCGAGCTTCCCGGCGTCGGCGAGCGCGTCGCGGACGGTGCCGAAGGTCCGCCCCAGCTTCATGACGGCCGCGGAGTCGGTGTCCGCGAGCCGGCGCGCCAGCTCCTCGCGGGGCAGCGTGCCGGGCAGCACGGTGAGCACCTCGTCGCGCTCGACGAGCGGCTGCCCGAGCGCGGCCGAGGCACCGCCGATCGAAGTGACGCCCGGGACGACCTCGGCGCGGAAGCGGCCGGCGAGCCGCTTGTGCATGTGCATGTAGGAGCCGTAGAAGAGGGGGTCGCCCTCGGCGAGCAGGACGACGTCGCGGCCGGCCTCGAGGTGGGCGGCCAGCCGGGCCGCGGCCTCCGTGTAGAACTCGTCGATGGCGCCCTGGTAGCCGCCGGGGTGGTCGGTGGTCTCGGTCGTGACCGGGTAGACCAGCGCCTCCTCGACGGCGGTGCCCGACAGGTGCGGCTCGGCGATCCGCCGCGCGATCGAGCGGCCGTGCCGGGCCGAGTGGTAGGCGACGACGTCGGCCTCCCGGATCAGCCGGGCCGCCTTGATGGTCGTCAGCTCGGGGTCGCCGGGGCCGAGGCCGACGCCGTAGAGGGTGCCGGAGCCGGGGCGCACGTCGCTCACGGGATGATCTCCTGCTCGTGGGCCAGCGCGTTCAGCGCGGCCGCGGTGATCGCCGAGCCGCCGCGGCGGCCGTGCACGACGAGGTGCTCCAGGTCGGTGCGCTCGGCGAGGGCCTGCTTGGACTCGGCCGCGCCGATGAACCCGACCGGGATGCCGACCACGGCGGCCGGTCGCGGCGCGCCCCGGTCGATGAGGTCGAGGAGGTGGAACAGGGCCGTCGGGGCGTTCCCGACGGCGACGACGGCACCGTCGAACCGGTCCGCCAGGAGCTCCAGCGCGGCGGCCGACCGCGTGTTGCCGATCTCGGCCGCGAGGCCGGGCACGCGCTCGTCGCGCAGCAGGCAGAGCACCTCGTTGCCGGCCGGGAGCCGGGCCGCTGTGACGCCCGAGGCGACCATCATCGCGTCGCAGATGATCGGGCCGCCTGCCTTCAGCGCGCTCCGGGCGGCGTCGACGACGCCCGCCGACGCGGCGATGTCCGCCGCGAGATCGACCTGCCCGCAGGCGTGGATCATCCGGACGGCGACGTCCTCCGTCCCGGGCGGCAGCCCGGACAGGTCCGCCTCGGCGCGGATCGTCGCGAACGAGCGCCGGTAGATCTCGGCGCCGTCGGTGATGTAGTCGTAGCCGCTCAGCGGTGGCTCCTCGGTCGGTCGTGCGGGGTCGGGGGTGCGGGATCCGCGGGCGGGCAGCCGCACGGTGGGGTGGCTGCGCGGGGCAGCGGGGGTGGCGTGGGCCCGTCCGGCCCGTCGTGGCGGGTGATCAGCGGGAGCGGGTGTGCGGATCCCGTGCCGTCGCGCAGGTAGGCCCCTGGCCCGGTGGCGACGGCGTCGGTGTGCGGGGTGTGCGGGGCGCCGCAGCGGCGGGCACAGCCGGAGACGTGCACGGTGGCCGTGTCCCCGGCCCGGAGCAGGGCGCGGGCGTCGCCGCGGACGTCGGCCAGCGACTTCGCGCACCCGGGGGTGCCGGCGCAGGCGCTGACCCGCAGGGCCGGGTGCCCGGGATCGACGACGAGCCCCGCGTCCCGCAGTGCCGTCCGTGCCGTCCGTGCCGTCCGTGCCGTCCGTGCGTCCGGGTGCGGGCCGGGGAGGACGAGGGTCCGCCACGGCGTCACGAGCAGCTCCGGGGCGTGCCCGGCGAGCACCTCCAGCTGGGCCACCGACAGCTCACCGAGCACCGGCGCCACCCCCAGCGCACCACCACCGAGCTCCCCGACCCGGCCGTGCCCGTGCTCGCCCACCCCGGTGCCGTCGCGCGTGGCGTCCGGGTGCCGCGCACCGCCCGTACGGGACGCCCGGTGGGGCCCGGACAGGGTGTCCGCGAGACGGCGGGCGGCGTCGGGGAGCTCGGCGGCGCGCCAGGCGCGGGCGGCGGGATCGGCGGTGTGGGTGTCGCGCAGCTCCAGGAACGCGGCCGCGGCGTCCAGCAGCAGGTCCGGGGCGTCGCCGGGGGCGCAGTGCAGGCCGGTACCGGTCCCGGCGACGACGAGCTCGCCCGCCGTGACCGAGACGGCGACCCAGCACAGGTCGGGGCGTTCCCCGGCGACGTCGCCGCGGCCGTCGTCGAACGCGATCAGGAACCGCCCGGGCAGCGCGGCGAGCTCCGGCCGGGCGCACAGGCCACGATCGAGGGCGGCGGCCAGCCCGCGGACGTCGGCGAGCCCGCCGGTGATCCCCGACAGCGGCGAGGCGAGGACGTTCCGGACGCGTTCGTGGGTGACCGACGGCAGCAGTCCGGCCGCGGCGAGCTCCCGCACCGGGCGCGGGTCACCGGGGTCGAGGCCGCGCAGCTGCAGGTTCCCGCGGGAGGTCAGGTGCACCGCACCGTCGCCCGCGGCGCCGGCCAGCGCGGCGACGGCCCGCAGCGCCGCGGCCGTGATCCGCCCGCCGGGCAGCCGGACGCGGGCCAGCGCGCCGTCCGCCGCGAGGTGCGGCGACACGACGCCCGGACAGGCGTCGGCGCGGGTGCGGGCGGTCGTCGGCACGCCGGTCACTGTAGGCACACCGGGCGGTCGCGGGCGCCCGCGCGCGGCGGCGGGATGGGTCACATGCCGCGCGGACGGCGGAGCCGACCCGCTCAGCGACCGTCGGGCAGGTAGCGGCGGGCGCCGGAGTACGCGTCGTCGAACCGGACCGGGGTGACCCGCACCGGCGTCGCGGCGTCGAAGGCCTCGATCATCCGGCCGTCACCCGCGTAGATCGCCACGTGTGTCGCGGGGGAGCCCCAGAACAGCAGGTCACCGGGCTGCAGGTCGTCCTTCGCGACGGCGCGGCCGCCGCGCTGCTGGTCGGAGGCGTCCCGACCGATCGTGATGCCGTGCAGGGCGTGCACCAGCCCGGTCAGGCCCGAGCAGTCCGGGGCGAATCCGGAGCGCCCGCCCCACAGGTAGGGGCGGTCGAGGAACAGGCGTGCGGTCCGCACCAGGTCCTCACCGGTCGGCGGGGCGGGGTCGCCGATCCGGACGTGCCGGGCGTCGGCCCACGCGGTACCCCCGTCGGGCAGCGCGAGCTGCACGCTCCCGGCCCTGCCCGCCAGGACGGGGAGCCGGGTCCCGGCGCTGATCTCGAGCTGCCGGCCGGCGCGGGCCACGTCGTCGTACAGCCAGGTCGTGGCGACGCCGTCGACGGTCCCGGCCGGCATCGCCGACGCGAGCCCGGCGAACGCCGCCCCGCCGGTCAGCTGCGCCGCGGGGATCCAGCCGGGGTAGCCTCGGCCGTCCTTGGCGCCGGGCTGGTCGGGCACCACGACCCGCGCCCACCCGGTCCGCCGCTCCAGCACCCGGACCGGGGTGCCGTAGAGGACCTGGGTCTGGGTGCGCGACGCGGTGGTGAGCTCGCGGCGGTCCTCGACGGTCATCGACGCCAGCCAGCCCGCCGGGTCGGCCGGCGCGGACACCGCGGCCCGGTCCCGTGTGCGGGGGCTGGTGGGGGAGGTCCACACCGTCGCCACCGAGACGCCGACGACGGCGCGGTCGCCGGTGACGGGAGCGGCGGGCCCGGCGACCGCCGCGGGGGCGGTGACCGTCGTGACGACGACCGCGGCGAGCACGGCCAGCGCCGTGCCGAGGACACGGGACGGCGACGGGTGCACGGACACGGGGCCTCCTCCGCTGGACCTGGCACGCCGGGGCCACGGGGATCGCGGCCGGACCGGTCCGGCGTCCGCGACATGTCCCGGACGCTGCCGACCAGGGTCCGGCGGCGGGCACGCCGCGACGGGGAGGCACTCCGGTGGCTCACCCGGTCGGTCCCTCCGATTCGCCCGGGGTGGTGACGGCGGGCACGATCCGCTCTTGTCAATCCCGGCCCGTGCCACTTAGTGTATGCGTATGCACTTGAGCGAATCGGACTTCCGGCGTATCGGCTCCCCGGTCCGGGTGGTCAAGGCGCCGGGCACGGTGGAGACCGCCGACCGTCGCGACCCGGCCGTGGTCGCGACCGTCTCGGAGATGCTGAGCGCCATCGAGTCGGGCGGGATGGACGCCGTGCTGCGGTACGCCCGCGACCTGGACGGGTTCACCGGTGACGACCTCCTGGTCGGCCCCGCCGAGCTCGCCCGGTCCGGTGACGAGCTCCCGGCCGACCTGCGCGAGGCGCTCGACGCCGGTTCCGAGCGGACCCGCCGGTTCGCCTCGATGCAGCGCGCGCACCTGCAGGACTTCGAGTCCGAGGTGCTGCCCGGTGTCGTCTGCGGCCAGCGCTTCGTCCCCGTCGAGAACGTCGGCGCGTACCTGCCCGCCGGTCGCTTCCCGCTGCTGGCCAGCGCGTTCATGACCGTCGGGGTGGCCGGCGTCGCGGGTGTGCCGAACGTCGTCGCCGCCACCCCGCCGTCGCGGAACGGCCGCCCGCACCCGGCCGTGCTCTACGCGGCGCGGATCAGCGGCGCCGAGTCGGTGTACGCGGTCGGCGGTGTCCAGGCGCTCGCCGCGATGGCGTTCGGCCTGCTCGACGGGACGCCGTCGGACATGATCGTCGGCGCCGGCAACGCCTATGTCGCCGAGGCGAAGCGCCAGCTCTACGGGCGGGTCGGCATCGACGTGCTGGCCGGCCCGTCGGAGGTCGCGGTGATCGCCGACGACACCGCCGACGCCGCCACCGTCGCCTCGGACCTGCTCGCCCAGGCCGAGCACGGGCCGACGTCGCCCGCGTCGCTGGCCACCACGTCCGAACGGCTCGCCGAGGAGGTGCCGCGGGAGATCGAGAAGCAGCTCGCGGGGCTGGCCACCGCCGAGATCGCCGGGGCGGCCTGGCGCGACCACGGCACCGTCTACCTCGCCGAGGACTGCGAGACGGTCGCCGCGATCATGGACACGCTGGCCCCCGAGCACCTCGAGGTGATCGCCGACGACCTCGACTGGTGGCTGGAGCGGCTGCGCAACTACGGCTCGCTGTTCCTCGGCCCCTGGTCGACCGTGGTCTACGCGGACAAGGGGATGTCCGGGACCAACCACGTCCTGCCCACCACCCGGGGCGCCCGGTACGCCGGCGGACTGTCGGTGGCAGGCTTCCTCAAGCAGTTGACCTACCAGCGCGCGACGCGGGACGCGACGCGCACCCAGGCGGAGCCGACGGTGACCGTGTCCGACTTCGAGCAGCTGGTCGGCCACCGGGACAGCGCCCGGATCCGGCTGGACGCGTTGCGTGACTGAGGTCGGCGCATGCGTATGTACCTCAACGGAGAGGAAGGCGTGATGCGTGCACGACGCCCGGTCGTGGCCGTCGTCGCGGTCGTGACGGCCCTGCTCCTGGCCGGCTGCGGCGCCGGATCGCGGACCCCGGCCGCCACGGCGACGGTGGTGCCCTGTGACTTCCCGCCGCCGCCGTCGAGCGTCGACGTGAACGTCCTGGCCTACAACTCGTCGGCCATCGACCCGTTCACCAACTCGATGGTGCGCAGCTGCTCGAAGGACGGTGTCGAGCTGCACCACGAGCCCATCGACTACGCGGGCCAGTCGCAGAAGACGATCGCGACGCTCGCCGGTCGGTACGGCACGTACGACATCCTGGAGACCTACGGCCAGGTCGTCCCGCAGCACGCGGCGAGCGGCAAGATCCACCCGCTGGACGGGCTCGCCGAGAAGTACGGCGAGCAGTACGACCTGGACCGGCTGAACCCCGCGATGCGCGAGGCCATGTCCTACGAGGGGAAGCTCTACGCGGTCCCGATGCAGGCCCAGGTGTACGTCACGGCCTACCGCAAGGACGTGTTCGACCGGCTCGGCCTGCAGCCGCCGCGGACCTTCGCCGAGCTGCGCGACGTCGCCGCGACGATCCAGCGAGAGGGCGGGATCCGCTATCCGCTGGCGCTGCCCCTGCTGGCCAGCTCGGACATCGCGACCGCCTACGACTCGGCGCTCGGCTCGCTGGGCATGGACTACGTGGACCGGCGGACCGGCCGCCCCAACTTCGACACGCCGCAGGCGGCGGAGGCGTTCGAGCAGCTGCGCTCGCTGATGCCCTACATGGACCCGCAGGTGACGACGTTCGCGCAGCCGGCCGTCCAGCAGCAGATGTACAACGGCTCCGCCGCCATGGCGATCATGTTCAGCGGCCGCATGAAGGACCTCACCGAGCCGGAGAACAGCCGGTTCGCCGGTGACTTCGCGTTCGCACCGCCGCCGTCCGTGGCGGGCGGGCCCGTCCTCTACAACACGCTGTCGGTCGACGGGTGGGCGATCCCGGAGAACACCGACGTCGACAAGGACCTGCTGTTCCACATGGTTGCGGCCGCGGTCGGGCCGGAGTCGTCGAAGGCCGCGGTGCCGGGTGCCTTCCCGGCGCGCGAGGGCATGGTCACCCCGGACAGCAGCCCGTTCGCGGAGGCCCAGCTGGACGCGATCGACCGCGCCCCGCCGCCGGAACCGTTCCCGTGGACGCCGCGGATCGCCACCGCCATCCCCTCGATCGTGGCCGACGTGGTGTCCGGCCGGACGTCGATCCCGGACGGCCAGGCGCAGATGCAGGACGTCGCCACGAAGATCGTCGCCGAGTACCGCCCCATCGGCTGAGCAGTCCCGTTCCCGAACCGATCCCACCCCACGAGAGCGAGGTGAGGCGATCATGCGGAGGCGCGAGTTCCTCGGTCTGGTCTCCCCGAGCCTGCTGGTGATGCTCGGCCTGCTGCTGTTCCCGCTCTACAAGACCGTGGAGTGGAGCCTGCAGCGGGTGAACTACGGCGAGCCCGGCACGTTCCTCGGCCTGGACAACTACGCCCAGGCCCTGTCCGACCCCCGGCTCGGCCGGGCGGTGCTGTTCACCGTCGGCCTCACTGCGGCGGTGATCGCGGTGCTGCTCGTCGGCGGCTACCTGCTCGCCGTCCTGGTGAACGGGCTCGGCCGCTCGCGCCCGTGGGTGCTGGGCGTGCTGCTGGTGTCCTACGTGGTCCCGAACGTCGTCGGCGCCACGATGTTCTCCTGGCTGTTCGACTCCAACTTCGGTGGCGTCGTCAACTACCTGATCACCGAGCTCACCGGGCAGGAGATCCTCTGGTTCACCGATCCCTGGGCGAACCGGGTCATGGTCGGACTCAACACCGTCTGGTTCATGCTCCCGTTCGCGATGCTGGTGATCCTCGCCGGGCTCCAGGGGGTCCCGCCGGAGGTCGTCGAGGCCGCCCGGATCGACGGTGCCACCGGCTGGCGGGTGCACTGGCACGTCATCGTCCCGAGCATCCGGGGCGTGCTCACGTTCGTCTCGATCATCTCGATCATGGACGTGCTGCGGACGTTCGACCAGCTGATACCGCTCTCCCCGCAGGCACCGCAGATCGGCAACGAGTCGATCATGCTCTACATCTACAACATCGCGTTCCAGGACGGCGGCCAGCAGCTGGGGCTCGGGAGCGCGATCAACGTGCTGCTGATCCTCCTGATCGTGCTGCTGCTCTCGCCCTTCATCCGGGACATGGCCAAGGAGGCGCGCCAGTGAGCACCGTGCAGACCGCCCCGCCTGCGACACCCTCCGGGCCGATCGCCGACCCCGGTCCCGAACCCGTCCGGCGCCGCCCCCGCGGGCGCGCCGTCCTGGTCGGGGGCATGGTGCTCCTGATCTGCTGGGTGATGCTCAGCCCGGTGATCTGGACGGCGATGTCGGTCACCAAGCCGACCGACGTCGCGTTCCTGGATCCGCCGGTGTTCACCTGGGCGCCGACGTTCACCGCGTTCGTCGACCTGTGGCAGACCACCGAGTTCCACAAGTACCTGCTGAACACCGTGGTCGTCGCCGTGATCAGCACGGTGATCGCGCTGGTCATCGGCATCCCGGCGGCCTACGCGCTGTCCCGGTTCCCCGGCTGGGTCTCGGTGGCGCTGCTGATCGCGGCCCTGATCTTCCGGGCGCTGCCGCGGTTCGCCGTGGTGCTCCCGATGTACGACCTCTCCCGGGCGCTCGGCATCTACGACACCACGTTCGCGGTCGCCGCGGCGCTGGTGGCGATCAACCAGCCGTTCTCGATCTGGTTGCTGCGCAACTTCTTCGCCGAGATCCCGAAGGAGCTCGACGAGGCGGCGATGCTGGACGGCTGCAGCCGCTTCCAGATCCTCTGGCGGGTGATGGTGCCGCTGATGGGGCCGGGGATCCTGACCGCGGGGATCTTCATGTTCCTGTTCGCCTTCCAGGAGTACCTGACGGCGAACGTGCTGACCGACGTCGCGGCCAGAACGGTGCCGGTCTTCATCGCCACCCAGCTCGGGCAGACGCTGCCGATGCTCCAGCAGGCCGGTGCCGCCGCGGTCCTGCTGACGCTCCCGGTGATCGGCTTCGCCTTCATCGCCCAGCGCTACCTGGTCGCCGGCCTCGGCGCCGGGTCGGTGAAGGGCTGAGCGTGCCGGGATCACCGTCGCCGGCCGTGCCGCTCGTCCTGCTGCCGGGCATGAACTGCTCGGCCGGGATGTGGGGCCCGGCCGGCGCCGGTGCCGTGCACGCGGAGCTCGACCGGACCGGCATCGACGCCCAGGTCGACGCGCTGCTCGACGTCCTCCCGGACCGGTTCGCCCTCGCCGGCCTGAGCCTCGGCGGGATCGTCGCGATGGCGCTGACCCGGCGGGCCCCGGAGCGGGTCGCCGGGCTCTGCCTGCTCGCGACGAACGCGGGCCCGCCGACCGACGGGCAGCGCGCCGCCTGGGCCGCCCAGCTCACGCGTCTCGACGACGGCGCCACCGCCCGGGAGCTCCAGCTGCTCGACCTCCTGCTGGCGGACCGCACCCTGGACGACCGTGCCCTGCAGATGGCCGACGAGGTCGGGGAGCGCGCGCTCGCGGCCCAGCTCCGGTTGCAGGGCACCCGGATCGACGAGCGCCCGGGGCTCCGGTCGGTGGCGGTCCCCACCCTGGTGCTGGCGGGGGAGCGGGACCGGCTCTGCCCGGTCGAGCGGCACACCGAGATCGCGTCGCTGGTCCCCGGGGCGGACCTGCACGTGGTGCCCGGCGCCGGGCACCTGCTGCCGATGGAGGAGCCGGACACCGTCGCGGGCCTGATGGGCGGGTGGCTGGACGAGGTGCGGGCGCAGGCCGGCGCCGGGGCACACTGAGCCCGCCGCGCCCACCCGGTGCTGTGGGCTCGCCCAGCGCAGGCCGGCGCGGCGACTCGGGACGAAGCGGGACGTGTCAACGAGGCGCACGAGCGGGTCGTCGCCGCCCGGCGCAGGGCCATGGACGTGGCCACGAGTCGCACGGCCGCGGAACGGGCCACGAGTCGCACGGGCCGAGCCGTCGTCAGGTCCCTTTCGGGAGATCGCTGCCCAGGTAAGCGACTTTCCCGGATGCACCAGTCGGGAGCACCCGGTACGTGACGGGCGGTGACAGTCCCGACCGGCTCGTCGACGTGCCGGTCGTGGCGGTGCCGGTCACGGCGGTGCCGGATCGCGCCGGTGCCGGATCGTGGAGGCGCCGATGCCCGTTCCCGTCGCGACGCCCGTGCATGAGGCGCGCCAGGCCCACGACCGTCCCCGCCGACCCGGCTGACCCGGCCGACCCGCCGACCCGGAGCCCCGCCGCGTTCCGCGGAACGCGGCGCGAGCCGGACGTCGATGCGCCGACGCACCCCGTCACCGGGCCGCGCACCCCACGCGACGGGTGCGTCGACCCGGCACGGGGTGCGCCGGCCGGGCACGGGGTGCCGGGACGTGGGCTGGTCAGTCCTTTGCTGCGGCGAGTCCGCGGAACGACGCCATCATCACCGCGGTCAGGTTGTAGGCGACGAGCTGCGCCCCGTCGGCGAACGACTGCGCCGCCGCCTCCGCCGAGCCCGCCAGATCGGCGCGGACCGCACCACGCCCGGATTCCCGGACCGTGCCTCGCTCCGAGCCCTGCTCCGAGCCCTGCCCTGAGCCCTGCCCCGAGCCTCGCTCCGAGTCCCCGGCCGCGCCACGCTCCGGTGCGGGGGCCCCGGCAGTGCCCGCGGAGCCGTGGACCGCCGGATCGCCGTTGACCGTCGCGAGCAGCTCGGCGACCGTCGGATCCGCGTCGGTCCGGGACGCCCCCAGGTCGGCGACGCCGACCAGGTAACCGTCGATCCCGTCCACCCCGACGATCTCGCCGGCCCGGCTGATCGCGCCCGGTGACTCGAGCATCGCCAGGACCAGGACGTCGTCGGCGGACGCCCGGTGCTCGTCGGGGGTCACGCTGCCGAACCGGCCCGCCCGCGGGTACGTCGCGAAGCCACGCGTCCCGTGCGGCGGGTACCGCAGCGCGCCGGCGAGCGCGGTCGCCTGCGCGACGTCCTCGACGTGCGGTGCGACGATCCCCCGGGCGCCCTGGTCGAGTGCCCGCTGGGCGAGGTGGTGCTCGTCCTCCCCGGGCCGGACGAGCACGGGGAGACCGTGCGCGTCGGCGAAGGCGATGTGCGTGCGCAGCATCCCGACGTCGGCCGGGCCGTGCTCGCAGTCGATCAGCACGAAGTCCAGGCCGGCGACGGCGAGCATCTCGACGATCTCCTCGCACGGCATCCGGACCAGGGCGCCGGTGAGCCGTTCCCCGGCAGCGACCCGGGCCCTCACGCGATCATCCCCGCGGACAGGTCGACGTCGGCGCCGGACAGGCCCGGCATCCCGAGCATCGCGACGACCGACGCACCGACCTCGTCCTCGGTGATCATCCGGCCGAGCGCGGCGCGCCCGACGAACGCCTGCCGGGCCGTCTCGACGTCGGTCCCGGTCCGCTCCGCCTCGAGGGCGAAGTTGCGGTCCATCCGATCGCCCTCGACCGGCCCGGGGGACAGTGCGTTCACCCGGACCCCGGCCGGACCGGCCTCGAAGGCGAGCGTCGAGGTCAGGCCGAGCACCGCCGTCTTCGACGCGCAGTACGGCGTCCGCCGGGTCAGCGGCCGCTTGCCCGACACCGACGCCACGTTGATCACGTCGCCGTCGCCCCGGTCGAGCATCGCGGGCAGGAACGCGCGGCAGACGAGGTAGGTGCCGCGGACGTTGACGGCGAACACCTCGTCCCACTCCTCGGGCGTGACCTCGACCAGCGGCGCGACCGGCCCGGCGATCCCGGCGTTGTTCACGACGATCGAGATCTCCTCGCCGGCCAGCCGGGCGGCGAGGTCCTCGACCGACGCAGGGTCGGCGACGTCGCACACCTCCGCCCGCGCGGCGGGACCGATCCGGGCCGCGGTGGCCTCCAGGACGTCCGCGCGCCGCCCGGCCAGCACGACCCGGGCGCCGGCCCGGGCCAGGTGCGACGCGATCGCCGCACCCAGCCCGCTGCCGCCGCCGGTCACCAGCGCGGTGCGCCCCGTGACCGGCCCGCTCACGACCCGGCCACCGGGGACGGGGTGGCGGTGACCTCGTCGAGCCAGGCGAACCGGTCGCCGCCGTGACGCCAGGCGCGCAGGTCACCGGAGCGGGCGTGGCCCTCGAACAGCTCGACCCGCGACGCCCGCCCGCACACCCGGCCGAGGTCGGCGCTCGCCGCCGGGTCGCGGACCTCCTGGTAGGTGCAGGTCTTCAGGTACTTCCCGACCCACAGCCCGCCGGTGTAGCGGGCCGCACCGAGGGTGGGCAGCACGTGGTTGGTGCCGATCACCTTGTCGCCGTAGGAGACGCAGGTGTTCTCGCCGAGGAACAGCGCACCGTAGTTCCGCATCCGGTCCAGCGCCTCGCGCGGCTCGGCGGTGAACACCTGCACGTGCTCGGACGCCAGGTCGTCGGCGACCCGCCACATCTCGTCGGCGTCGTCGCAGACCACGATCCGGCCGTGGTCGCGCCAGGCGGGCCCGGCCATGTCGTTCGTGGGCATCCCCGGCAGGATCCTCCCGACGAGGTCGAGGACCTCGCGGCCGAGCCGCTCGGAGGTCGTGACCAGCACGGCGGGGGAGTCCGGGCCGTGCTCGGCCTGCGAGAGCAGGTCGACGGCGACGGTCAGCGGGTCCGCGGTGTCGTCGGCGATCACCAGGATCTCCGTCGGGCCGGCGAACAGGTCGATGCCGACCTCGCCGAAGAGCTGCCGCTTGGCCTCCGCGACGTAGGCGTTGCCCGGTCCGGCCAGCATGTCCACCCCGGACACGGACTTCGTGCCCAGCGCCATCGCGGCCACCGCCTGCACCCCGCCGAGGAGGTGGATCTCGTCGGCACCGGCGAGGTGCATCGCCGCGACCGTGGCCGCCGGGATCTCACCGCGGATCGGCGGGGTGGCGGCGACGACGTTCGGCACCCCGGCGGCCTTGGCGGTCACGATCGTCATGTGGGCCGACGCGGTCAGCGGGTAGCGCCCGCCGGGCACGTAGGCGCCCGCCGAGGCGACCGGCACGTGCCGGTGCCCGAGGACGACGCCGGGCAGCGTCTCGACCTCGACGTCGTGCATCGAGTCCCGCTGGGCGCGGGCGAAGCCCCGCACCTGGTCCTGCACGAACCGGATGTCGTCGACGACCTGCCCCGGGAGCGAGGCGATCAGCTCGTCGACCCGCTCCGGCGAGAGCCGGAACGACTCGGGCTCCCAGCCGTCGAACCGGGCCGAGTACTCCCGCACGGCCTCGTCCCCGCGGTCCCGGACGTCGGCGATGATCGCCCGGACCCGCTCCGCGACACCGTCGTCGCTGCGCCTCGTGACCGATCCCGACGCGCTCTTGAGTTCCTGCGACATACCGCCCTCTCTTGGTAGCATACGTATGCGCTGTGATTCCGCAGTGAACGGTGGCGGCGCGCCGCTGTCAAGGGGGCGGGTCGCCGGGCACTAGGCTCGACGGCCGGCGCAGGAAGGGCGGAGATGGTCACCAGTCGCGACGTGGCGAGGCTCGCAGGGGTGTCGCAACCGACGGTGTCGCGGGCACTGACCGACCATCCGCGGGTCTCGGCGGCGACCAAGCGCAAGGTCCGCGAGGCGGCGCTCGCGCTCGGGTACTCGACGAACGCGATCGGCCGGGCACTGTCGGTGGGCCGGTCGAACCGGATCGGCCTGGTCGTGGCGGACCTGGACAACCAGTTCTACGCCAACATGATCGGCCCGCTGCACGACGAGCTGGAGCGGCTCGACCGCGAGCTCGTGCTGATCACCGAGTCGGCGGGCAGTGCCCCGCTGGCGGAGCGGGTGTCGGCGCACGGGCTGGCCGGCGTCGTCCTGTCCACGACGACCGTCGACTCGATCCAGCCCGCCCGGCTGCGGGACCGCGAGGTGCCGTTCGTCTACCTCAACCGCACGGCGCCGAGCGTCCCGGCCGACGCCGTGACCGTCGACCCGGAGCCCGGGGTGCGCGCGGTCGTCGCCGAGGCCGTGCGGCTCGGGCACACCCGGATCGGCGCGATCTTCGGCCCGCGCAACACCAGTACCGGTGAGCTGCGCGAACAGGTCGTCCGCACCGTTCTCGACGAGCACGGGCTGGCGCTGGCCCAGCGCGACGTCCTGCACGGCCCGTTCGACTTCGCCACCGGCCGGGAGGGCTTCCGCACGCTGCACGAGCGGGCGGGCGGGCCGACCCTCCTGCTGTGCGGCAACGACGTCGTCGCGCACGGCGTGCTCGACGCGGCCGCCGGGGCCGGCGTCCCGGTGCCCGGGCACGTCTCGGTCGTCGGGTTCGACGACCTGCCCGTCTCCGGCTGGGCGATGGTCCGGCTGAGCACCATCGCCTACGACATGGACGAGGTCGCCCGCGAGTCGGCGCGGCTGCTGGTGTCCCGGCTGCGCGCCCCGGGTGCGGAGCCGGCGCACGTCGTCTACCCGACGCACTACGTCGCCCGCTCCACGGTGGCCGAGCCCCGGGCCTGAGCGATCCCCGCGGAAATCCCCGCGGAGCCCTTGCCCGGCGTTGTGCATACGCATACAGTCGATCGGGAACGGACTCCAGCGAGGAAGGACGACCATGGCGCTCGACCCGGTCGCGTACCAGCCCTACAACGACCCGGACGACTTCATCCGGGAGGTGACCGACCGGATCTGGGTCCAGCGCGACGTGTCCTACATCGTCGACAACTACGAGCCGGACTCGATCGTCCACGGCGGTCTCGGCACCGTCATCGGCCGCGACGGCGTCATCGACGGCAGCCTGATGCGGATCGCGGGCACCCCGCAGCACATCGGCGTCGCCGAGGACGTCGTGTGGGAGGCGCGCGGCGACGACGCGTTCCTCAGCTCCCACCTGATCTTCTCGGCCGACGAGATCCTCGTCGACGGCGTCGTGAAGCGGATCCGCAAGCGCAACATCGCCAACTGCCTCTACCGGCGCGGCCGGATGGTGGAGGAGTGGGTGGTGCGCGACGAGCTCGCGAACTGCCTGCAGATGGGGATCGACCCGGCCGAGGCGGCGCTCGCGCAGCGCTTCCGCGGATTTCAGGGCTCGATGACCGAGGAGCCCCCGAAGGACGTGCTCGCGGTCGGGGACAGCGGCCCGCGCCCGGACGACTTCCGGCCGGAGTGCGAGATGGTGCTGGAGTTCATCGACGAGGTCTGGAACTCCCGGCGCTACCAGAAGGTCGCCGACTACGCGCACCGCGACCTGTTCCTGCACACCGTCGGCGACCAGACCGTGCTGCGCCCGGACGGCTACCAGCGCGACCTGCTCTCCCTCGTCGCCCCGTTCCCGGACGCCCGGTTCGAGATCCGCGACGTGCAGACCAACCACACCGAGCGCTACGCCGGCCTGAGGGTCGCCGTGACCTGGGTGATGCGCGGGACCTACCGCGGCACCCCCGACTTCGGCCCGCTCACCGGCGAGGAGACCGAGCTGCTCGGCATCTCGCAGTTCCTGGTCCAGGACGGCCGGATCGTCAAGGAGTTCCGGGTCTACGACGAGATCGCGCTGCGCGCCCAGATCAACGCCGGCCGCACCGACGAGTTCACCGACACCAACATCTACTGACCACACGTCACGATCGGGAGCACTGACATGCACGACACGGTGGTCGGCCCGGACGAGATCGTCCGGCGCACCGTCCGGCACGCCGACTGGGTCCCGTGCAAGGCAGCCTTCATCGACTGCCGCACGCCCGGGTCCGACCGGAAGGACAACTACTCCTTCATCGGCCCCGGCGTCACCCAGAACGCGTCGCAGCACGTGAACCTGCGCGAGCCGCACGGGTTCAACCTCGGTGCCGCGGGCATGCCGAACGGCACCACGAACAGCCTGCACCTGCACTTCACGGCCGAGGTGTTCATCAACTTCGGTGGCGACTACCTGCTGCGGTGGGGGCCGGACGGCACCCAGGGCGAGTACCGCAGCGTCGACGGCGACATCGTCTCGGTGCCGCCGTGGATCTTCCGCGGCTTCACCAACGAGGGCCCGGACGAGGGCATCCTGCTCACCGTCCTGGGCCGCGACGACACCGGCGGCATCATCTGGGGCCCGACCGTCCTGGAGAACGCGGCCGGGCACGGGCTCTACCTCACCGCCGACAACCGGCTGATCGACACGGTGGCGGGCGACGAGGTCCCCGACGACGTCGCGCTGATCCGGCCGATGGCCCAGGCCGAGATCGACAAGCTCGACGTCTACACCGCGGAGCAGTTCCGCGGCCGCGTCGTGCACGAGGCCGACCGCACCTGGGTCGACGAGCCCTACCTCTGCTCGCGGGTGCCGGGCGGGGCCGCCGAGCTCAGCCCGGTGATCGGGTACGGCACGGTCGAGAGCCGCACCGCCGTGCCCCGGCTCGCCGAGCCGCACGGCTTCAGCCTGGCCTGGCTGCGCGCCGAGCCGGGGGAGGGCGTGCTCACCCACCGGCACGACGCGACCCAGGTCCTCACCGCGAAGGCCGGGCGCTGGGCCGTCACCCTCAACACCGGTGACGACGAGCGCACCGTCGAGATCGGACCGCTGGACACCGTGTCGGTCCCGCCCGGTGCGTGGCGCTCGGTCCGCCTGCTCGACGCCGGCCCGGGCCGGTCCGCGACGTCCGGCACCGGCGAGCTGCTGGTCGTCACCGGTGGCGACGGGCGGGTCCGTCCGGAGTGGAGCGACGACGTCGTCGCCGGCGCGCGGGAGCGCGGCCGGATGCTCGACGCCGACGGCTACCTCGCCCCCGCGGCCGTCCTCGCGTTCGCGACCGAGGACGACTGAGGGCCCGGCACCGATGGACGCGGCGACCACGGAGCGACCGACCGGCCCGGTCACGGTCGCCGCGTGCCGGATCCCGGCCCGGATCGACCGCCCCGACCCTGCGATCGCCGAGCGCCGCGTGCGCGAGGCGGTCGCGGGCGGGACCCGGCTCGTCGTGCTGCCGGAGCTCGCGGTCTGCGGCTACGCCTTCACCGACGCGGCCGAGGCGCGCGCGGCCGCCGAACCGCTGGACGGGCCCACCGTCGGACGGTTCGCGCGGCTGACCGCGGAGCTGGGCTGCGTGCTCGTCGCCGGGCTGGCCGAGCTCGCACCGGACGGGCGGGTGTACTCGAGCGCCGTCGTCGTCGAGGGGGGTGAGCTGCGCGCCGCCTACCGGAAGGTCCACCTGTGGGACCGGGAGGCGGAGCTGTTCTCGCCCGGCGACGCCCCGCCGCCGGTGGTCGCGACCGCGGCCGGGCGGATCGCCCCGATGGTCTGCTACGACCTGGAGTTCCCGGAGTGGGTGCGGGCCGCGGCCGAGGCCGGCGCCGAGATCGTCGCCGCACCGGTGAACTGGCCGTGGCGGCCCACCCCGGACGGCCAGCACCCGCTGGAGGTCGCCAAGGTCCGGGCGGCCGCCGGGGCCTACCGGGTGCACGTCGTCGCCGCCGACCGCTGCGGCACCGAACGCGGCGTCGCCTGGTTCGGCGCCGGCGTCGTCTGCGGGGCCGACGGCCACCTGCTCGCCGGACCCGGCGGACCACCGCCGGGGGAGCCCGGCGTGCTGTACGCCCGGCTCGACCCGGCCGGGGCGCGGGACAAGCGCCTCGGCCCGCACAACCACGCCCTGCGCGACCGCAGGCCCGAGCTGTACCGCGAGACCGTCCCCCCTCCGGAAGGAGCACCACCATGGCCGGCGTGACCTACGACGCGGTGACCCGTCGGTACCCGGGATCCCCCCGGGCTGCCGTCGACGCCCTCGACCTCGAGATCGCCGACGGCGAGTTCCTGGTACTCGTCGGGCCGTCCGGCTGCGGCAAGACCACCTCGCTGCGGATGCTCGCCGGCCTGGAGGACATCGACGGCGGCCGGATCCGGATCGGGGACCGCGACGTCACCGGTGTCGCACCCAAGGAACGCGACATCGCGATGGTGTTCCAGAACTACGCGCTGTATCCGCACATGTCGGTCGCCGACAACATGGGGTTCGCGCTGAAGATCGCGGGGACGCCGAAGGCGGAGATCGCCCGCCGGGTCGCCGAGGCGGCGCGGATCCTCGATCTCGAGCAGTACCTCGACCGCAAGCCGAAGGCGCTGTCCGGCGGCCAGCGCCAGCGGGTCGCCATGGGCCGCGCGATCGTGCGCCAGCCGCAGGTGTTCCTGATGGACGAGCCGCTGTCCAACCTGGACGCCAAGCTGCGCGTCCAGACCCGCACCCAGATCGCGTCGCTGCAGCGGCGGCTCGGCGTCACCACCGTCTACGTCACCCACGACCAGGTCGAGGCCATGACGATGGGGGACCGGGTCGCCGTCCTGAAGGACGGGCTGCTGCACCAGTGCGCCCCGCCCGGTGAGCTCTACGACCGCCCGGCGGACGTGTTCGTCGCCGGCTTCATCGGGTCTCCGGCGATGAACCTGCTGACCGTGCCGGTGACGGGCGACGGGATCCGGCTCGGCGACGTTCCGGTGCCGGTGGAGCGGGACCTGCTGGCCGGGGCCGGGGAGCGTGTGACCGTCGGTGTCCGGCCGGAGGACCTGAAGCTCGCCGACGAGGGCCTCCCGCTGGAGGTCGACCTCGTCGAGGAGCTCGGTGCCGACGCCTACGTCTACGGCCGCACGCGGATCGACGGCGCCGAGCACGAGCTGGTGACCCGGGTCGACGGGCGCCGTCCCCCGGCCCGGGGTGGCACCGTGCACCTGGTGCCGGATCCTGAGCGCACGCACCTGTTCGGCGCGGACGGGCTGCGGCTGGGCTGATCCCGCCGCGTGCACCGGGCCGGCCCGCCGTCGTCGGTGGGATGGGGGGCGAACGACTACTAGCGATTCGAACATGTGTTCGAGTACGATCGACGACATGACCGCGGTCCAGGAACCTCCACGCACCGGCCTCCCTGCCGGGGATCCGGGGTTCCCGCAGGTCGATCTGGCGCTGGTCCAGTTGGCCGCGGAGCAGGCCGCGCACGACGACTTGTCCGGTGTCTCCGAAGCGGAGTTGATCGACCAGATCCAGCAGCTGGAGTCGGTGCAGCACTCCCTCGCGGCGTTGCAGGCGACCCGGGTGCGGGCGTTCGCCCGGCTCCATGTGGAGAACGGCATCACGGCCGGGCGGACGGATCCGGATCGGCTGCAGCGGGGTGTGGTCGCGCAGGTCGGGTTGGCCTGCCGGGTCTCACCGACCGAGGCGCGGCGCCGGGTAAGTACAGCTCGGGACCTGCACGACGGTCTCGATCATGTGCGTGGGCTGTTCGGCGCCGGTGAGTTGAGCGCGGCGAAGGTGACGGCGGTGGTGACCGCCTGTTCGGATCTGGACCGCGCCGAACGCGCCGCAGTGGATATCCGCCTGGCCGCCCACGATCTGACCCGGCTCGGGATCCGGCGGTTGCAGGACCTCGTACGCAAGTTCGCCGCCGAGGTGGCGCCGGGGAAGTTCCTCGCCCGGGTCGAGTCCGCCCGCGCCGAGCGGCGGGTGACGCTGCGCCCGGCACCGGATGCGATGACGTATCTGACCGCGTACCTGCCGGTCGAGCAGGGCGTGGCATGTCTGGCCGCCCTGAACAAGGCCTTCACCGAGGTGTCGGTGAACCCCGCACCACTGACCCGGACCCGCGGGCAGGTCATGGCCGACACGCTCGTCGAGCGCCTCACCGGACAGGCGATCGCGACCGATGTGGACGTCGAGGTCCAGGTCGTCGTCCCGATCGAGGCGCTGCTGGACCCGGACTCGCCACTCCCGGCGGAGGTCCCCGGCCACGGCCCGGTCCCGGTCGACCTCCTGGCCACGAGCGAGGGGAGGAAGACCCTGCGCCGCCTGGTCACCTCCGACGGAGTCGTGATCGGCGGGGACTCCCGCCAGCGCACCTTCACCGGGCTCCTCGCCCGGCTGGTGCGGGCGCGGGCGGGGAACCGGTGCACCGAGCCGTACTGCGACGCCCCGGTACGCCACATCGACCACATCCACCGGGATGCCGAGGGCGGGGCGACCGAGCTCGACAACGGGCGCGGGGTGTGCGAGTTCCACAACCACGTCCGCGAACAAGCCGGCTGGCGCGTCGCCCGCGGGCCGGACGGCGGGGTGCGGACCACGACCCCGACCGGGCACACCTACCTCGCACCCGGTTGAAGGACGACGGGGGAGTCGGTCGTGCCGGTTCTACCGATCTCGCCATGTCAGTGGCGACAGCGTCACCGCCGCTTCCGCGACACGTCGCGTGGTCCCGGTGGTCAATGCCGCTCGCCACCCCGAGTTCGTACTCGCCGGCGGATGCACGACGACGGGCGACTCCCGCACCTGCGGGCAGGTGACGCCGTCGAGCGTGCGTGCGAACGGTGGACCGGACTCGGCCGGCCGGACCACGGCTCGGTCGAGCTCCTCGCCACCCCGGACGGGCTGACGATCGACGACGGGCGTCCGCGTCATCCCGAGTCCGGCTGACCCACCCGCGTCCGCCCGCTGCGGCGCTCCCACTCGGCCCGGACGTCGTCGCCGGTCGGCCGGGTCAGCAGGGACACCACGACGAACACGACCAGCCCCGACCCGATCCCGGCGAACACCGGCTCGTTCGCGTAGAGATCGCCGAGGGCCAGCATCGTCCCGAGTGTCGCGACGGTCCCGGTCGCCATCGCGGCCAGTGCCCCGGCGCGGGTGGCGCGCCGCCACACGAGCCCGCCGAGCACCGGCACCAGCAGACCGCCGACGAGGATCCCGTAGGCGAGGGTGAGTGCAGCGACGACTTCCTGGAGCAGGCAGGACACCGCGATCATCACCACCCCGAACCCGGCGACCGCCCACCGGTTCCCGGCGAGTTCGTCGTCGCCGGACGGGCGGCGGAACCGGCCGACCAGGTCCTGGTTGAACACGGTCGCGGTCGCCAGCAGCGCGCCGCTGGAGGTCGACATGACCGCGGACAGCGCCGCGGCGAGCACCAGGCCGGCGGCGACCGGGGGCATCGCTGCCTCGACGATCGCGGCGAACGCGTCGTCCCGCTCGGCGAGGCCGGGGACGATCACCTGCGCGGCCGTCCCGATCAGCGCGCCCGCGACGCCGTAGGCCAGGCAGTACAGGCCCGCCCCGGTCCCGGCCCAGTGGGCGACGGCGGGGGAGCGGGCGGTGAACACGCGCTGCCAGATGTCCTGGCCGATCAGCAGCCCGAAGCCGTAGGTGACGAAGTAGGTGACGATGGTGCCGCCGCCGATGGAGGTGAGCGACAGGGCGTCGGCCGGGACCGCGGCGGCGAGGCCGTCCCACCCGCCTGCCCGCCACAGCACCACCGGCAGCAGGACCAGGAAGATCCCGACCGTCTTGATCAGGAACTGGACGAAGTCGGTGAGCGTCACCGACCACATCCCGCCGAGCGTGGAGTAGACCACCACCACGGCCCCGCCGATCAGGATCGACGGCACCCGCGGCAGGTCCAGCAGCACCCCGAAGATCGTCGCGTAGGCGATCGTCGACGTCACCGCCAGCATCAGGGTGTACGCCCACATCACGATCCCGGCGGGCGCGCCCAGGCCGGAGCCGTAGCGGAGCTCCAGCATCTGGCCGACGGTGAACACGCCCAGCCGCTGGATCCGCGCCGAGAACAGCAGCGACAGCACCAGGATCCCGCTGCCGATGGCGACGACCAGCCACATCCCGGAGATCCCGTACTCGTAACCGAGCCCGACCCCGCCGATGGTGGAAGCTCCACCGAGGACGACGGCGGCCATCGTCCCCGAGTACAGCCACGGCCCGAGCCGCCGGCCCGCGACGAGGAAGTCGCTGCGGTCCCGGGTGCGGCGCCGCCCCCAGAACCCGAAGGCGATCATCGCGGCCAGGTAGAGGACGACGACGGCGATGTCCATGTCCCGGATCAGCCCTTCCGGTTGGCGGCCAGCACGGACAGCAGCTCGTAGGCGACGTGCGCCGCGGCGATCCCGGTGATCTCGGCGTGGTCGTACGCCGGGGCGACCTCGACGACGTCGGCCCCGACGACGTCCACCCCGACCAGGGACCGCAGCACGTGCAGCAGCTCCCGGGTGGTCAGACCACCCGCCTCCGGGGTGCCGGTGCCGGGCGCGTGCGCCGGGTCGAGGACGTCGACGTCGACCGAGACGTAGACCGGGCCGGTGCCCAGCCGCCGTCGCATCCGCTCGACGACGGCCGGGACGCCGTCGGTCTGGAACGCGTCGGTGCCGATCACCTGGAAGCCGAGGACCTCGTCGTCGGTGAGGTCGTGCTCGCCGTAGAGCGGCCCGCGGATCCCGACGTGCAGGCAGCGCTGCGGGTCGAGCAGGCCCTCCTCGGCCGCGTTGCGGAACGGCGTCCCGTGGGTGATGTCCGCGCCGAAGTAGGTGTCCCAGGTGTCGAGGTGCGCGTCGAAGTGCACGACGGCGACCGGGCCGTGGGTGCGGGCCACCGAGCGCAGCAGGGGGAGCGCGACGGTGTGGTCCCCGCCGAGGGCGAGCAGCGTGGAGCCGCCGGCACGCAGCCGGTCGGCGGCCTGCTCGATCGTCGCGATCGCCTCGCCGATGTCGAACGGGTTGATCCCCAGGTCGCCGGCGTCGGCGACCTGCTGCGCCGCGAACGGGGAGACCCGCAGCGGCGGGTGGTAGGGCCGCAGCAGCTTCGACGACGCCCGCACGTGCGCGGGGCCGAACCGGGCACCCGGCCGGTAGGAGACGCCGGTGTCGAACGGCAGTCCCAGCACGGTCACGTCGGCGCGCTCCACCTCGTCGATCCGGGGGAGCCGGGCGAAGGTGGTGGGGCCTGCGAAACGGGGGACGGCGCTGGCGTCCACGGGGCCGACGGGCATCGGACCTCCTCGGGTTCCGCACACCGTCCTCCCCGGACCGGCCCGGCAGAAGTGACAGAACGTCGAACCCGGCGCGATCATGCTCGACATGACGTCCATGCCTCCGGCCGGGGTGACCCTGCTGGACGATCCGGCCCTGCGGCTGGGCCGGGCGGCGGTCGAGGAGACCGACCTCGATCTGGCGGTGTCCGCGGCGGCGGTGTCGGAGCTGGTCGAACCGGGCGTCTGGCTGGAGGGCGGGGAGCTGCTGCTGACCGTCGGGTTCCTGCTGCCGACGAGCGCCGACGACCTCACCACCTACGCGCGGCACCTGCGGGCGCACGGCGTCGTCGCGCTGGCGGTCGGTCTCGGCACCGGCCTGCCGCACCGGCGGACGCCGCCCGCGCTGGTCACGGCGGCGCGCCGCACCGGGCTGCCGCTGCTGTCCGTCCCCGACGGCGTCCCCTTCGTCGCCGTCACCAAGGCGGTGTTCGCGCACCGGGACGCGGCCGAGCGCACCCGCCTCCAGTGGGCGCTCCGCACCCAGCGGGCGCTGACCGCCGCGGCCGTCAGCCCGGGCGGGGCGGAGCCGGTGCTGGCGGTGCACGCGGCGACGACCGGACGGTCGGCGGTGGTGGTGGACCTCCTCGGCCGGGTGCTCGCCGCCGCGCCGGTGGAGGGTGCGGCGGAGCTGGCCGCCGAGCTGGGACCGACGATCGGCACCGTCCGCCGGCAGGGGCTGCTCGGCGCCGCGGTCGAGGTCGGCCCGGTCCCCGGCGCCGACGACGTGCGCCGGCGCGAGGTGCACCCGCTGGGTTCCCGCCGGATCCGGGCGCTGCTGCTGATCGACGGCCCGGCCACCGGCCCGCACTCCCACCAAGGTCACCGGCGACCTCGTCTCGTTGCTGTCCCTGGAACTGGAACGGCGGCTCGGCCTGGACGCGGCCGCCCGCCGGGGCCGGGAACGGCTGCTCGCCACCCTGGACCGCGGCGTGGTCGACGACGACGTCGCCGGACGCCGGCTCGCCGCCGCCGGGCTGCCCGAGACGCCGCTGCGTGCCGCGGTCGTCGCCGCCCCACGGCCGGGCGAGCTCGCCGCCGACCTCGCGGCCGTCCTGCCGGACGCCCTGGTCAGGGTCGTCCCCGGCCCCGCCGACCCCGGGGACGCCGACGGGCGGGTGGAGCTCGCGGCGCCGGCCGGCGTGGACCTGGTCGCCGTGCTCGGCGCGCTCGCCGCGCACCGCCCGGCCGGGATCGGGATCGCCGTGCGGCCCGGGGCGCTGGCGGTGTCGCTGCGGCAGGCCCGCTCGGCGCTGCCGGTCGCCCGGCTGACGGGGCGGCCGGCGCACGCCGACGACGTCGCGTCCAGCCGGATGCTGCTCGCCCTGCTCGACCACGACCGGCTGCGCGCGTTCGCCGACGCCGTCCTCGGTCCGTTCGACGCCGACCCGCGGGGTGCGGAGCTCCTGCGGGCGGTCGCCGCGTTCGTCGAGCACAACGGGCACTGGGCGGCCACCGCGTCGGCGCTGGGCGTGCACCGGCACACCGTGCGGAACCGGATCGAGACCGCCGAGGGGGTGAGCGGGCGGCGGCTCGGGTCCGCGCAGGACCGGCACGAGCTGTGGCTGGCGCTGCGGGCCCGCGACCTCGGCCGTGCCGGGGCCCCCTGACCGAGCCCGCGGATCAGGCCGGCCGGGCGCCGATCGTCGTGCTGAGCCCCCGCCCGGCCTCCGCGACCGCGGCGGCCCGCGCCTCGCCGTCGGGGCCGGTGAAGTCCTCGCTGCGCCCGCCGAGGCTGACGGTCGCGACGAGCGCGCCGTCCGCCCCGAGGATCGGCGCGGCGACCGCCGACACCCCGCCCAGGTAGTCGTCCCGGCTCACCGCGATCCCGCTCGCCCGGGCCTCGTCGAGGTGCGCGGCCAGCTCCGCCGGGTCGACGTGCGTGGAACCGGTGAAGGCCCGTAGCTCGCCACCGAGCACCCGCTCGCGCAGCGCCGGATCGAACGCCGCCATCACGACCGGCGCCGCCGCCGCGTGGTACGGCAGCACCGTCCCGATCCCGATACCGGCAACGACCAGCGGCTTCCCGCCCTCGACGCGGTCGATGCAGACCGCTCCCGCGTCGGCGGGCACCATCAGGAACGCGGTGTCACCGAACCGGGCGGCGAGCTCCTCCAGGGCGGGTCGCGCCTCGGTGCGCAGGTCGAACTCGGCCAGCGCGGCGGCGCCGACGGCGAAGACCGGCATCCGGATCCGGTAGGCCCCCGCCGCGTCGCGGTGCACCCACCCGGCCTCGACGAACGAGGTCATCAGCCGGTGCACGGTCGGCTTGTTCAGCCCGCTCGCGGCCGTCAGCTCGGCGAGGGTGATCACCGGGCGGTCGGCGCCGAAGTGTTCGAGCAGACGGCAGGCCCGCAGCACCGAGCCGACGGTCTCCCGGCTCTCACCGGCCACGGTCACCTCACTGGTCGTGTCGTCGGGGCCTCAGGTTATCGAGCGGCTCGTCGATCGGTGCTGCCCGCTCGCTGCCGACGTCTTGACACATCGCCTCTCCTCCGGCCACATTTTCGGAACGCGTATCGCATCACGATACACAGAGAGGTGATCAGTGGAACTGCGCGAGATGATCTCGACGGAACTCGTCCGGGCCCCCGGTGTCTGGGACGGGCTGACCGCACGGCTGGCCGAGCAGGCCGGCTTCGGAGCGCTGTGTGCGTCCGGCTTCGCGATCTCCGCGGCGCTCGGCTACCCGGACGCGGAGCTGTACACGATGTCGGAGAACCTGCAGGCCGTGCGCACCGTGCGGGAGGCCAGCACCCTGCCGGTGGTCGCCGACATCGACACCGGCTACGGCAACGCGGTCAACGCGGCCCGGACCGCGCGCCGGTTCGCCGACGCCGGGGTGGCCGCGGTGTTCATGGAGGACCAGCGCTCCCCGAAGCGCTGCCCGCTGATCCCGGGGGCCGCGGTCGATCTCGTCGACGTCGCGGAGGCCGCGGGCAAGGTCCGGGCGGTGAAGGACGCGGCCGGCGACATGATCGTCATCGCCCGCACCGACGCGCAGGGCGAGGACGCACTCCGGAGGGCCGAGGCGTACGTGGAGGCCGGTGCCGACATGATCATGCCGGTGACGAAGACGTTCTCCACGGTCGAGGAGTGGGCCCGCTGCCGGGAGGTCGCCGGCGTCCCGCTGACGGCGACCCTCACGGCCTCGGCGTGGACCGAGCGCGAGTTCACCCCGGAGGTCATGGAGCAGGTCGGGGTCCGGCTCGCGCTGCTGCCGACCCAGGTGCTGATGGCCGTCACCGGGGCCGCGCAGCGCTGCCTGCAGCGCCTGGCCGCGGGCGAGCCGCCGGCGTCGGTGAGCGCCGACGGCATGGGGCACCACGACTTCGTCGGCCTGATCGGGATGGACGAGATCGAGCGCCAGCAGCACGCCTACCTGCCCGCGGCGGTGTGACGATGGGATCGACGATCACCGAGAAGATCCTCGCCCGGGCCGCGGGGGTGGAGTCGGTGCGGGCCGGGGAGAACCTGCCGGTGCGCCCCGACCACATGATCGCGTACGACTTCCCCGGCTACACCGACGTGATGTTCCGGCAGATGCACGACGACTTCGGCATCCGCGAGCTCGCCGAGCCGGAGCGCTACGTCGTCTTCATCGACCACATGCTCACCCGCGGCGACGCCCGCGAGCAGGAGGTCCACCAGGTCACGCGGGACTGGTGCGAGTACTACGGGATCGCCCTGCACGAGGCCCGCGGGATCGGGCACCAGGTGATGGCCGAGCTCGGCTACGCCCGGCCCGGTAACTTCCTCGTCCACTTCGACGGGCACGTCTCCGGGGCGGGCGCGTTCGGCGCGCTCGGCTGGGGCGTGCGCCGCGACCTGCTGGAGGCGTGGGTCTCCGGGCAGATCTTCCTCGACGTCCCGGCCACGACCCGGTTCGAGCTGACCGGGGAGTTCCGGCCCGGCGTCGACAGCCGGGACCTGGTGCACCGCATCATCGGCGACCACGGCGCCGACGGCTGCGCGCACCAGGTGATGGAGTTCGGCGGGCCGGGCGCCCGGGCGATGCCGATCGACCAGCGGCAGGGCCTGTGCGGCATGGCGATGTTCACCGGCGCGGTGTCGGCGGTGTTCGAACCGGACGAGGCGGCACTGGAGTACGCCCGCCGGACCGGCGCCACGGATCTCGTGCCGCAGTCGCCGGACCCGGACGCGGAGTACCGGGCCGTCCACCACTACGACCTGTCGACGATCACACCGCAGGTGGTCCTGCCCGGCTCGGCCCGTTCCGCGCACACTCGCGACGCCGCCGACCTCGACGGGACCGCGGTGACCAAGGCGTTCATCGGCTCCTGCGCGTCGGGCCGGATCGAGGACATCCGGGCGGCCGCGCTCGTCCTCGACGGCCGCCGCGTCGCGCCCGGCGTCGAGCTGAACGTCGTCCCGACCTCGGAGGCGGTGCACCGGCAGGCCGAGGACGAGGGCCTGCTCGACGTGCTCCGCGCGGCCGGGGCACAGATCGCCCGGTCGAGCTGCGACTTCTGTTTCGGCTATCAGAAGCCGTTGCAGCCCGAGGAGAACTGCATCTCCACCGGCGTCCTCAACATCTCCGGCCGGATGGGCAGCACCGCCGCCAACATCTACATGGGATCGGCGTCGACGGTCGCCGCCAGCGCCGTCGCCGGCAGCATCACCGCCGCCGGGGAGGGGACGGACCGGTGAGCGCGAAGCGCGACTACCCGCCGCCGCCCGACGTGATCACCGGCCGCGTGGCCTGGGTGTTCGGCGACGACTTCGACATCGACCTCGTGACCGGCGTCGAGAACATCAAGTCCTACGACGCCGCGTTCCTCCGCGGCGTCGTCATGCAGGCCTACGACCCGGGCTTCGCCGACCGGGTCCGGCCCGGCGACGTGATCGTCGGCGGCCGGAACTTCGGCTACGGCCACCCGCACTACCCGCCGATGGTCGCGCTGCGCGACCTCGGCATCGCCGCGGTGCTCGCCGAGTCGTTCTCGCCCGGGTTCTGGCGCGGTGAGACCTACAACGGGATGCCGCTGATCACGGTCCCCGGCATCACCGCCGCCGTGGCCACCGGCGACGACCTGAGCCTCGACTGGCGTGCCGCCGCCGTCACCCTGGCCGGCGGCCGGACGCTGCAGGGCACCCCGCCCGCCGAGCGGGTCGCCCGGGTCATCGAGGCGGGCGGCTCGTTGAAGCTGCTGCTCGCCGAGCACGCGCGCACCTGACACCCCACCACCTCGATCACTGCCGATCTGGAGCACACGTGTCCGAGACGACCTCGCCGCCCGGCGCCGGGACCTCCGCGCCGCCGTCCACCCTCTCCGCCCGCCGGGCCGCCCTCGCCGGCGGCGTGGGAACGCTGATCGAGTACTACGACTTCAGCGTCTACGCCTTCCTCGCCGTCACCCTCGGCCCGCTGTTCTTCCCCAGCGACGAGCCCGGGGTCTCCATCCTGCTCACGCTCGCCGTGTTCGGGTCCGCCTACGTCATGCGCCCGATCGGCGGCTGGTTCTTCGGCCGCCTCGGCGACCGTCGCGGACGCAAGCACGCGCTCGTCGTCACCGTCGTCACGATGGGCGTCTTCTCCGGTGTCCTCGGCCTGCTGCCGGACTTCGCGACGGCCGGCGTCCTCGCCCCGGTCCTGCTCGTGCTGGTCCGCCTCGCGCAGGGGTTCTCCGCCGGTGGCGAGATCGGCGGCGCGGCGACCTACGTCGCCGAGTCCGCGCCACCCGGGAAGCGCGGCCTCTACGGCTCTCTCACCCCGGTCGGCTCGACGCTCGGGTTCTCGGTCGCCGCCGCCGTCGTCGGCCTGGTCACCGCGTTCACGACACCCGAGCAGATGTCCGCCTGGGGCTGGCGGATCCCGTTCCTGATCGCCGTCCCGCTCGCGGTCGTCTGCCTGTGGGTGCGGGTCAAGCTGGAGGACACCGCCGAGTTCGAGTCGATGGCCGAGCGCAAGGAGGTCGTGCGCAGCCCGCTGCTCAGCGTGGTCCGGGAGCGGCCCGGTGCGGTGCTGCGGGTGGTCGGCATCGCGATCGCGATGAACGGGACCGGCTACGTCGGCCTCACGTACTTCAGCACCTACCTGATCCAGACCCAGGGGTTCGACAAGCAGGCGGTGTACTGGGCATCGGCGATCGGCATCGCGCTGGCCTGCGCCACCTACCCGCTGGCGGGCATGCTCACCGACCGGTTCGGCCGCAAGCCCGTGCTGCTGTCGGCCTACGCGCTCTACCTGGTGATCGCCTGGCCGGCGTTCGCGCTGCTCGGGGCGACGTCGAGCATCGTGGTGGTGACGCTGGTCTACGTCGTCTACATGGCGGTCAACGGTCTCGCCCAGGTCCCGGCGTTCCCGCAGTTCACGGAGCTGTTCCCGCGTCGCGTCCGCTACACCGGCGTCGCGCTGGGCTTCAACATCGGCACGATCCTCGCCGGTGGCACGGCCCCGTACGTGTCCGCGCAGCTCGTGCAGAGCACCGGGAACCCGATGTCGCCCGCGTTCTGGGTGCTGGGCGTCGCGCTCGTCGGCGTCGTCACCGTCCTGACGCTGCGCGAGACCGGCCGGGAGCGCCTGCCGGTGTAGCGGGTACACCGGAGCCATGATCGACCGGTTCGACGGCTGGATCTCCGGACTCGGCACGCAGGAGGGGCGGCGGATCGTGGTCGGGCACTGGCCACGGTCCCCGCTCGGGTCCTTCACCGACGTGATGACGGAGGACGCCGGCGGCACCCGGACGCTGCTGGCGCCCTCCGGCGACGTCGCGGCGTTCGTGTCCGCCACCTACACGTTCGACGAGGTCCGGGTGGTCCCGGTGACCCACACCGTGCGTGGCGACCGGCGCCAGGTCGTCGCCGGCCCGCTGGAGGTCGCCTGGCGGGTCGGCCCGCGCCCGCCGCTCGGTCTGCTGCTGGCGGCCGTGCCCGGGCCGGTCGCCGTGAACCGGTACTGGCTGCGGGCGATCGACCCGCTGGCCCGCCGCGTCCAGCCGGGTGTGCGGACCGTCGGCAGCGCGGGTGGTGGGCGCCGCGAGTACTACGGAGCCCGCGACCTGCACCGGATCGCGGCCGCCGTCGTCCGCTGGGACGGCGTGGACCTCGGCGGCCTCGCACCCGTCGTCCCGGCGGTGCGGTTCGGGTTCGGTTCGGCGCCCGCCTGCCCGTCGCACGTGCGGATCACCACCCTGGTCGAGCGTGCCTTGACGTGACGTGAGCCCGCCCGTGAAGGTGATCCGACAACCGAAGACGGCGGACGGGTCCGCAGGAAGCCGGCGCGAGTCCGGCGCGGTCCCGCCACTGTGAGCCCTCGCCCTCCGGGGGAGGGGAGCCAGACACTGCGCCTGCCCGCCGCGCCCACCTCCACCCGGGACGAGGATCCCGAGGAAGGTCCTTTGCGATGACGCGCGCCACGACCGGGGACGACGCCCGGTGATCCTCCTTCTCTCGACCTCCGACACCGACCTGCTCTCCGCCCGGGCCTCGGGCGCCGACTACCGGCTCGCCAACCCGAACCGGGTGGTGCACGACGAGCTGGCGGCGATGGCCGACGAGGCCGACGTCGTGGTCGTCCGGGTGCTCGGTGGCTACCGGTACTTCGAGGAGGGCCTGGACCTGCTGCGGACCCGGTCCACCCCGCTGGTCTGCCTGGGCGGCGAGATGGCCCCGGACGCCGAGATGATGGAGCTGTCCTCCACCTCGGCCGGCATCGCGGCGGAGGCGCACACCTACCTCGCCCAGGGCGGTACCGGGAACCTGCGGCAGCTGCACGCGTTCCTCTCCGACACCGTGCTGCTCACCGGTGAGGGCTTCGAGCCCCCGGAGGAGCTGCCGGAGTGGGGGATCCTCGCGCGCGACGCCGCCGAGCTCGACGGCCCCACCGTCGCCGTCCTCTTCTACCGGGCCCAGTACCTGGCCGGGAACACCACCTACATCGAGGCGCTCTGCGACGCGATCGAGGCGAAGGGCGGGCGCCCGCTGCCGATCTGGTGCGCGTCGCTGCGCCAGGCGCCGTCCGCGCTGCTGGACACCCTGCGCGACGCCGACGCCATGGTCGTCACCGTCCTCGCCGCCGGCGGCACGAAGCCCGCCTCGGCGCAGGCCGGTGGCGAGGACGAGGAGTGGGACGTCACCGAGCTCGCCGCACTCGACGTCCCGATCCTGCAGGGGCTGTGCCTCACCTCCTCCCGCGCGACCTGGGAGGAGAACGACGACGGCCTGTCCCCGCTCGACGTCGCCACCCAGGTGGCGGTGCCGGAGTTCGACGGCCGCCTGATCACCGTCCCGTTCTCCTTCAAGGAGACCGACGACGACGGCCTCTCGGTCTACGCCCCCGACCACGAGCGGGCCGCCCGGGTCGCCGGGATCGCGGTGAACCACGCGAACCTGGGCCGCGTCCCGAACGCGGACAAGAAGATCGTGCTCATGATGTCGGCCTACCCGACCAAGCACGCCCGGATCGGCAACGCGGTCGGCCTGGACACCCCGGCGAGCGCGATCGCGCTGCTGCGGACGATGGCGGCCGCGGGGTACGACACCGGGGACTTCCCGGGTGTCGAGGCCGGTGACGGCGACGCGCTGATGCACGCGCTGATCGAGGCCGGCGGGCAGGACCCGGACTGGCTGACCGAGGAGAAGCTCGCCGGGAACCCGATCCGGATCTCCGGCGAGACCTACCGGTCCTGGTTCGAGACGCTGCCGGCGGACTTCCGCGACGGCGTCACCGGGCACTGGGGCGACGCGCCCGGCGAGCACTACGTGTCCGGGGGCGACATCGTCGTCGCGGCACTGCGCTCGGGCAACGTGACGCTGATGGTGCAGCCGCCCCGCGGGTTCGGCGAGAACCCGGTCGCGATCTACCACGACCCGGACCTGCCGCCGTCGCACCACTACCTGGCCGCCTACCGCTGGCTGGCGGCGCCGGTCCCGGACGGCGGGTTCGGCGCGCACGCGATCGTGCACATCGGCAAGCACGGCAACCTGGAGTGGCTGCCCGGCAAGACGCTCGGGATGTCGGCGTCGTGCGGCACCGACGCGGTGCTGGGCGACCTGCCCATGGTCTACCCGTTCCTGGTCAACGACCCGGGCGAGGGCACCCAGGCCAAGCGGCGCGCACACGCGACGCTGGTCGACCACCTCATCCCGCCGATGGCCCGCGCGGAGAGCTACGGCGACATCGCGCGGCTCGAGCAGCTGCTCGACGAGCACGCCAACATCTCCGCGCTCGACCCGGCCAAGCTGCCCGCGATCCGCCAGCAGATCTGGACGCTGATGACCGCGGCGAAGATGGACCACGACCTGGGCCTCGACGAGCGCCCGGACGAGGACGTCTTCGACGACATGCTCATGAACGTCGACGGCTGGCTGTGCGAGATCAAGGACGTCCAGATCCGGGACGGCCTGCACGTCCTCGCGCTGGCCCCGTCCGGCGAGCAGCGGGTCGACCTGGTGCTCGCGATGCTGCGCGCCCGCCAGATGTGGGGCGGCGAGCAGTCGGTGCCCGGCCTGCGGCAGGCACTCGGCCTGGTCGAGGACGGCTCCGAGACCGGCGCCCGCACCGACGCCGTCGAGACGGTGGCCCGCGCCCTGGTCGCCGGGATGGAGAACCGCGGCTGGGACGCCGTCGCCGCGCCGGAGGTCGTCGCCTCGGCGGACGAACTCCCCGGGGCGGATCTCGCCGCCGTGGAGACGATCCTGCGGTTCGCCGCCGACGAGGTCGTGCCCCGCCTCGACGCCACCGCGCACGAGCTGGACCGGGTGCTGCACGCCCTGAACGGCGGTTTCGTCCCGGCCGGGCCGTCCGGCTCGCCCCTGCGCGGGCTGATCAACGTGCTCCCGACCGGGCGGAACTTCTACTCGGTCGACCCGAAGGCCGTCCCGTCGAAGCTCGCCTGGGAGACCGGGCAGGCGATGGCCGAGTCGCTCGTCGAGCGCTACAAGGCCGACCACGGCGAGTACCCGAGCTCGGTCGGGCTGTCGGTGTGGGGGACCAGCGCCATGCGGACCTCCGGCGACGACGTCGCCGAGGTCTTCGCGCTGCTGGGCGTCCGCCCCGTCTGGGACGAGGCGTCGCGTCGCGTGCGGGATCTCGAGGCGATCGGGCTCGACGAGCTCGGCCGCCCCCGGATCGACGTGACCGTCCGCATCTCCGGGTTCTTCCGGGACGCGTTCCCGCACGTCCTCGCCCTGCTCGACGACGCAGTGAAGCTGGTGTCCGAGCTCGACGAGCCGGCCGAGCAGAACTACGTCCGCGCGCACGTGCTCGCCGACCGCGAGCGGCACGGCGACGACCGCCGTGCCCGCACCCGGATCTTCGGCTCCAAGCCGGGCACCTACGGCGCCGGCCTGCTCCAGCTGGTCGACTCGCGCGACTGGCGGGGCGACTCCGACCTGGCCGAGGTCTACTCGACCTGGGGCGGCTACGCCTACGGCCGCGGCCTCGACGGCGTCCCCGCGCGGGACGACATGGAGAACGCCTACCGGCGGATCGCGGTGGCGGCGAAGAACATCGACACCCGTGAGCACGACATCGCCGACTCCGACGACTACTACCAGTACCACGGCGGCATGGTCGCCACGGTGCGCGCGCTCACCGGCTCCGCGCCGGCCGCGTACGTCGGCGACTCCACGCGGCCCGAGTCGGTCCGCACCCGCAGCCTGCACGAGGAGACGTCCCGGGTGTTCCGTGCCCGGGTGGTCAACCCGCGCTGGATGGCCGCGATGCGCCGGCACGGCTACAAGGGCGCCTTCGAGATGGCCGCGACCGTCGACTACCTGTTCGGCTGGGACGCCACCACCGGCGTCATCGCCGACTGGCAGTACGAGACCCTGACCAGCGAGTACGTGCTGGACCCGGAGAACCGCAAGTTCCTCACCGAGTCCAACCCGTGGGCGCTGCACGGGATGGCGGAGCGGCTGCTGGAGGCCGTCGACCGCGGACTGTGGGAGTCGCCCGAGCCCGCCACGCTGGACGCGCTGCGCCAGGCGTACCTCGAGTCGGAGGGCGACCTCGAGGACGACGAGTAGGTCCCGGGGCAGAGCCTGTCTCAGAATGAGACAAGGATAGGCTGCCCTAAGCTGTTAGCTCTGTCACTGTCGAGCACGTCGCTCCGCGGCGTCGGATTCCGGCCGGATCTGCTCCGGCCGGAATCCGGAGATTCGTTCGGATTCCGGCCTGGGGACACGTGTGTCCGGAGCCGGAGGAGAGGATGACGGAGACAATGACGTATCTGTTGTCGAGACAGGACAGGCAGACGCTCACGAGGGTGGTCTACGCGGCCTTCCCGCACCGCACCTTCCCGGTCGGCCCCTACCAGCGGGCCGCGGACGCCGTGATCGAACAGGCGGCGACCGACCCCCGCATGCTGGCGCAGCTCGTGCAGGGCCTCGGCGAGCTCGACGCCCAGCGGGACGTCCCGTTCGCCGAGCTCGACCTCGACACCGCCGCCGCCGTGCTGCGCGGTGCCGACGGCAGCCCGTTCGTCACCGCGATCGTCGACAGCGCGATCGTGACGCTCTACAGCGACCCGGAGGTGTGGGAGCTGCTCGGCTACGAGGGCCCCTCCTTCGACAGGGGTGGCTACGTCGACCGCGGGTTCGACGACCTCGACTGGCTCCCGGAGCCGCGCATCGAGCACCGGGAAGGGGTGTGACCATGCCGAGGTTCGCCTACGACGACGCCGACGTGGTCGTCGTGATCGGGTCGGGTGCGGGCGGCGGGACCGTCGCGGCCGAGCTCTGCCGGCGCGGCATCAGGACGGTCGTCCTGGAGGCCGGTCCGCACCTGACCGGCGCCGACTACCACCAGGACGAGTGGCCCGCGTTCGCACAGATGGCCTGGACCGATCCGCGCACCACGTCCGGCAGCTGGCAGATCGCGCAGGACTTCCCGAACCTGCCGGCCTGGCTGGTGAAGGCGGTCGGAGGGACCACCACCCACTGGGCCGGCGCGTGCCCGCGGTTCAAGGCCCACGAGCTCGCCGCACGCAGCACGTACGGCGACATCGAGGGCGCGACCCTGCTCGACTGGCCGATCGCGCTGGCCGAGCTGGAGCCGTACTACGACCAGGCGGAGATCAGGATGGGGGTCAGCCACCGGCACGGACGGCCCCCGCTGCCCGCGAACAACAACTACAAGGTGTTCGCGAACGGCGCCGAGAAGCTGGGCTACCAGTACTACGCGACGGGCCCCTACGCCACGAACGCCGAGCCGTACGACGGCCGACCGGCCACCGTCCAGGACGGGTTCAACTTCCAGGGCGACAAGCAGGGATCCAAGTGGTCGACCCTGGTCGCGGAGCTGCCGAAGGCCGAGGCGACCGGCAACCTCGACCTGCGCCCGGACTCGCACGCCACCCAGATCCTGCACGACGCGTCGGGCCGCGCCACCGGCGTGCTCTACGTCGACCGCAACGGTGCCCTGCGCCGCCAGCGCGCCGCCGTGGTGTGCGTGGCGGGCAACGCGATCGAGACCGCCCGGCTCCTGCTGCTGTCGGAGTCGCCGCAGCACCCCGACGGGCTCGCCAACTCGTCGGGCCAGGTCGGACGCAACTACATGCGGCACACCACCGGGACGGTGTGGGGGCAGTTCGACAAGCCCGTCCACATGTACCGCGGCGAGACGATGGCCGGCGTGATCTCCGACGAGTCCCGGCACGACCCCTCGCGCGGGTTCGTCGGCGGCTACTACATGGAGACGATCTCGCTGGGCCCGGCGTTCCTCGCCAAGTTCGTCGCGCCCGGCAAGTGGGGCTCGCAGCTGACCGAGCTGCTCGACGGCTACCGGAACACCGCCGGCATGTGGATCGTCGGCGAGGACATGCCGCAGGCGGGGAACCGGATCACGCTCAGCGGGGAGACGGTCGACGGGCACAAGCTGCCCGTCGCCGACGTCCACTTCGACGACCACCCCAACGACGTCGCGATGCGCCGGCACGGCCAGACACAGGGCGCCGCGGTCTACCGGGCTGTCGGCGCGCACCGCACGATCGACACACCGCCCTACCCGTCGACGCACAACCTCGGGACGTGCCGGATGAGCCAGCGGCCCCGCGACGGCGTCGTCGACCGTTTCGGCCGGACCCACGACATACCGAACCTGTTCGTCTCCGACGGCAGCGTGTTCACCACCGGTGCCGCCGCGAACCCGACGCTGACGATCGTCGCGCTGGCCCTGCGGCAGGCCGAGTACATCGCGACCGAGCTGGACAAGGAGCTCTCAGCATGACCGCACCGACGAGCGCGCCACCCGACCCGTACGCGTTCCTGCCCGCCGTCCCGACCTTCACCGTGACCAGCACCGACGTCGCCGACGGCACCCCGCTCGCTGCGCCGCAGGTCAGCGGGATCATGGGCGCCGGCGGTGAGGACAGGTCGCCGGCGCTGAGCTGGCACGGCCATCCGAGCGCGACCCGCAGCTTCGCCGTCACCTGCTACGACCCGGACGCGCCGACGGCCGCCGGCTTCTGGCACTGGGCGGTGGCCGACATCCCGGCGTCGGTCACCGGACTCGAGGCCGGAGCCGGTTCCGACGACGGCTGGCTGCTGCCCGAGGGTGCGCTCGCGCTGCGCAACGACGCGGGTCTGCACCGGTACCTGGGCGCGGCCCCGCCGGAGGGGCACGGCGTGCACCACTACTACTTCGTGGTGCACGCGGTCGACGTGCCGCGGATCGGGATCCCTCGTGACGCCGGTGGGTCCTACCTCGGGTTCCTGCTGTTCTCGCACACGCTCGCCCGGGCGACGGTGGTCGCCGAGTACGAGCGCTGAGGCGGCCGGCGCCGCTCGTGAGTGGTCGTGGCGGCCAGGACCGCCACGGCCACTCACGAGTGGCGGAGCCGCTCCAGCGCGGCCAGCACGAGGTCCGCGTCCGGCCCGAGGGCGTCGTGGACCTCGCGCTCGACCGCGTCGACACCGGCGCGCAGCGATCCGTGCAGCTCGCGGCCCCGCGCGGCCAGCAGCACCAGCACCCGTCGCCGGTCGATCTCGTCCGGGCGGCGGTAGACCAGGCCGCGTTCCACCAGCCGGTCGACGATCTTCGTCAGCGTCGGCGCCGGCACCATCGCGTGCGCGGCGATCTCCGACATCGGGTGGCCCTCGCCGTCGGCGAGCAGGTCCAGCACCCGCCAGGCGTCCAGGCCCGGGCCGTGCGGCGGCCGCACGAGCTCCTCGATGCGCCGCTCCACCCGGTTCGCGGCGCGGCCCAGCGCGGCGGCGGCACCGGCGGTGCGCGGCTCGGCGGCGCTCAACACGTCCTCCTCGGCAGTCGGGCGTAGTGACGTGGTCGCTGTCATCGTAAACACTGTCACCTCGAACGGATCCGGAGGTGACGCCCGTGACCACCACGCTCGACGTCGCCTTCGTGGTCCCGCGCAGCGGGCCCGCCGGCCTGTTCGGGCCGGCCTGCGAGGCCTGCGGGGACCTCGCCGCCGCCGAGCTGAACGAGGCCGGGGGAGTGCTCGGGCGGGAGGTCCGCCTGCACCCGGTCGACGGCGGCCGCGCACCCGCCGCCGTCGCGGCCGAGGTGGCGGGGCTGCTCGACGCCGGCGTCGTCGGCGCGGTCTCGGGCTGGCACATCTCGGCGGTCCGCCAGGCGCTCGCACCGGTCGTCGGCGGCCGGGTGCCCTACGTCTACGCGCCGCTCTACGAGGGCGGCGAGCGGACGCCGGGGATCTTCCTCACCGGCGAGACACCGGAGAACCAGGTGCTCCCCGGGCTGCGCTGGATGGCCGCGGAGCTCGGCGTCCGCACGTGGTGCGTGGTCGGGAACGACTACGTCTGGCCGCGGGGCTCCGCCCGGGTGGTACGGCGCTGGGCCCGCGGGACGCCGGACGTCCGGGTGCTCGACGAGACCTTCCTCCCGCTGGGCACCGACGACTTCGGTCCCGCGGTCGAACGGGTGCGCCGCTCCGGTGCGCAGGGCGTGCTCATGTTCCTGGTCGGCTCCGACGCGGTCGGGTTCAACCGGGCCTTCGCCGCGGCGGGCGCGGACCGCGGCCGGGTGCGGTTCTCCCCGCTGATGGAGGAGAACATGCTGCTCGCGACCGGGGCGGAGGCCACCCGCGAGCTCTACGCGGCGGCCGGCTGGTTCGAGACGCTCGCGACGGCGTCGGCGCTGGAGTTCTCCGGCCGCTACGCCGCGCGGTTCGGCGTCCGGGCGCCGGTGCCCGGGGCGCTCGCCGAGTCGTGCTTCGAGGCGGTCACCCTGCTCGGCGCGCTCGCCGGGCGCGCCCGGTCGACCGATCCGGCCGCGCTGCTGGCCGTCGCCGAGTCCACGGGGTTCGACGGTCCCCGCGGCGCGGTGTCGCTGCACGACGGGCACCTGCGCCAGGACGTCTACCTGGCCCGTGCGGACGGCCTGTCCTTCGACGTTCTCGACCGGCTCGCTTGACACCAGGTCGTATCGATCGACATATTTCCATCTGACAGTAACTGCGTCGGATGGGGCCCCGCGTGCCGACCTACACCCACCACTGCCCGGACTGCGGCGAGTTCGACCTGGTCCGTCCGATGGCCCGCTCCGGCGCCGGGGCGTCCTGCCCGGGCTGCGGCGCGGACGCGCGGCGGGTCTTCGGGGCACCGGCGCTGCGCGGCGTCGATCCCGCCCTGCGCCGCGCACTCGACGACTCCGCCGCGAGCGCCGACGCCCCGGCCGTCGTGTCCTCGGTGCCCGGCCGGTCGCGGCGCGCCACCCCGGTGACCCGGGACCCGCGCCACGCCCGCCTGCCGCGCCCCTGAGCCCAGCACAGACAGGAGTACCGCCGTGCCCGATGTCGTGTTCACCGTCGACCAGGCGAAGTCCATGCGCGACCAGGCCGTTCCCGGCCACAACCGCTGGCACCCGGACATCCCGCCCGCCGTCACCGTCCGGCCCGACTCGACGATCCGCGTGGAGTGCCGGGAGTGGACCGACGGGCAGATCGGCAACAACGACTCCGCGAACGACGTCCGCGACGTCGACCTGCGCGGCGCGCACATGCTGTCCGGGCCGATTGCGATCGAAGGGGCCGAGCCGGGTGACCTGCTCGTCGTCGACATCCTCGATCTCGGGCCGGTGCCGCAGGAGACCGGCCCGGCACCCGGTCAGGGCTGGGGCTACACCGGGATCTTCTCCAAGCAGAACGGCGGCGGGTTCCTGACCGACACGTTCCCGGACGCCTACAAGGCCATCTGGGACTTCGCCGGCCAGAAGGCCACCTCCCGGCACGTCCCCGGCGTGTCCTACACCGGGATCACGCACCCCGGGCTGTTCGGGACCGCGCCGTCCCCGGAGCTGCTGGCCCGCTGGAACGCCCGGGAGCGGGCGCTGATCGCGACCGACCCGGACCGGGTGCCGGCGCTGGCCCTGCCGCCGCTGGAGGACGAGGTGCTCGGCGGGACGGCGTCGGGTGACGTGCTGGCCGGGATCGCCCGGGACGGCGCACGGACCGTCCCCGCCCGGGAGAACGGCGGCAACCACGACATCAAGAACTTCACCCGCGGCTCCCGGGTGTTCTACCCGGTGCACGTGCCCGGCGCCCTGTTCTCGGGCGGTGACCTGCACTTCTCCCAGGGCGACGGCGAGATCACCTTCTGCGGCGCCATCGAGATGGGCGGGTTCATCGACTTCCACGTCGACCTGATCAAGGGCGGGATGGCGACCTACGGCGTCACCACCAACCCGATCCTGATGCCCGGCAACGTCGAGCCGCGCTACTCCGAGTTCGTGACCTTCATCGGGATCGGCGTCGACCACACCACCGACACCCAGCTCTACAACGACGCGACCGTCGCCTACCGCAACGCGTGCCTCAACGCCGTCACCTACCTGGAGAAGTTCGGGTACTCGGGCCCGCAGGCGTATCTGCTGCTCGGGTCGGCGCCGATCGAGGGCCGGGTGTCGGGCGTCGTCGACATCCCGAACGCGTGCTGCTCGCTCTACCTGCCGACCGCGATCTTCGACGACGACATCCGCCCGTCGGCGGCCGGCCCGGCCCGGCGGGACCGGGGGAGCTGCGCGGTGTCGTCGTGACGCACTACGGCCGCGAGGTCCCGCACGAGGTCTTCGAGATCCGGGAGCTCGAACTGGCCTGCGGCCGGACCCTGCGCCCGGCCCGGATCGCCTACCGCACCTACGGCCAGCTGAACGCCGACCGGAGCAACGCGGTCCTGTACCCGACCTGGTACTCGGGCCGGCACTGGGACAACGAGTGGCTGATCGGCGAGGGCCGGGCGCTCGACCCGGCGCGCTGGTTCGTGATCGTGCCGAACATGCTGGGCAACGGCCTGTCGACGTCACCGTCGACCGTGCCGCACCCCGACGACGGGCCGAGCTTCCCGCCGATCCGGGTGATCGACAACGTCGCGGCCCAGCACCGTCTGGTCACCGAGCTGTTCGGGATCGAGCGGCTCGCGCTCGTGCTGGGCTGGTCGATGGGTGCCGGGCAGACCTATCAGTGGGCCGTCAGCCACCCGGAGATGGTGCAGCGGATGCTGCCGTTCTGCGGGTCGCCGCGCACCGCACCGCACAACCGCGTCTTCCTCGACTCGCTGCGGGCTGCCCTGACCGCCTCGGCCGGGTTCGACGGCGGCCGCTACACGACGCCGCCGGTCCAGGGGCTGCGCGCCTTCGCCCGGATCTATGCGGGCTGGGGGTTCTCCCAGGCGTTCTACTGGGAGGAGCGCTGGCGCGAGCTCGGGTTCACCTCGCTGGAGGACTTCGTCGTCGGCTTCTGGGAGGGGTTCTTCCTGGACGGGCGGGACCCGAACAACCTGCTCACGATGCTCGACACCTGGTGGCACGGCGACGTCGGTGCGACGCCCGGTTTCGGCTCCACCGAGGAGGCGCTCGCCTCGATCCGGGCGAGGGCGATCGTCATGCCGGCCGAGAAGGACCTCTACTTCCCGCCCGAGGACGAGGCCTGGGCGGTGTCGCAGATGACCAACGGCGCGGAGCTGCGGGTGATCCCGGGCGTCTGGGGGCACTTCGCCGGCGGCGGGCCGGGGGAGCGGGCGCCGGACAACCCCGACACGCTGTTCATCGACGCCGCCGTCGCCGAGCTCCTGGCCGGGCCCTCCGGGATCTGACGGCGGATCCGACGGCGGATCAGCCGGGGAGGCGGGTGCGGGAGGCGGTCGCGGCGCCGGTCAGGGCCAGGACCGCCACCGCCCCGAGCAGCACCGGCATCGCGACGGCCGGGGAGGCCAGCAGCACCAGCAGCGCACCGCCCAGCCCGACGAACGACGCGTTCGCCAGCTGGTCGAGCAGCTGCGCGGCCGACGAGTGGCCGCCGACGTCGGCCGGGGCGGAGTGCGCCAGCGTCAGGTAGGCGACCGCGGAGAACGCGACGCCCATCCCGAGCCCCGCGCACCCCCAGGCGACGACCGCGACCCAGCCCGGCAGCCAGCCGGCGGCGACCGGGAGGAGACCCACCTGACCGACCGCGATCATCACGAACCCGGCGCGCAGCATCGCCGACCGGTCCCGGTCCGGGTGGCGGCCCTGCCAGGCCGCGGCCGCGGACCAGCCGAGCGAGGCGACGATCAGCGGGATCCCGGCGGCGGAGAGCGACCAGCCGTGCGTCGCGGTGAGGATCAACGGCAGGAACGACACCACGGAGAGGAACGCGCCCGCGACCAGGCCCCGGGCGGCGACGACGGCCGGTATCCCGGGACGGGCCGTGAACGTCCCGCGCGGCAGCAGCCGCCGCAGCGACGGGACGAGCAGCACCAGCGCGACCGTCCCCACCACGGCGCCGTGGACGTCGACGTTCTCGAACGCCCAGCTCAGCCCGGCCACGCCGAGCGCGGCACCGGCCGCGGCGAGCACCGTCGGCGTCTCGGCGGGGCCGGGCGGGCGCGGGGCCGGTGGACCGAGCCGGCGCACCGCGGGCAGGACCAGGACCAGCGCCGACCCGACGACGGGCAGCAGCCCGAGGAACACCCAGTGCCAGGAGAACCGCTCGGTGACGACGGCCGCGAGCGGCGGGCCGACCAGCGACGGCAGCACCCACGCCGAGGAGATCAGCCCGAACACCGCGGGCCGCAGCCGCGCCGGGTACACCTCGGCGACCAGCACGTACACCGCGACGCCCTGCACCCCGGCGCCGAGCCCCTGCAACACGCGCCCGGTCAGCAGCGCGCCCATCGCCTCCGCGGACCCGGCGACCAGCAGCCCGGCGCCGAACACCACCGGGGCCACGACGAGCGCCACGCGGGGGCCGCGGGCGTCGCACCAGCGGCCGCCGGCGACCGTCCCGAACACCGCGGCGGCGAGGAACAGCACGAACGGCCAGGCGTAGAGGGTGACGCCGCCGAGATCGGCGACGATCTCCGGCATCGCCGTGCCGACGCCCATCGCCTCGAACGCGGTGAGGCTGATCAGCAGCAGGATCCCGACGGTCGTCGGGGCCCGGTCCGCCGACCAGACGCCGGGCTCCTGACCTGCTCGCCCCCCGACCGTCCCGACCACACGGGACACCCTGCGCCCTGCACCCCGGTCCAGGTCAAGCCGGTTACGGCGGCCCCGTCGGCCTCAGCCCGGCGCCGGGACGATCGCCTCGATCAGGTGCGGTCCCGGCTCGGCGCGCGCCCAGCACAGCGCCTCGAGGAGCTCCTCGGTCGTCGTGACCCGCCGGGCCGGGACGCCGAGGCCGGTCGCCAGCGCGGTGAAGTCCGGGGTCGGGTCGGTCAGGCTCAGCATCCGCCCGGCACGCCCGGAGTGCGCGGCCTCCCCGGCCCCGGTGCGGGCCAGCTCGACCCGCAGGATCGCGTACGCCGCGTTGTTGATCAGCACCGTGGTGACGTCGAGCTGCTCACGGGCCTGGGTCCACAGCGCCTGCAGGGTGTAGAGCGCGCTGCCGTCGGCCTGGACCGCCACCACCGGACGGTCCGGGGCGGCGATCGCGGCCCCCACCGCGGCCGGCGGGCCCTGCCCGATCGCACCGCCGGTCAGCGCGAGCTGGGTGTGCGGGGCGGCGGTCTGCAGGGCGGGCGCGAGCACCGCGGAGGCGGTGAGCGACTCGTCGACGACGATCGCGTCGTCCGGCAGGGTCGCCGCGACCGCCGCGCACAGCGACCGGACGTCGAGCGGGCCCGGCCCGGGCTCGGCCGCCGCCCGTGGTGCCGGCTCGGCGACGGCGTCGGCGGCGACCCGGTCGGCGAGCGCCACCAGCGCGGCCTCCGCGTCCGACGACGGGTCGGCCAGCCCCACCACCGGGCAGTTGTCCGGCACGAGGTCGCCCGGCACACCGGGGTAGCCGAAGAACGACACCGGCGACCGCGCACCGGCCAGGACCAGCGAGGACGCGCCGGAGAGCTGGTCGATCGCCTGCTCGGCGAAGTACCCGAGCTTGTCGATGCGGGGGCGCCCGGCACCGGTCTCCCAGCGTCGGGGGAACGTCTCCACCAGCAGCCGGGTCCCGGTCGCGGCGGCGATCCGGCCGGCCGCGTCGACCCCGCGGGCGGTCAGGCCCGGACCGCCCAGCAGGATCACCGCGCCCGGCGTGCCGACGGCCGTCGCCGCGTCCGCGACCCGCTGCTCCGACGGTGGCTCGGGGACGGCGGCCGTCCGGGCCGGTGCGGGCGCGCCGCCCTCGGACCACGAGACGTCGGCGGGCAGTACGAGGGTCGCGACCTGCCCGCCGCGCTCCGAGGTCGCCGCGACCGCGCGGACGGCGTCGTCGGCGACGTCGCGGACGTCGCCGGAGGTGTGCACCCACCCCGACACGGTCCGCGCGACGGAGGTGATGTCGGACTCCAGCGGCGCGTCGTGCCGGACGTGGTCGGTCGCGTGCGCACCCACCACGCACAGCAGGGGGGTGCCGGCCCGGCGCGCGTTGTGCAGGTTCGCCAGTCCGTTCCCGAGGCCCGGCCCGAGGTGCAGCAGGACGGCCGCCGGTCGCCCCGCGATGCGCGCGTAGGCGTCCGCCGCCCCGGTGGCGACCCCCTCGAACAGGGTCAGCACGCCCCGCATCCCCGGGACGTCGTCCAGTGCCTGCACGAAGTGCATCTCCGAGGTGCCGGGGTTCATGAAGCACACCTCGACACCCGCCCCGACCAGCGATCCGACCAGCGCCTGGGCGCCCCTCACCGGACGGCCCTCACCCACGTCGTCGTCATGATCCCCAGTCCACACCCTGTGACACCGCCCGGAGAACCCGGGTCCCGAGTTGCGCCGAGCACCGTGACGGCGGGGAATGGACCCCTGTGAGTACCGAACCCGACCCGCGGCGCTGGCGGGCCCTGTCCGTCTGCCTCGTCGCGGGCTTCATGAGCCTGCTCGACGTCAGCATCGTCAACGTGGCGCTGCCGTCGATGCAGGCGGGCCTGGGCGCGTCCGCAGCACAGCTGTCCTGGGTGGTGTCGGGCTACGCGCTGACGTTCGGCCTGGTCCTGGTTGCCGCGGGGCGCCTCGGCGACGACCGCGGCCGCCGCCGGATGTTCCTGCTCGGCCTCGGGCTGTTCACCCTCACCAGCGCCGCAGCCGGTCTCGCGCCGACCCCCGAGGTCCTGGTCGCGGTGCGCCTGCTGCAGGGGGTGTCGGCCGGGCTGCTGTCCCCGCAGGTCGTCGGGTTCATCCAGGACCTGTTCCGCGGCCCCGAGCGCGGGACGGCGTTCGGGATGTTCGGCGCCGTCGTCGGGATCTCGACAGCGGTCGGGCCGCTGCTCGGCGGCCTGCTGCTGGCGTGGACCGGCGACGCGGGCGGCTGGCGGTGGGTGTTCTTCGTGAACATCCCGATCGGCGTGGCCGCGCTGGTCTTCGCGGCCCGGCTGCTCCCGGCGGACGGGGTCGGCCGCGCCGCCCGCCGGCCGCTGGACCTGCCCGGGGCGGTGCTGCTCGGCGTCGGTGTGGTGAGCCTGATGCTGCCGCTGGTGCTCTCCGAACGAGACCCGGCGAGCGCCCCGTGGTGGCTGCTCGCGGTCTCGGTGGCGGCGCTGGCCGCGTTCGTGGCCTGGGAACGGCGGGCGAAGCGGAGCCACGGGCACCCGCTGGTCGACTTCGCGCTGCTGCGGACCCGCAGCTACGCGGCGGGCGCCACGCTCGGCATGACCTACTTCGCCGGGTTCACCTCGATCTTCTTCGTGCTCACGCTCTACCTGCAGAACGGTCTCGGCTACACGCCGCTGCAGACCGGCCTGGCGATGACGCCGTTCGCGCTCGGGTCCGCCGTGACGTCCGCGCTGGGCGGCCGCCTGGTGTCGCGGTTCGGGCAGCCGATGGTGGTCGTCGGGCTGGCCGTCGTCCTGCTGGGGCTGGTCGCCACCGACGTGGCACTCGCCGCCACCGCGGGCGACGCGACGGCGACCGGCGCCGCGATCGCCGGCACCCTGCTGGTGGCCGGCGCGGGCGGCGGGCTCGTCGTCGCACCGAACCAGACCCTCGCGCTCGCCGAGATCCCGCCGGCGTCCGGCGGCACCGCGGCCGGCGTGCTGCAGACCGGGCAGCGGATCGGGACGGCGGTGGGCCTGTCCGCCGTCGGCGCGGTCTTCTTCGGCCGGCTGAGCGCGACCGGCGACTGGGCGTCGGCGATCTCCCGCGGCCTCATGATCACCGTCGGGCTGGTCGCGGTCGCGCTCGTCCTCGGCGTGGCCGATCTCGTCGCGGCGCGCCGCCGCGGACGGACGCCGGCCGGGGCCGCCCACGAGCCCGGGCCACCCTCGCCGACCGGCGGCGACTGACCCGGGACTCTCGTGTCCCCCGGATCCCGGCCGGGCCGGCACCTCGCCGGCCCGCGCCGCGACGATCATCCATCCGGGGGGCGGGACGCCGGTCAGGGGGTGCCGGTACGGCCGTCGACGGCGGCCGGGGTGGCCGTCTCGTCGCGCAGCCCCGTCCGCAGGGTCTCGGTCATCAGGTACGAGCAGCCCATCGACACCAGTGCGATGAACGCGACGTACCCGGCGACCGCGTAGAGCGACCCGGTCCAGGCCACCAGCGCGGTGCACAGCAGCGGCGCGACCCCACCCAGGATCGAGGCGATCTGGTAGGCCAGCGACGCCCCGGAGTACCGCATCCGGGTCGAGAACTGCTCCGCGAAGAACGCCGACTGCGGTCCGTAGACGGCGGACCGGCAGGCCTGCACGACGAGCCCGCCGAGGATGAACAGCCACACGTTCGACGTCGAGACCAGCCAGAAGTACGGCACCGCGAACAGCGCCAGGCACCCCATCCCGGCCAGGAACATCGGCCGTCTCCCGAGCCGGTCCGACAGCAGCCCGAACAGCAGGATCATCGGGATGTCGGACAGCGACAGGAACGCGTTCGCGGTGAGGATCGTCGTCCGCTCGTAGGCGAGCTCCTGGGTGGCGTAGGTGACCAGCCAGACCGAGCCGACGTAGAACGTCGAGTTCGTCGCGAGGAACGACCCGGCGGCGAGCAGGATCTCCTTCGGGTAGGTGCGCAGCGCCTCGACCACCGGCATCCGGTTCGCGGACTTCTCGTCCATCGTCTTCTGGAACACCGGCGACTCGTGGACGCCGAGCCGGATCCACATGCCGACGCCGATCAGCGCGATGCTGCCGATAAAGGGCACCCGCCAGCCCCAGGCCAGGAACTGCTCGTCGGTGAGCACCGCCGACAGCACGGCGAAGGTCGCCGTCCCCATCACCAGGCCGAGCGGGACGCCGACCTGCGGCCAGCTGCCGTAGTACCCGCGGCGGTGCGCCGGGGCGTGCTCGACGGCCATCAGCGCCGCCCCGCCCCACTCACCGCCGACACCGAAGCCCTGCAGGAACCGCAGGGTCACCAGCAGGATCGGCGCCCAGATGCCGAGCGTGTCGTACCCCGGCAGCAGGCCCATGCCGACGGTCGCCGCCCCCATCAGGAGCAGCGAGTACACGAGCATCGGTTTCCGGCCGACCCGGTCACCGAAGTGCGCGAACACCGCGCCGCCGACCGGGCGGGCGATGAAGCCGACCGCGAACGCGCCGAACGCCGACAGCGTGCCGGTCAGCGGATCGACGGACGGGAAGAACACCTGGCCGAACACCAGTGCGGCGGCCGTGCCGAAGATGAAGAAGTCGTACCACTCGATGGTGGTACCGATGAGGCTGGCGGTGGCGACCTTGCGGGACGACCGGAGCGCAGGTGCTGCGGGCTGTCCCGGCGACGCCGGCGGGACGGTGGCGGACATGGCCGAGGACGGTATGTCCGCGCCCGGATCATGTCGAGATGCACGGCTGATCCTGTCGCAGCGGGTCGCGATGCTGTCGATCGGCGTACACGCCGCGTCAGCGGTTCGCGGACCGGCCCGTCAGCACCCCCGCGACGAGCAGGACGACGAGCCCCGCGAGCGGAACGACGAGCAGCCCGGTGCGCAGCTCGGTGGCGTCCGCGATCACGCCGACGACCGGGGGAGAGGCCAGGAACCCGATCCGCATCAGCCAGGTGACGACGGTCAGCCCGGTGCCCGGGGCGAGGCCGGGCAGCGCGTCGGCGGCCGTCATCGCGGCCGGGACCAGCGTCGCGACGCCGAACCCGGCGATCCCGAACCCGGCGATCGTGCCGGGCACCGTCGGGAACGCCAGCGCGAGTCCCATCCCGGCCAGCACCAGCGCGCCACCGGTCCGGGCGACCAGCCGTTGCCCGAAGCGGTCCACCATCCGGTCGCCGAGCAGCCGCCCGACGAACTGACAGCCCTGCAGCGCGACGAACCCGAGGCCGGCGACCGCCGCGCCTGCGCCCAGCCCCTGGAGGTACACGGCGGCCCAGGTGGCCCCGGAGTCCTCGACGAGGGTCCCCGAGTTGGCGATCACGCCGAACACGAGCAGCAGCAGCACGGTGCGCCCGGCGAGGCCGGCCCACGGACGCCGCGTCCGCCCGGTGGCGGCGGGCTCGTCCTCGTCGGCCGGGCGTTCGGTCTCCTCCGGGCCCGGCAGCAGCAGCGGGTACACCGAGACGGCGATCAGCACCGACAGCAGCGACGACAGGCCCAGGTGCAGGCCGAGCGGCACCCCGGTCCCGGCCGCCGCCGAACCCATCAGCCCGCCGGTCACCGCCCCGACCGACCACACCGCGTGGAACGAGTTGAGGATGGACCGCCCGTACCGGCGCTGCACCCGCAGACCGTGCGCGTTCTGCGCCACGTCGACGACGGCGTCCGCCGCGCCCACCAGGAACATCGCGGCGGCGAACAGCCCCCACGACGGGGCGAACGCCACCAGCACCACGCCGACCGCGATCGCGGCCATCCCGAACGACGCGACCCGCGACGAACGGAACCGGGCGATCAGCGCGCCCGCCGTGAGACCCGCGAGCAGCGCGCCGAACGGCATCGCGGCCACCGCGACGCCCAGCTGGGCGTTGCTCAGCCCCAGGTCGTCCTTGATCTCCGGGAACCGCGGCAGGAGGTTCGCGTAGACGAGCCCGTTGGTGAGGAACACCAGCCCGACGCCGGCCCGCGCGCGTCGCTCGGTCCGTCCGGGTGGCGGCGCGGTCGTTCGTCCCGTCACGGCACCGATGATGCAGGACGCACCGGGCGGCCCCGCATCCGGTTTTCCCGGGCGGTCACCCGCGCATCGAGTTGATCCTCCCGGCGGTGCGCAGCGCGCCGGACATCCCCTTGTAGGCGCCGCTGCGGGCGCCGTCGCGCAGGTTGCGCAGCTGGGCGCGGCGCTCCCGGCCCGCGCTGCTCCACGCCAGCAGCGACCGGCCCCACGAGTCGCGGGCGAGCTCCTTCGCGCCGGCCTCGCGGGCCAGCAGCGACCAGCGGTCGCCGAAGTCGTCGAGCCCGTCGCGGTAGGCGAACACCGCGGGCCGGATGTAGGCCAGGCCCGGGTGCTTGCGGCGCATCGACGGCGCGTACTCGGCGATCACCTTGTCCAGGCACTCGAAGCGGCGCTGGCGGTTCGAGCTGATCGACCCGGCCCGCATCAGGCGCATGTCGAGCAGGAACCGGCGGGTGCCCCACATCAGCGGGTAGTTCGACCCGGCCGCGATCCGCAGCCACATCTCGAAGTCGACGGCCGAGGGCAGCGACGAGTCGAAGCCGCCGACCTGGTCGAAGCAGGCCCGTCGGATCATCAGCGAGCTGCCGTTGTGCGGCGGGTTGTTCTCCACCAGCTGCTTGTCGATGTCGACGACGCCGGAGGGCTGCCAGCGCAGCGCCACGACCTGCCCGCTCTCCAGCATCACGCGGGTGTGGCAGTACGCCATGCCGACCCCGGGCGGCGCGGTGTACATCGTCTCGAGCATGTGCCGCAGGAACTGCGGGTGCCAGCGGTCGTCGCCGTCGAGGAACGCGACGAACGGGGCGGCGCTCTCGGCCAGTGCCCGGTTGCGCGCGGCGCCGGACCCGCCGTTCTCGACCTGCAGGAGCCGGATCCGGGGGTCGCGCTCCGCGCGGGCCCGCACGATCTCGGCGGTGTCGTCGGTCGAGCCGTCGTCGACGATCAGGTACTCGAAGCGTGACTCGGTCTGCGCGAGCACGGAATCGATCGACTCGCCGATCCACGGGCCCACGTTGTAGGCAGGGGTGATCACCGTCACCAGAACGTCGCGGTTCCGCACGATCGGCACGTTATCAAGACTCCCTCGGGATCACGCTCGGCCGATACCACCCCGGGCGGACGGACGAACAGGTGTGACGCAGCGGCATGGCCGACGCCGGCCGCTGGGCCGACGAGGTGACCATTCCCTGCAATTCACAACGGATCCCGGCTCCGGAGGGTTACGCCCCCCGCGGCGAAAGCACCGTCCGGTGCGGTGACCGGGCGTCACCGGACCTCCGCGGGGTGCGCCGAGCGGCGCACGCTATCGTCCACAGAATGTCGTTCGACGCCCGGGTGATGCTGTCCCGCCGGCTCCGATTCCTGCCGCACCGCGCATTCGCGATCATGCACCATGCGCTGTTCCAGGGTGAAATATCGACGCTGCGGAAACCGAGGACCTACGCGCAACTCCTCGCGAAGAAGAATCTCGGTGAACAGTCCGAACTCGTCCACATCACGGCGGACAAGTACCGGGTGCGCGAGCACGTCGCCGACCGGATCGGGGCCGAGCACCTCATCCCGCTGGTCCAGGTCGTCGAGCGCGCGGAGGACCTCGACCTGGAGGCACCGCAGCAGCCCTACGTCGTGAAGGGCACCCACGGCTGCGACATGACGATCCTCGTGCCGCACCCGGCCGCCGCCGACCACGCGAAGATCCGTTCGGCGGTGGCCCGGTGGCTGAACACCGACTTCTTCCGGCACGGCTGGCGGGAGCGGCCCTACGAGGGGCTCACCCCGCGGGCGGTCGTCGAGGAGATGATCGGCGACGGGACGGGCGCGCCGAACGACTACAAGTTCTTCGTCTTCCACGGCGAGCCGGCGATGGTCGTCGTCGACCAGAACCGGTTCGTCGCGCACACCTCCACGATGCTGCACCCCGACTGGGTGCCGTTCCGGATCGCCGGGCGGTTCGCGCAGGCGGAGGCGCTCCCGGAGAAGCCGGCCTGTTACGACCGGATGCTGGAGATCGCGCGCACCCTCGGCAAGGACTTCACCTTCGCCCGGATCGACCTCTACGACGTCGACGGCCACGTCTACTTCGGCGAGATCACGCACAACCCCGGCGGGGGCCTGGTCCGGCTGCGCCCGCGGGCGTTCGACCGGGCACTGGGGAACCTGTGGCGCCACGGCACCCCGATCCCCGAGAAGTTCATCGACCGGGCCGCCGCGACCCGCTGAGCGGCTCCGGCCCGCCCGGGCCGGAGCCCGTCGGTCCTCGCCGGCCCGTCAGTCCTCGACGCGGGGGAACTCGTGGGTGCGCTCGTCGGGGCCACCGATCGGGCGGGTGTCGTCGTCCGCCGGGCGGGTCGGTGGGGCCGGCCGGCGCAGCCAGCGGATCACCGACGGGGCGAACACGATCGCGAGCAGCAGCTCGCCGGCCAGCCATGCCCAGCCGACGGCGTCGACGCCCAGCGTGGGTGCGAGCAGCGGGATCCCGCCGAGCACGATGGTCGCGTGCACGAGCTGCTGCACGGCCAGCCCGCCGGTGCGGTTCGCGAGCCGGGACTTGGTCATCCACAGCGTGACGACGACCCGCGGGAACATCGACACCATCAGCAGCTGCAGCACCAGCGTCGAGTTCTCGACGTACTCCGGTCCGTAGAACCACAGCAGCAGCGGTGCCGCCAGCCCGATCACCACGGCCGAGGGCAGCACGATCACGCAGATCCGCCGCAGCACGGCCCGGGCGAACACGTGCGCCCGCTCGGGGTCGCGCGCACCCTCGACGACCAGCGCCGAGGTGATCGCGACCGACAGCATGCTCATGGCGAGGAAGACGGTCTGGGCGGGCAGCAGGAATGCGCTCGCCTGCTGGCTGATCACGATGACGACCAGGACCGGCAGGAACGACGACATGGCCTGGTTGAAGACCTGGCCGAGGTAGTCGCCCGCCATGTAGCGGCTCAGGGTCCGCCGGTCCGGTGCGCCCGCGTCGGCCATCGCCGCGGACTCCTCGGAGTGCCGCGGGAGCAGCCGCCGGGCGATCAGCAGGGCGAAGGGCACCAGCATGGCGATCACCGGTGCGGACCACGACGTGAACACGCCGTCCTCGACGGCGAGCAGCGCCACGACCACGAGCAGGCCCAGCTTGACCAGGCCGTAGACCCCGTTCTTGAGCACCACCCACATCGCGGAGCGCAGCCCGGTGAACATCTGGTCCTGCAGGCTCCAGATCGACCAGGCGGCGGTGGAGACGACGAACCAGGCACCGAACCCGGGCGCCACGTACAGCGGGTCACCGGGCGCGTAGGCGAGGTGGCAGTAGATCATCGCCCCGGCCGAGCCGAGTACGGCCGTGCCCGTCGAGATCGCGTAGGCGAGCCGGACCAGCGACGCCGAGTCGCGCCCGGCGGTCGGCAGGAAGCGGACGATCGCCTGGCCGAAGTTCAGCGAGGTCAGCACCGAGATCATCATCATGAGGTTGACCAGGGCGTTGCCCCGGCCGACCTCCTCGGTGGTGAACACCCGCGCGGCGAAGATCCAGTACAGCAGGCCGAACCCGGAGTTGACGATCGTGTTCAGCATCAACGCGTAGGCGTTGCGGTACAGCGGGTTGGCCATCTCCCGGCGCGCCGAGCGCACGCGCCCGGCGACCACGGTCCCGACGCTCACCGGTCACCCGCCCCGCGGGGGGCGCGTCGGATCACGGCGTTGCTGGTGTGCACCACCCGACCACGCTAACCGTGACGCTCCGGGGTCGGCCGTTCGGGTGCGCGCAACCGGCCGGGTCGCGCCGCACCGTGCCCGACCCGGGCCGACCTCGGGCGCCGTCCCCTGTGGAGCGGCCCGGCACAGCACACCCGATCGGGTACCGCAAGTGCTGCGCTACGGTCCCTCCGTTGGAGTGAAGCGGTGAACCGGAGGGGGTTCGCGTGCGTATCGCGTGCGTAGGAGGGGGGCCCGCGGGCCTCTACTTCGCGATTCTCGCCAAGTTGCGGTCCGGTGGCCGCGACGAGGTCGTCGTCCACGAGCGGAACCGGCCCGGCGAGACACACGGCTTCGCCGTGACCTTCGGCGAGGACCTGCTCGACGACGCGTTCCGGAACGATCCCGACGGCGGGCAGGCCCTGCGCCGCGCCGCGCGGTTGTGGAACGCCCAGGAGATCCGCGTCGGTGACGCCCGGCCGGTGCACGTCGGCGGCAAGTACGGCTACTCGATCGCCCGGGTGGAGCTGCTCGACGTGCTGGCGCGCCGGGCCGAGCAGCTCGGGGTCGACGTGCGCTACGCGGCGCCGGCCGGCCGTGAGGACGTCGACGCCGACATCGTCGTCGCCGCGGACGGGATCTCCAGCAGGCTGCGGACCCGGCGGGCCGAGCACTTCGGCACGACGATCGACGAGGGCACGAACCGCTACATCTGGCTCGGCGCGGACAGCGACTCGGACACCTTCGTCTGGGACTTCCAGCGGACCGACGCCGGGTGGATCTGGATCCACCTCTACCCGTCGTCCAACGGGCTGAGCACCTGCATCGTCGAGTGCGAGCCGGACACCTGGACCGGCCTGGGGCTGGACACCATGGCGGCGGACGAGGGCGTCCGCATGATCACGTCGCTGTTCCCGCGGACGCTGGGCGGGCACCGGCTGGTCGAGCCGCCGGGCGGGCTCGCCGAGAAGCCCTGGCTGCGGTTCCGCGAGGTCCGCAACCGCACCTGGCGCGACGGCGATCTCGTCCTGGTCGGCGACGCCGCGCACACCACGCACTTCGGCATCGGCTCGGGCACCGTGCTGGCGATGCAGGACTCGCTGGCGCTGGCCGACTCCCTCTACGGGGCCCCGGGCAGCCCGCGGGACGTCGTCGAGCTGGACCGGCCCGACGGCCGCGGCGCCGCACTGGCCGCCTACGACGCGCGCCGCCGTGCCGTCGTCCGCCCGGTGCAGGACGCCGCCCGCCGCAACATGCAGTGGTTCGAGCAGGCGGGCCGGCAGCTGGAGCAGGTCGGTGACCCCGTCGAGTTCGCCTGGTCGCTGACCGACCGGCGCGGTGACATGGGCCGGCTGCACTACCAGCTGCACAAGGCCACCCAGATCGGGCCGCTGCGCCAGGTGCGCCGCGGTCTGACGACCGCCCGCCGGGTCCGCCGTGCCGCGCTCCGTGAGGGGAGCAGCCGGCCGTCCGGCGAGAGTCACGGACAGTGACCATCAGGGGGCGGTGCCCCGCTCGCCGTCTCCCGATCACGGTCTCGTAACGTGCGTCCGGACGGTCGCCGGACGGATGCCGATTGGGGTCTTGCGTGAAGATCGTATGTGTCGGCGGTGGGCCCGCCGGGCTCTACCTGTCGATCCTGGCTCGCCTGTGGTCCGGTGGTCGCGACGAGGTCGTCCTCGTCGAACGCAACGCACCGGGCACGGCGTCCGGCTTCGCCGTGACCCTCGGTGAGGACATTCTCGACGAGCTCTACCGGACCGATCCGGTCGGCGCCGACCGGGTGCGGGCCGCCGCGCACGTCTGGGACTCGCAGGTCGTCGAGATCGCCGGCCGGACGGTGCACCTCGGCGGGCGCTACGGCTACTCGATCGGCCGCTCCCGGTTGCTGGAGGTGCTCGCCGAGCGGGCCCGCCAGGTCGGGGTCCGGCTGCACTTCGAGACGGCGGCCGCCGCCGACGGTGACACCGCGGCCGACCCGCTCACCGCGGACGCGGACGTCGTCGTCGCCGCGGACGGGGTGGGCTCGGCGATCCGCCAGCGCCGCACGGACGCGTTCGGCACCCGGGTCGCGCACGGCGCGAACCGCTACGTGTGGTTCGGCACCACCAAGGCGTTCCGGCCCTTCACGTTCGCCTTCGAGCGCACCGCGGCCGGCTGGATCTGGTTCCACGCGTACCCGGCCGCGGACTGCGTCAGCACCTGCATCGTCGAGTGCACGCCGGAGACCTGGACCGGGCTCGGCCTCGACGCGATGGACCCGCAGGAGGCGATGCGGTTCCTGGAGCGGATCTTCGAGCGCTCGCTGGACGGCCACTCGCTGATCGCACCGCCCGGCATGGGTGCCTCGCCGTGGCTGACCTTCCGCGAGGTCCGCAACATGTCCTGGCGGGACGGCGGGGTCGTGCTCCTCGGCGACGCCGCGCACACCACGCACTTCGCGATCGGCTCGGGCACCGTCCTCGCCGTCGCGGACGCGATCGCGCTGGCCGAGGAGCTGTACCCCGGCGGGCTGCCCGGCACCGACGACGTCGAGGCCGCGCTCGCCGGCTACGACGCCCGGCGCCGGGCGACGATGGCGCCGATCCAGCGGATGGCCCGGCGCAGCATGGAGTGGTTCGAGACGGTCCCGCAGCGGCTCGACGGCACCGACCCGATCGACTTCGCCTGGTCGCTGCTGGACCGCCGCGGGGACCAGGGCCGGCTGCACCGCCGCCTGCACGACATCACCCAGATCGAACCGGTCCGCGAGGTCCGGCGCCGGCTCACCACCGCGCGACGGGTGCGGCGCGCCGTCGGGCGGGGCGAGATCGGCCGGTCCCAGGCCCCGTCGGAGCTCCTGAACGGCTGAGGCCCGGGCCTCAGGCCGGGGTGTCCTCCTCGGCCTCCCGGCGGTCCCGGGCCAGGAACGAGTGCTTCCGGCCGTAGAACGCGTAGACGACCAGCCCGAGGACCAGCCAGCCGACGAACCGGATCCAGGTGTCGAGGTTGAGGTTCAGCATCAGGTAGAGGCACGCGACGGCGGTGATCGCCGGGACCACCGGCGAGAACGGGACCCGGAACGGGCGGTCCAGGTCCGGACGCCTGCGTCGCAGGACCGGGACCGCGATCGCCACGATGATCATCGCCGAGAGGGCGCCGATCGAGACCATGTCGGCGAGCGCGGTGATCGGGGTGAAGGCCGCGATCACGGCGCAGACGGCGCCGCCGATGATCGTCATCCGGTGCGGGGTGCCCCAGCGCGGGTGCGCCGTCCCGATCGACTCCGGGAGCAGGCCGTCCCGGCCCATCGCGAACCCGATCCGGCCGATCGTGACCAGCTCGACCATCATGACCGACGTCAGGCCGGTGACGGCGCCGATCGCGATCAGGGCGCCGATCCACTGCAGCCCGACCGACGAGAAGGCCGCGGCGAGGGGAGCACCGGTGTCGATCTCGGTGTAGGGGACCATCCCGGTCAGCACCAGCGAGACGCCGACGTAGAGCACCGCGCAGACGGCGAGCGCGCCGAGCAGGCCGATCTTCAGGTCGCGGTCCGGCCGCTCCGCCTCCTCGCCGAGGTTGGCGAGTGCCTCGAACCCGGTGTAGGCGAAGAACACGACCGCGGCGGCGGTGAGCATGCCGCCGACGCCGAAGACCGTCGGCTCCAGCCCGAACACCCCGGAGATGATCGGCTGGGTGAACACGGTGCCCCCGCCCTCGGGCGGCTGGGCCGGCGGGACGAACGGCGTGAGGTTGTCCGGGTTCACGTAGAACGCGCCGATGCCCAGGATCAGCACGCACACCGCGAGCTTCACGAGCACGAGCAGGTTCGTCAGCCGGGACGACTCCCGGATACCGGACACGGCGACCGCGGTGAGGACCGCGATGATCGCGACGGCGCCGACGTTCACCGTCGCGTCCTCGCCGAACCAGGCGGCCGGCAGCCCGAACAGCTCGGCGAGGTAGCCCGACCAGCTGCGCGAGACGACGGCGAGGCCCAGCCCGAACTCCAGCAGCAGGTCCCAGCCGATGATCCACGCGAAGACCTCACCGAGCGTCGCGAACGCGTAGGTGTAGGCCGACCCGGCGGTCGGGACCGAGGAGGCGAGCTCGGCGTAGCAGATCGCGGCCAGGCCGGCGACGACGGCGCCGACGAGGAACGACAACGTGACGGCCGGTCCGGCGTGCTGCCTGGCCTCCACCCCGGCCAGGGTGAAGATCCCCGTGCCGATGATGATCCCGACCCCGAACCCGACCAGGTCGCGGGCCTTCAGCGTGCGTCGCAGATCGCTGCCGGACCCGTCCCCGGTGCGCGCCAGGATCCGTTCCACCGGCATCGTGCGCGTCCATCCCACCCGACATCCCCCGTTCGCTCGACTGTTGCGTGACGGTATGCCGACCGGCCCCCGCACGCCGGACGGGCCCGGGACGGTGTCCGGATCATCACGCGGTGTCCGGTGGCGGACGCTGTCGGTGATCGTTCCTGATAATCCTGTGTGAACGTTCCGTGCCCGCTGTCCGGAACCCCCCGGGCCGCGTCACGATCGGGTGGTATCGGTGTCCCGCGCGGCGTCCCCGCCGCCTGCCGGTCGGGAACGGGGGAGCGGTGCCCCGAGGTCGCCTACGGACCTGTGCCGGCGTCCTGGCCGTGGTCGTCGCGGTCACGACGCCGGTCCTCGTGGCCGGTGGACCTCCGTCGCCCGGGCCGGTCACGGTCGGTGCGGCGGCCGAGGCGCCACGGGTCGCCGGGCCGGTGGCCCCGGCCGGGCTCGCCGGGGCGCTGAGCGGTGTGGAGGCCGTCGACGTCGTCACCCGCCCGCCCGGCTCGGTCGCGGTGTCCCGCGCGGACGAGGACGGCCTGGCACTGTCCTGGGCGCTGCTCGACACCGCGACGGGGGAGTGGACCGGTTCCGCGGACGCCGCCGAACGCCGCACCGAGGCCGAGTCGACGATCAAGGCATGGCTCGCCGCGGACACCCTGCGCGCCGCGGCGGAGGCCGGCCGGCCGGTCACGGCGGCCGAGCGCGCCGACATCACGGCCGCCGTCCGTGCCAGCGACGACGACGCGGCCGAGCGGCTCTACCGGCGGCTGGGCCGGGACGCGAGCACCGCCCGCCTGGACGACGAGTGCGGGGTCGAGGTGTCGACGTCGCGCCGGGGGTGGTGGTCGTTCACCCAGCTCACCGCCGTCGACGCGGCCCGGATCCTGGCGTGCGTCCGCGACCGGGCACCCGAGTGGCCGGGTGGCGGCGACCTGCTCGCCGACCTGGCCTCGATCACCCCGGACGGCCGTTCCGGGATCGGTGCGACCCTGCCGGGCCCCGTCGCCGAGAAGAACGGCTGGACGCTGCACGGCGTCGGGACCTGGAACGTCAACTGCGTGCTGGCCTGGGAGGACCGGGCGCTCGCGGTGCTGCTGAGCTATCCGGCCGACCGGGGCGTCGAGCACGGCTGGGCGGCCTGCCGCGACGTCGCCGACGACGTGCTGGCCGTCGCAGCCGGCTGAACCTCGGGGCCCTCCCCGTTTCGGCGCGGCGGGCGCGGGGAAACCACCTCGGCGTCCGTCCCCGACGAGAGGTGACCCATGACCGGCTTCTTCGGCCCGGGCGACCCGCGTGGGCCCGTCCACCGGATCGACCTGACCCGCCTGATGAGCGCGGGCGCGCGGGAGATCATGGCCCGCGCCGCGCAGGAGTCCGTGCAGCGCGGGGACACCGATCTGGACGCCACGCACATCCTCCTCGCGTGCGCGCGCAGCGAGACGACCCGGCGGTGGATCACCCGGGCAGGCGGCGATCCCGACGCCATCGCCCGCACGCTGGAGGAGCGGCTCCCGCGCCCCGGGGCCGAGGTCGACCCGAGCCGGCCGCCGTCGCTGACCCCGTCGGCGAAGCGCGCGCTGCTCGACGCCCACCAGGTCTCGCGGTCGCTGGGGTCCACCTACATCGGACCCGAGCACCTGCTGCTGGCCCTCGCCGCGAACGAGGAGTCCGCGGCGGGACGGCTGCTCGCCCGGTCCCGGTTCAGCCCCGGCTCGATGACCACCGGTGGCGGCACCCCGGCCCCGCAGGCGGGGCCGGCGGGCGGCGCGACGGCCGCGGAGCAGGAGCCGACGTCGACCCCGACCGTCGACCAGTACGGCCAGGACCTCACCGTGGCCGCGCGCGGCGGGCGGCTGGACCCGGTGATCGGCCGCGAGGAGGAGATCGAGCAGACGATCGAGGTCCTGTCCCGGCGGACCAAGAACAACCCCGTCCTGATCGGCGAGGCGGGTGTCGGCAAGACCGCCGTCGTCGAGGGCATCGCGCAGCGCATCGCGGACGGCGAGGTCCCCGACACCCTGCGCGGCCGCCGGGTCGTGCAGCTGGACCTGGCCGGTGTGGTCGCGGGCACGAAGTACCGCGGCGACTTCGAGGAGCGGATGCGGACCCTGATCGAGGAGATCCGCGAGCACTCGAACGACCTCGTCGTGTTCATCGACGAGCTGCACACCATGGTCGGCGCCGGTACCGGCGGCGGCGAGGGCGGCGGCGCGATGGACGCCGGCAACCTGCTCAAACCCGCCCTGTCCCGCGGCGAGCTGCACGTCATCGGCGCGACGACGCTCGACGAGTACCGCCGCTACATCGAGTCCGACTCGGCCCTCGCCCGCCGGTTCCAGCCGGTGCTCGTGCCGGAGCCGTCGATCGAGGACTCCGTCGCGATCCTGCGCGGGCTGGCGGACCGCTACGAGGCCCACCACCAGGTGCGCTACACGCCGGAGGCGCTGCGCGCCGCGGTCGAGATGTCCGACCGCTACGTCACCGAGCGTTTCCTGCCCGACAAGGCGATCGACCTGCTCGACCAGGCCGGCGCCCGGGTGCGGCTGCGTACCCGCACGCCGACCGTGGACCACCGCGAGATCGAGCAGCAGATCGACCAGCTGACCCGGGACAAGGACCAGGCCGTCGCGCACGAGGACTACGAGCGGGCCTCGCAGCTGCGCGACGAGATCACCGTCGCCCGGGACAAACTCTCCGCCGACCCGGCGGACCCGCAGGGCAAGGCGCCGGTGGTCGGCGTCGACGAGATCGCCGAGGTCGTCTCGCGGGCGACCGGCATCCCGGCCACCCAGCTCACGGAGGCCGAGCGGGACCGGCTGCTGCGGCTGGAGGACGAGCTGCACCGTCGCGTCGTCGGTCAGGACGCGGCCGTCACCGCGGTCGCCGAGGCGATCCGGCGCTCGCGCTCCGGTCTCGGGGACACCGACCGGCCGGTCGGCAGCTTCCTGTTCCTCGGCCCGACCGGCGTCGGGAAGACCGAGCTGGCACGGGCGCTCGCCGTCGCGCTGTTCGGCGAGGAGGACCGGATGGTCCGCCTCGACATGAGCGAGTACGGCGAGAAGCACACCGTCGCGCGGATGGTCGGCGCCCCGCCCGGCTACGTCGGGTACGGCGAGTCCGGCGAGCTCACCGAGGCCGTCCGCCGCCGGCCGTACTCGGTGCTGCTGCTCGACGAGGTCGAGAAGGCGCACCCCGACGTGTTCAACACCCTGCTGCAGGTACTCGACGACGGCAGGCTCACCGACGGCCAGGGACGCACCGTCGACTTCCGGCACACCGTGATCATCATGACGTCGAACGTCGGGTCCGAGCTGATCACCGGGCACGGCATGACCCTCGGGTTCGGCTCGGCGGCCTCGCAGGAGTCGACGGCCTCCGAGCGCGAGGACGCGGTGCTCCGCGAGCGGCTCACCCCGCGGCTGCGCGAGGTGTTCCGGCCGGAGTTCCTCAACCGGATCGACGAGACCATCGTGTTCCGCAGGCTCGACACCGAGCAGCTCACCGAGATCACCGGGCTGCTGCTCGACGACACCCGGGAGCGGCTCGCCGCCCGCGAGATCGGCTTCGAGATCTCCGGCGAGGCCGTGCGGCTGCTCGCCGAGCGCGGCCACCAGCCGGAGTTCGGGGCCCGTCCGCTGCGCCGGACGATCCGGCGGGAGCTCGACAACCCGCTGTCGTCGATGCTGCTGGACGGCCGGATCGGCCCCGGGACGACCGTCCGGGTCGGGGTGCGGGACGGCGAGCTGGAGATCGAGGCCGCGGCGTAGTCCACCCGTCCCACCGGTCAGGTGCCGATCAGCCGGAGCCCCATCCGTTTAGACATGCGAATACGTGCATGTATAGGGTGTCGTGCATGGGTCACGGACACGGTCACGGCGGGCAGCCGCACGGCGGCCACGGGCACGCCGGTGCGGGGACCGACCGGCGGCGGCTGGCGGTCGCGCTCGGCGTCACCCTGGTGACGGCGGTGCTGGGCGCGGCCGGGGCGGTGCTCACCGGCTCGCTGGCACTGCTCGCGGACCTCGGGCACCTGCTGACCGACGCCGGCGCGCTCGTCGCCGCGCTCATCGCCACGATCCTCGCGGCCCGGCCGGCGACCGCCCGGCGGACCTACGGGATGGGCCGGGCGGAAGTGCTGGTCGCGGCGCTGAACGCGCTGACGCTGGTGGCCGTCGTCGTCTGGGTGGCGGTCGAGGGCGTGCAGCGGCTGTTCGAGCCGGTCGAGATCCCCGGCGTCCCGCTGCTGGTCATCGGTGCGCTCGGCCTGGTCGGCAACCTGGTCTCGCTGGCCGTGCTGTCCGGCGGGGACCGCGGCAACATGAACATGCGCGGCGCCATGCTGCACGTCCTCGGCGACGCGCTCGGCTCCGTCGGCGTGCTCGCCGCGGCCGTGGTGCTGATGACGACCGGCTGGCCCTGGGCCGACACCGTCGCGTCGCTGTTCATCGTCGCGCTGATCCTGCCGCGCGCGGTGTCGCTGCTGCGCGAGGCGGCGCACGTGCTGCTGGAGGGTGCCCCGAAGGGCGTCGACGCCGACGAGGTCCGCGACGCACTGCTCGCACTGCCCGGGGTCACCGAGGTGCACGACCTGCACCTGTGGGCGATCAACGACCGGACCCCGGCGATGTCGGCGCACCTCGTCGTCGCCGAGGAGCACTCCGTGCACTGCGGGGACGCGTCGGTGCTCGACACCGCGACGCACGTCCTGCGGGAGCGGTTCGGGCTGGACCACTCGACCCTGCAGGTCGAGCACGCGGCCCACGTGGGGCACGAGAACCACTGCGGCTGAGGACCGAGCGCCTCGGGGCGTCCGGGAGAACGGTGGCCGTCGTGCCCCGCCGGTCCCTGCGCTGGAATCGCTGCGCGAGGAAGCGATTTCGGAGAGGGCACCGAGGGCGGCACTCAAGGCGGCACCGACGACCGATCGGCCGACGACGGCCTCGACCGGGCCGGGCACACCGCCGGACTACCGTGGTCCCCATGATCCAGAGAGTGGGCCCGGGGGAGCGGGCGGTCGCGCCGGACGGCACCCGCATCGGGTTCGACGTCCGCGAGCCGGACGGCTCCGGGCCCGGCGAACCACTGGTGCTGCTGGCCGGGCAGGCGAACAGCCGCGCCTGGTGGGACACGGTCCGGTCGTCGTTCGGCGGGTACCGCACCGTCGTCCTGGACCATGCCGGCACCGGGACCAGCGACGACGCCGGGGACGACGGATGGAGCACCCGCCGGTTCGCCGGTGACGTCGTCGCCGTCCTCGACGCGGCCGGGATCGGTCGGGCGCACGTCTACGGCACGTCGATGGGCGGGCGGCTCGCACAGTGGCTCGCCGCCGACCACCCGGGACGCGTCGGCGCGCTCGTGCTCGGCTGCACCACCGGCGGCGGCGCGGGCGCCGTCCCCGCCGACCCGGCCGTGCTCGAGCGGCTCGCCGACCCGGCGACCGGCGCGCGGGAGCTGCGCCGGCTGATGGCCGGTCCGGACTGGACCGGCCCGCTGCCGGTGCTCGGCGACCTCCGCATGAGCCGGCGGGCCCGCGCCGGTCACCGGCGCGCCAGCGCGCAGCACGACGCCTGGGACGTCCTGCCCGGCGTCACCGCACCGACGCTCGTCCTGCACGGCGCCGGCGACGAGTTCACCCCGCAGGAGAACGGCCGTCGCCTCGCCGGGCGCATCCCCGGCGCCGCGTTCGTCGCGTTCGACGGTGCCCGGCACGCGTTCTTCCTGGAGGAGCGGGCCACAGCGGAGGTGCAGCGGTTCCTCGCGGCGCACCCGCTCCCACCGGGCTGACCGGGCCCGGCGGCCGCGGCTCAGCCCGCCAGGTGCGACCAGCGCGCCGCCAGCTCCGACCAGGGGCCCTCGTCGGCGACCCGGCCCCGCTCCAGCACGACGACCCGGTCGGCCCGGGCCAGCGCGGCCCGTTTCGTGCTGGCCCCCACGACCGTCCCGCCCCGGCGTCGCAGCGCCGCCCACAGCTCGATCTCGGTGCGGACGTCGAGCGCCGACGACACGTCGTCGGCGACGATCAGCTCCGCGCCGGTGGCCAGCGCCCGCGCCATCGCGAGCCGCTGCACCTGCCCGCCGGAGAGCCGGATTCCCCGGTGCCCGACGACGGCGTCCGGCCCGCCCGCCGCCTCGACGTCGCGCCCGAGCCGGGCGTCGTCGACGGCGGCGGCGACCGGCCGCCGGTGGCCGAGCGCCACGTTCTCGCCGAACGTCCCGGACAGCACCCGGGGGACCTGGCCGACGTAGGCGACCTGCCCGGGACGCAGGAACCGCTGCGGATCGGACACCGCGCGCCCGTTCCACCGGATCACGCCCTCGTGCGCGACCAGGCCGGCGAGGCCTGCCAGCAGGCTGGACTTGCCCGACCCGACCTCACCGGTCAGCAGCACCAGCGCACCGGCGTCGATGTCGAGGTCCACCCCCTCGACGCCGACGGTGCCGTCGTGGTGGACGGCCGTGACCTTCTCCAGGCTCAACCGGCGCAGCGGCTCCCGCGGTGCGGGCTCCGGTTCCGGCGCGGCGCCCGACACCAGGTCGACACCGTCGGGCAGCCGGGTGAGGTCCGCGGGCCCGGCGAACGGGGCGACCGCGCGCAGCCAGCGCCGGGCGATCGGCGCCTCGGTGACCGCGGCCGCGCACACCTGGCCGAGGAACCCGGCACCGCCGAGCGCCGTCGACAGCAGCAGCGCCGTCGCGAGGGTCCAGCCGCCGGTCAGGTACACCGACCAGGTCAGGACGACCGCGGCCTGCATCAGCAGGCCGGGCACGCCCTCGAGGAGCGTGCGGACCCGGTACTCGCGCACGGTGGCCCGGACCCGATGCGCGTCCACCCGGCCCAGGTGCGCCCGCACCGCACCGGTCGCGGCGGCGAGCTTCACCGTCCGCACCGACTCCAGCGCCGACCCCAGCGCCGTGCCGAACCGTGCCCGGGCGTCGGCCGCGACCCGCCCGGCCCGCCCCGCGAACGGGGCCCCGAGCGCCGCGACCGCCGCACAGAGCGCGAGGAAGCCGCCGATGACGAGGGCGGCCCGGACGTCGCCGGACACCAGCCCGGCCACGACCACCACGAGGACGGCGTTGGTGACGTCCACCCAGCGGTCGACGTAGAGCACCATCCGGTCCGAGTCCAGGGCACGGGCGACGACCTCACCGGCGGGCGCCCGCCCGGAGTGGTGCTGCATGGTCTGCCCGCGGAGCACCGCCAGCCGCAGCCGCAGGGTCACCGCCGACCACCAGCGCGGGTAGGTCCGGAACGCGATCGCGATCCACAGCGGGAACAGCAGCAGGACGCCGGTGAGGCCCAGTGCCGGACCCCAGGGGGCCGCCCCCGACTGCAAGGACTCCGCGACCAGTCCCCACAGCCAGCCCGTCACGACGCCGGTCGCGCCGGCGAGCGTCGCCAGGGTGAACATCAGGCCGCCGGTCAGGCCCCACCGTTTGTGCGCGAACGCCAGCCGCAGCACGGTCCGCCACAGCGCGGGCGGGCGCGGGCCCTGCTCCGCCGTGACCGTGCGGCGGGCGCTGCGGTGGAGGAGGGGGGTCTCCAGCGTCGCCGTCGCCCCGGGCCGCGTCGCGGTCGCCGTCGCGGTGTGACCGCCTCCGTGGGCGACGTGCCCGAGCACCTCGCCACCGGTTCCGCCGTCGTCGTCACGGTCCGCGGCGAGCAGGTCGGCGTAGCGGCCCGGCTCGACGGCCAGCCGCTCCCGGGCACCGTGCTGCAGGAGCCGACCGTCCTCCAGGACGGCGACGGCGTCGGCCCGCCGGATCGTCGACAGCCGGTGCGCGACGACGATCCCGGTCCGGTCCGCCAGCAACGCCCGTGACGCCCGGGTCACCCGCATCTCGGTGCGCGGGTCCATCCGGGCGGTCGCCTCGTCGAGCACGACCACCGCGACGTCGCGGACCAGCAGCCGGGCGAACGCCACCAGCTGCTCCTCACCCGCCGACAGCGTCACCCCGCCGCTGCCGAGGCGGGTGTCCAGCCCGTCGGGCAGGGCGGCGACCCACTCGTCGAGCCCCAGCGCGGACACCGCCCGCTCGATCGCGGAGCGCGGCACCGCGGGATCGTGCAGCGCGACGTTCTCCGCCAGCGACGCCGCCAGGATCTCGGTGCGCTGGGTGACGACGCCGACCGCACGCCGCAGGTCGTCGAGACCGGTGTCGCGGACGTCCTGCCCGCCGACGAACACCTGCCCCCGGTCCGGCTCGACCGCCCGCGACAGCACCTTCGCCACCGTCGACTTGCCGGACCCGGTCCGGCCGAGCAGCGCGCACGTCGTGCCGGCCGGGACGTCGAGATCGATCCCGCCCAGCCGGAACCCGCCGTCGTAGCCCGCGGTGAGCCCGCGCAGCCGGACGCCGGCCGGGCCGGACGGCACCGGGCGCCCGCCCGCGGGCTCCTGCTCGGCCCGCAGCAGCGACGCGACCCGGGTGAGCGCGCCGACCCCGGCCTGGATGTCCGGCATGCGGTCGACGATCGCGTCCACCTGCGACACGAACGCGGTCACCAGGATCCACAGCGACACCAGCGCCGCGACGCCCCCGGGGTCGCCCGCCACGAGCCAGACCCCGCCGACCGCGACCACCCCGAGCAGGGCGTGCGCGACGAACCCGGTGCGCAGCCCGACGGTCGTCGCGGCGAGGCTGACGACCTGCACCCGGCGCAGCACCTCGGCCGCCCGGGCCGCGGAACCGGCGATCACGTGCGGCTGGCCCAGCGAGGTACGTACGTCGTCCTGCCCGGCGATCGCCTCCTCGAGCTGGGCGGAGTGGTCCGACCAGGCGACCTCCTCGGCGACCTTGGCCCGCGCGATCACCCCCGTCAACGGCCGCGCCACGAGCACGATCAGGCCCGCCACCAGCGGGAACGCGATCCAGGCCGGCCAGAACACCAGACCGGCGACGATCCAGGCGAGGACCGAGCGGAGCAGCGCGCGCCCGGTCTCCCACCCGATCCGGCGGAACAGCTGGGCGAGCTGGCGGGAGTCGTCGTCGACGCGGTCGAGCAGCTCACCGACCGCCTGGTCCTCGAGGCGCGGGAGCGGCTGGCCGAGCGCGGCGTCGAGCAGGTCGGCCCGCAGCCGGCCCTCGGCCCGGCTGACGACCGTGGAGAACAGCACCCGGCCCGCGGTGTCCAGGACGGCGGAACCGAGCAGGAGGACCGCGAGCACACCGACCAGGGCGGACGTCGGTCCGGCCGCGACCTCGCCGACCACGGTCGCGGCGACCGCCTCCGCGACGGCGGCGACCACCGCCGCCGTCACCGCGACGGCCGACGCCGCCCCACCCAGCCGTCGCCACGACAGCGCGCGCACCCTCGACACCCCCGGAGACGGACCGCGGTACGGGATCTCCGGCGCCGGTCCGGAGATCGACGCTAGCCGGGACCCCCGACGGTTTCCGCCGGTTTTCGGTCCGGGCAGAGCGCAGCGATGTCACGCAGCCGTCCACGCAGGTCCGCGTTCTGCACCAGCTGCTCGACGAGCACACCGAGCAGGTCGGCGACCGCCCCGACGACCTGCAGCTCGCCGGGCAGCGGGGCGCGGCCGGGGCGCGTCACGAGGAACAGGGCACCGTGCACGCGGTCGGGGGCGCGGACCCGGACGGCGACACCGTGCCCGGGTGACCGGGCGTCGGGGAACCCGGTCACCCGGGGGTCGAACAGCCGGGGCCCACCGGACTGCAGGGCCTCCGTCACGGGCGCGGGCGGTGCCGAGGAGGCCAGGCGCTCGGCGAGCCAGCGGGGAACGCCTGCGGTGCCCGCGAGCTGCCACCGGCCGTCGTCGTGGAGGTAGAACCCCGCGCACTCCGCGTCGAGCGAGCGGGCCAGCGGGCGCACCGCGTCCCGGACGACGGCGGTGAAGGTCGCGTCCACGGCGGTGGCGGCCCGCCCGGCCGGGCGGGGACCCGGGTCCGGTCGCAACGGGACACCGGCCCCCAGGTAGCGCTCCAGCTGCCCGGCCGAGTAGCGGCGGTGCCCGCCGGGCGTGCGCGACGGCGTGATGACGGCCGCGCTCTCGGCGGCGAGCAACGTCGTGCGGCTGATCCCGAGGATCCGGCAGGCCTCACTCACCGAGAACCAGCGGTCCGACTGCATGCGAGCCCCCATCCCACCGGAACCGTCCGGGAACGATTCGTCCGGATTCCCCCACCGGTGCTACACCTCACATACCGGGTCTGTCGACGGGGACGGCTCGCGGATCCGTACGGATCCGGACGGTTCCGCATGTTTCGGGGGTGGCGGCGATGGCACCCGATCTGACCGGTCAGGTCGCGCTGGTGACCGGCGGTGCGAGGGGGCAGGGGCGCGGGCACTGCCTGGCGCTGGCCGCCGCCGGTGCCGCGGTCGGCGTGCTGGACGTCTGCCGTGACCTGGACGTCCCGGCCTACCCACTCGCCACCGAGGACGAGCTCCGGGAGGTCGTCGCGGCGGTCACCGCCGCGGGTGGCCGGGCCGTGCCCCTGGTCGCCGACGTGCGCGACAGCGCCCGGGTCGGCGCGGCGGTGGAGACCCTCGTCGCGGAGTTCGGGCGGCTGGACATCGTCGTCAACAACGCGGCCGTCGTCACCAGCGCACCGTTCTGGGAGATCACCGACGCCGAGTGGGACGCCGTCGTCGACATCGGCCTCACCGGGACGTGGCGGGTCGCGCGGGCCGCGGCCGCGCACGTCCGCCGCTCGCCACGGGGCCGGATCGTCAACATCGCCTCCACCGGAGGGGTGCGCGCGGTGCCGGAGTTCGCGCACTACGTGGCGGCCAAGCACGGCGTCGTCGGGCTGACCAGGGCGATGGCGGTCGAGCTCGCCCCGGCAGGCGTCACGGTCAACGCGATCCTGCCGGGCGCCGTCGACTCGCCGATGCTGGCCGGTCTCGCCGACGAGCTCGGCCTCGCACCCGACGAGGTGCACAAGCGCTGGCTGCACGACCAGCTGCTCGCCGAGGTGCTGAGCATCGGCGAGATCACCGGCGCACTGATGTGGCTGCTCGGCGACGACGCACGGCGCGTCACCGGGCACTGCCTGGCGGTCGACGGGGGAGCGCTCGCCCGCTGAACGGACACCGACATCCACCGACGCTCGAGGAGGAGCGATGGGACGGTTCGACGGCAAGGTCGTTCTGATCACCGGGGGAGCCCGGGGGCAGGGGCGCTCGCACGCCCTGGCCTTCGCCCGGGAGGGCGCGGACATCGCGTTCTGCGACATCTCCGAACAGCTCGGCACGGTCCCGTACCCGACGTCGCGCCAGGCGGACCTCGACGAGACGGTGAAGCTCGTCGAGGAGCTCGACCGCCGGTGCGTCGCCGTGCGGGCCGACGTCCGGGACCGCGACCAGGTCCAGGACGTCGCCGACCGGACCCGCGCCGAGCTCGGCCGGATCGACGTGCTGCTGGCCAACGCGGGGATCTTCTCCTTCGGCACGGTCGCCGAGATGTCCGAGGACATGTGGCAGGAGATGATCGCGGTCAACCTCACGGGCGTCTTCCACGCGTTCCGGGCCGTGCTGCCCACCATGATCGATCAGGGGTACGGGCGGATCGTCGCGACGTCGTCGATGGCCGGGAAGATGGGCCAGGCCAACATCGCCCACTACGTCGCGGCCAAGTGGGGCGTGATCGGGCTGGTCAAGTCGACCGCGATCGAGGTCGCGGGCAACGGCGTCACGGTCAACGCGGTCTGCCCGACCGGCGTGGACACCGACATGATCCAGAACTCGGCCGCGTACGAGCTGTTCCTGCCCGGCACGGCGAACCCCACCCGGGACGACGCGGCCCCGGCGTTCCAGTCGCTGAACCACGTCCCGATCCCGTGGGTCGAGCCGGTCGACATCTCGAACACGATGCTGTTCCTGGCCTCCGAGGAGGCGCGCTACGTCACCGGTGAGTCCGTCGCGGTCGCGGCGGGCATGAACGCGAACAACGCTGCCTGAGAGGGGAACGACGATGCCCGGACGCCTGGAGGGAAAGGTCGCGCTGGTCTCGGGGGCCGCGCGCGGACAGGGCCGGTCGCACGCGGTGCGGCTGGCGGAGGAGGGTGCCGACGTCATCGCCTTCGACGTCTGCCACCCGCTCGACACCGTGCACTACCCGCTGTCGCGCCGCGAGGACCTCGACGAGACCGTGAAGCTGGTCGAGGAGCTGGACCGGCGGATCGTCGCCCGGGAGGCCGACGTGCGGGACACCGCCGCGGTGCAGGCCGTCGTCGACGCCGGGGTGGCGGAGTTCGGCCGGCTCGACATCGTGTGCGGCAACGCCGGCATCGCCGGGTTCGCCGACAACACGTGGTCGCTCACCGACGACGAGTGGGACGAGATGATCGGCGTCAACCTCACCGGGGTGTGGAAGACGGTCCGCGCCGCGGTCCCGGCGATGATCGCCGCGGGCAACGGCGGGGCGATCGTGCTCACCAGCTCGACGGCGGGGGTGAAGGGCATGAGCCGCACCGGTCACTACGTCGCCGCCAAGCACGGCGTCGTGGGGCTCATGCGCAACCTGGCGACCGAGCTGGCGCCGCACTCGATCCGGGTCAACACCATCCATCCGACCGGCGTGAACACGCCGATGGTCACCAACGACTACATCGGCGGGATCATCTCCGGGGACCCCTCGTTCGGCGAGAACCTGCAGAACATGCTGCCGGTGGAGATGGTCGAGCCGGTCGACATCTCGAACGCGGTCGTCTACCTCGCCTCGGACGAGGGCCGCTACGTCACCGGGACGATGCTGCCGGTCGACGCGGGGTTCCTGCAGAAGTGAGTGCGCGGGACGCGATCGCCCGCGCCGTGGTCGGACGCCGCCGTGAGCTCGATCTCGTGCTCGCGGCGGTGTCCGCCGGCCGGGACGTGATGCTGGAGGGCCCGCCCGGCGTGTCGAAGTCGACGATGCTGCGCGCGATCACCGCGCACTGGGGCGTCCCGTTCGTCCTCGTGGAGGGCAACGCCGAGCTCACCCCGGCCCGGCTGGTCGGGCACCACAACCCGGCGCGGGTGCTCCGCGAGGACTACGCGGTCGACAACTTCGTGCCGGGGCCGCTCGTGGGCGCCATGCAGGACGGCGGGTTCCTGTACATCGAGGAGCTCAACCGGGCCCCCGAGGACACCCTGAACGTGCTCCTCGCGGCCATGGCCGAGCGGGAGCTGACGGTGCCCCGGGTGGGGACGGTCACCGCGCTGCCGACCTTCCGGGTGCTGGCCTCGATGAACCCGTTCGACGACGTCGGCACCGCCCGGATCTCCGACTCGGTCTACGACCGCTGGTGCCGTCTCGTCGTCGGCTACCAGGACGCCGCCGAGGAGACCGAGATCGTGCGCGCCCGCACCGGGGTCACCGACGACGGGCTCGTCACCGACGCCGTCGCCCTCACCCGGGCGACCCGCTCGCACCCGGACCTGCGCCGCGGGTCGAGCGTGCGCGGCGCGATCGACCTGACCGCGATCGCGGTCGAGCTGCAGCGGCTCGGGAGCCATGACGGGGACCGTTCCCGGCTCGTGCTGGACGCCGCCCTGCTGGCGCTGTCCGCGCGGATCGCGGTGGACGACGCCGTCGACACCACCCCGGAGGAGGTGATCACCCGGATCTGGGAGGACCATTTTTTCTCCGGCCCCGGCGTGCGGCGCCGGGTCCCCACGTCCTGGACGTCGACGGTGCCGTGACCCTGCCCGCGGCCGACGAGCGGTCGCGGGCCCTCGCGCCGCTGCGCCGCAGGCCGAAGCAGCTCACCGCCGCGCCGGAGCTGTTCCGCACCGGGCCGGGCGCACCGGTCGTCGTCGAGCGGGTGGACGGGGACCGCGGCGACCCCGGCGACGGCGAGACCGGCGGACAGGGATCGCTCACCACGTCCCGCACCGCCCGGGCCCGGACCCTGTCCGAGCTGCTGGAGGACCGGCCACCCGACCGGGAGGTGACGGCGATGGCCCGCCGGATCGCCCGGCGCCTGGCCCTGCGGCGGCCCCGGGACCCGCGCGCGGCCCGTGGACGCGGGGCGCCCGCGCCGCAGCCCTACCGCTACCGGTCCGACGACATCGACCTCGACCGCACCGTGGAGGTGCTCACCGAGCGCCCGGTGCCCGAGGACACCGACATCGTCGTCCGGGAACGGACCGGCTCCCCGCGGGCGATCACGCTGGTCGTCGACGTCTCCGGGTCGATGCGCGGGGAGAAGGTGCGGATCGCCGCCGCGACGGTCGCGGCGCTGTCCGGCGACGCCGGGGCGACGGGGGACCGGCTCGCACTCGTCGCGTTCTGGTCCGACGCCGCCGTGCTGTCCCCGCTCGACGAACCCGCGACACCGGGGGTACTGCTCGACCGGCTCGTGCGGATTCCCGCCCGCGGGCTGACCGACGTCGGGTTCGGGCTGTCCGTCGCCCACTCCGAGCTCGCCGGGGCCCGGGAGCGGCGCCGGGTCGCGGTGCTGCTCAGCGACGTCGTGCACAACGCCGGGCCGGATCCGCGCACCGTCGCGCGGCGGTTCGGGGAGCTGCACGTGCTGCTGGAGACCGACGGCGAGCACGACGCCGCGCTCGGGCGGGACGTCGCACGGCTCGGGGGCGGACGGCTGGCCACGGTCCGCACACACCGTGACGTGGCCCCCGCACTGAACCGGCTCCTGCGGAGCTGAGGTCCGACAGGCGACCCGGACGCTCACCGGACCCGGCCACGCTCACGCGATCGCCTGAGCGTCGCCGCAACCGGTGAGCGTCGTCGGCCGACCGTTGCCGCGACGGGGCCGGGAACGCGACAGGCCCCGCCGGTGGACACCGGCGGGGCCTGTCGGCGGGACGTGTCAGTCCAGGTAGTCGCGCAGGACCTGGGAACGGCTCGGGTGCCGCAGCTTCGACATCGTCTTCGACTCGATCTGGCGGATCCGCTCGCGGGTCACGCCGTAGACCTGGCCGATCTCGTCGAGGGTGCGCGGCTGGCCGTCGGTCAGCCCGAACCGCAGCCGGACGACGCCCGCCTCGCGCTCGGACAGCGTCGCCAGCACCGACTGGAGCTGGTCCTGCAGCAGCGTGAAGGACACCGCGTCGACCGCGACGACCGCCTCGGAGTCCTCGATGAAGTCACCGAGCTGCGAGTCGCCCTCGTCACCGATGGTCTGGTCCAGCGAGATGGGCTCCCGGGCGTACTGCTGGATCTCCAGCACCTTCTCCGGGGTGATGTCCATCTCCTTGGCGAGCTCCTCGGGAGTGGGCTCGCGCCCGAGGTCCTGGAGCAGCTCACGCTGTATACGGCCGAGCTTGTTGATGACCTCGACCATGTGCACCGGGATACGGATGGTGCGGGCCTGGTCGGCCATCGCGCGGGTGATGGCCTGCCGGATCCACCACGTCGCGTACGTCGAGAACTTGTAGCCCTTGGTGTAGTCGAACTTCTCGACCGCGCGGATCAGGCCCAGGTTGCCCTCCTGGATCAGGTCCAGGAACGCCATCCCACGGCCGGTGTAGCGCTTGGCCAGCGACACCACGAGCCGGAGGTTCGCCTCCAGCAGGTGGTTCTTCGCGCGCTCGCCGTCGCGGACGATCCAGCGCAGGTCGCGCCGCATCTGCGGGGAGAGCTTGTCGTTCGACTCGAAGAGCTTGCGGATGCGCTCCGCGCCGTAGAGGCCGGCCTCGATCCGCTTGGCGAGCTCGACCTCCTCCTCGGCGTTGAGCAGCGCCACCTTGCCGATCTGCTTGAGGTAGGCGCGGACCGAGTCGGCGGAGGCGGTGAGCTCGGCGTCCTTGCGGGCCTGCCGCAGCGCCTCGGACTCCTCCTCGTCCCAGACGAAGTCGGCCGACTTCTGCTGCGACGACCGGGTGGTCGGGGCGACCCGGTTCTTGCCGGTGTTGGTGTCGTCGTCCTCGTCGTCGTCGGACGCGTCCTCGGCGTCGACCTCCTGGGCCGCCTCGGCGATGTCGGCCTCGATGTCGGCTTCCTCGAGCTCGCCGTCCTCGATCTCGACGTCGCCGTCCTCGAGTTCGGCGTCCTCGCCGTCGGCCTTCTTCGTGGAGGCCTTCTTGGCGGCCGGCTTCTTCGGGCCGGTGCCGGGTGCGGCCTTCGTCGCGGTGCCCGGCTTGCGGGTGCGTGCGGCCGGCTTCTTGGCGGTCGCCGCCCCGGTCGTGCCGGCCGCGGAGGTGCGGCGGCTGCGGGGTGCGGTGCCCGACGTCGGCTCGATGGTCGAGTCGGTGCGTGCTGCGGAGTCTGCGGCTGCCACCTGGGCCCTCTCGCTACGTGCGCTGGAGTCGTTACTCGGGCCGGTCGCGGCGCACTCGTCGGGGGAGACGAGGCCACGGACCGCCCCGGAATTCTGTCCTGGCACCACCTCGGTCGCCGGCGTCGGTCGAAGGTCGCCGCGCGTCCCGGAGGTGGGGTCTGCGTTCCATTGTAACTGCGCACCGCGGGACGGGGCGCACCTCACGCCGCCCCGCGCGTCCGAGGGCCCGCGAACGTGGTCGGATGGAGCCGTGACGCCGCACGAGACCAGCGATCCCGCCACCCTGCGCGCCGTGGCCGAGCAGGTCGCCGCCGAGGCCGCAGAGCACCTGCGCACCCTGCCCGCGCCGCGGGACGGGGGAGTGTCGACCAAGTCCTCGCCGACCGACGTCGTGACCGAGTCGGACGCGTCGGTGGAGAAGTTCGTCCGGGACCGGCTCGCCGCGCTGCGGCCGGGCGACCCGGTCTACGGCGAGGAGGGCGCGGGCGACGCGGCGACCGCCCGCTGGGTCGTCGACCCCATCGACGGCACCGTGAACTACCTCTACGGCCTGCCCTGGTACGCCATCTCGATCGCCGCCGTCGCCGACGGCGAGTCGGTCGCGGGCGCGGTCGCCGAACCCGCGGCGGGACGGCTGTGGTCGGCCGGGCGGGGCCTCGGCGCGACCTGTGACGGCCGCCCGCTCGCCGTCGCGGGGACCACCGAGCTCGGGCAGTCGCTGGTCGGGACCGGGTTCGCCTACCGCGCGGAGCGCCGGGCCCGGCAGGCCCGGATGGTCGCGGCGATGCTGCCCGAGGTGCGGGACGTCCGCCGCGCCGGTGCCGCCGCGCTGGACCTGTGCGCCGTCGCCGCCGGCTGGCTGGACGGCTACGTGGAGCACGGCAGCAACTGGTGGGACTGGGCCGCCGGAGCGCTCATCGCCCGTGAGGCGGGCGCGCTGGTGCACATCACCGTCCCGCCCGGGGTGCGCGACCTCGGCGCCGACGGCGACGGGCTGGGCGACGACGTGTCGCTCGCCGCCGCACCGGGCATCGCCCGCGAGCTGGCCGGTCTCGCCCGCCGCAGCGGCGCCGCCGGGGTCTGACCCCGGCTCAGCTCGCGCAGGCCGACTCGCGGGCCTGGGCCATCAGTGTCGGGTCGGCACGGGCGCCGCCCTCGTTGCCCGGCGACGCCAGCTGGTCCAGCGCGTCCCGGGCACCCCGGCCCGGTGCGACGTCGGTGAACGCCGTCCCGACGACGACGTCGACCACCGGGCCCCGCCGGTCGTCCCGGATCAGCTCCACGCACGGCAGGGCCAGCGTCAGCGCGGCGGCCGCGGCCTCGCCGTCGGGCCCGAACCGCAGCTGCCCGATGCAGCCCAGGTCGCCGTCCGGGAACGCCGGGTCGTTGCCCGGGGAGCTCGCCTCGCCGAACTCCAGGTCCCGCAGCTGGGCGGACACCAGGTTCGCCTGCCCGCGCTGACCGCCCGCGTTGAGCACCTGGAAGCGCGCGTCGCGCGGCGCCGCCGCGCCGACGCCGTCCAGCTCGGTGCGGGTGATCTCGCTGCCCGGCAGCGACCCGGAGGCGGGGGCGGAGCAGTTCGTCGACGACGGCCCCTCGGACGCGGTGCTCAGCACGACGGTCCAGGTCACCACCAGGGCGGCGGCCAGCACCGCGGAGGTGATCGCGATCGGCCGGCGCCTCCGGCGCTCGTAGGGCCGGGCGGAACGGGAGAGCGGCAGCCGCATCAGAAGGAGCCTCCGTCGAGCACGTGGTGGCCGAGCGCGACGAGCGGGCCGACCGAGCCGTCGAGGCCCTCCGCCATGTCCGCGGGGACCGAGCCCGCCCGGACCCGGGCGAGGATCCCGGCGAGGACCACGGCCAGCTTGAACGCGCCGAACGCGACGTACCAGGGCAGCGGGGTGACGTCGAGGCCGGTGCGGGCGGCGTAGGCCCGGACCAGCTCGTCGCGCCGGGGGAAGCCGGGGAGCGCGGTGGGGGAGGGCAGCGGCTGCGCGCTCGACCAGACCGCGTCGTCGCCGTCCTGCTGCCAGTAGACGAGCAGCAGGCCCAGATCGGCGAGCGGATCGCCGAGGGTCGACATCTCCCAGTCCAGGACGGCCAGGATCCGGCCCGGGTCGCCGGCGTCGAACACGCAGTTGTCGAGCCGGTAGTCGCCGTGCACGATCGTGTGCCGCTGGGCGGCCGGGACGTCCTCGCCGAGTCGCCCGGCGAGCCGGGTGAGTTCGCTCTCGACCTCGGCGGAGACCGGGACCGGGTCGTCGCCGTCGCGGGCCGTCGCCCACTGGGTGCTCCAGCGGCGGATCTGGCGCTCCATGAACCCGTCGGGACGGCCGAAGCCCTCGAGCCCGACCGTGGCCGGGTCGACGGCGTGCAGCTCCGCCAGGACGTCGACGAGTGCCTCCCCGGCCGCCCGGCGCCCGGCCCCGGTCGCCGCCCAGCCCTCGGGCAGCTCGTCGAGCGGGACGACGCCGTCGACGAGCTCCATCACGAAACAGGGCGCGTCGACCGGGCCGCCGTCGCCGCCGTCGTGGGTGGCGAGAACGGCGGGCACCGGCACCGCGGTCGGGGCGAGCGCCGCGATCACCCGCTGCTCCCGGCCCATGTCGTGGGCGGTCGCCGCGACCGTCCCGACCGGCGGTCGGCGCAGCACGACCGCGCCGGCGGGGGAGGACACCCGGTAGGTCAGGTTCGACCGGCCCGCGCCGATCGGGGCCAGCTCGGAGTCCGCCCACCGCTCGTCGTCCAGGACCGTCGCGAGCCAGCGTCCGACCGCCGTGGGATCGGCGCCGGGGGTGGGCGTGCGGGCGCTCGTCGTCACGCCGACCGACCCTAGTGCGCGTGGCCGCCGGAGCCGTGGCGTGACACCCCGGGGGTCACCCGGGGGGACTCCCTGCGCGACCAGCCGGACCCTGGGTTACCCTCCCCGCCGCCGGTGGCGGACCGGTCCCTCCGGGACGGAAGCGAATCGATCACCGCCGAACCGCAGGCGGAGTGAGACCGGCGTCACTACCGCACCGGGCACAAACCCGGTCGCCGCGTCGTTCCCCTGCGGCACGCGACGACCGACAGATGCGAAGGACCTGCTGTTCAGCGGCGACCTGAACAGCACAGACGTGAATGGCAAGGGTGAGACCCATGGCGACCGACTACGACGCCCCGCGTCGCAACGAGGCCGATGAGATGGCCGAGGACTCGCTCGACGAGCTCAAGCAGCGCCGCAACGAGGCGCAGTCCGCGGTCGTCGACGTCGAGGAGACCGACACCGCGGAGAGCTACGAGCTCCCGGGTGCCGACCTGTCCGGCGAGGAGCTGACGGTGAACGTCCTGCCGAAGCAGGCGGACGAGTTCACCTGTGCCAGCTGCTTCCTGGTGCACCACCGGAGCCGGCTGGCGAGCACCTCCGGCGGGCAGTTCCTCTGCCGCGACTGCGCGGCCTGACACGGCGCACGACCAGCACCACCAGGACGGGCCCGGCGGAATCCGCCGGGCCCGTCCTGTCGTGCGGGACGGCTCAGGGCACCTGCGGGTGCGGCGCCTGCGCCGCGATGGCCGCGCGCAGCGCGTCGGGACGGCGGGTGCTCAGCACCCAGTACGGCTCGTCCGACGAGGGGTCGGTGACCTCCACCCGGACCAGCGGGCCGACCCAGGCGCGGTGCAGCACGTAGGCGCGCGGATCGAGGTCCGGCCCCATCGCCTGCTGCTTGTCCCGCCTGGCCACGGTGTCGGTCACCCCGGCCACGGCCAGCGGCAGCTCGCGGCCGTTCGACACCAGCACACCGGGCCGCACCGTGGTGCGGCTGCGGCCCATCCACCACAGCGTCCCGACGCACAGCGGGATCATCACGGCGTAGCCGATCCAGGACCGCAGCCCCGGGTACCCCATGTGGATCTGGGCGCCCAGCAGGACGCCGAGACCGACGGCCAGGAGGTACCACCACACCGGGACGGACAACCGCTCGTCGAACGCAGTGGGGCCGGACGTCGCAGAGTCCGGCTCCGGAACCCGATCGCTCACGTGTTCCAGGGTAGCGTCGCCCGCCGTGCCCGGTTCCGCCCCCGCTCCCCCGGACGAGCCGCTGGTCGCACCGTCCGTCGACGTGCTGCTGACCAGGCTCGACCCCGGCGTCCCGCTGCCCGCCTACGCGCGGCCCGGTGACGCCGGTGCCGATCTCGTGACGACGTCCGACCTCGAACTCGCCCCCGGCGAGCGCGCGCTGGTCGGTACCGGCGTCGCGATCGCCCTGCCGGCGGGCCACGCCGGGTTCGTGCACCCCCGGTCGGGCCTCGCGGCCCGCTGCGGGCTCTCGATCGTGAACGCGCCCGGCACCGTCGACGCGGGCTACCGCGGCGAGATCAAGGTGTGCCTGGTGAACCTGGACCCGGCCGAGCCGGTCCGGCTGAGCCGCGGCGACCGGATCGCGCAGCTGGTCGTGCAGCGGGTCGAGACGGCCCGGTTCGTCGAGGTCACAGAACTGCCCGGGTCCGAGCGCGGAACCGCGGGACACGGCTCGACCGGCGGGAACGCCGCGCTCGGGCACGGGGGAGGCAGCCACTGATGCCCGGACGCGCGCGCGGCAAGATGTTCGACATCCGTCCCGAGCACGGTGTCGAGGACTCCGGCACCGGGGCCTATCCCGGGTATCCGGGCTACGGCGACTCCGACATCGAGTCCTACGACGAGTACGACGAGCACTACGCCGAGTTCGACGCCCGCCGCGACGGACGGGGCGCCGGCGGCGGGCCGGTCCCGCCGGGCCGGCCCGCGAACGGCGCGGCCCGTGGCGACGGCGCGCCGGGTGCCGCCGGGCGCAACGGCGCAGGCCGCAACGGTTCCGGGCACCCGGACGCACCCCGGGACGGAGCCGGACGGAACGGGTCCGGCCGCGGCGGTGCGGCGAACGGGCGGGCGACGAACGGGCGGGCGGCGAACGGCGCCGGCCCGCGCACCGGTGCCGGTCGCGTGGGCGGCGACCCGGGTGCGACCGCGGCGACGACGGCGGTCCGCGCCGTCCGCGGCGGGACCGGCCGCACCCCCGTCCCCGGTCCGGACCGGCCGGACGACCGCGACGACCGCGACGACCGGGTCGCCCCGGACGGCCGGTGGGACGACGACGAGCCCCCGCTGCTGAGCCACCGCGGCGAGTCCGAGGAGCCGGCCTACGCCCGGGACCGGACCCCGCAGGGCTTCGACGGTGGCGACCCCGACGCCCCGGACTGGGGCCGTCCCGGCCGTCCCGCCGCCGACGAGTACGAGTACGACGAGGCGGGGGACGACGACCCCGACGACTCCGACCCCTACGACGAGGACGAGTACGGCGTCGGCGACGCGCCGCTGTCCGTCCCGCCGCCGGGCAGCGGCGGCCGCCCGCTGGGCCCGGCCGACGTCGAGGAGCTCGACCCGTCGATGACCGACGCGCTCGCCCGCGTCGATCTCGGAGCCGTCCACGTGCCGGTGCCCTACGGCGCCGAGCTGAAGCTGGAACCCGCCGGCGCCGAGCGCCCGCAGGCCGTCCACCTCCTCCTGCCCGAGGGCCGGATCGCGGTGAGCGCGCTGGCCGCGCCCCGCTCGTCGGGTCTGTGGCCGGACCTGTCCGCCGAGATCGAGCAGTCGCTGCGCAAGGGCGGCGCCCGCGTCCGCAACGCCCGCGGTGACTGGGGCCGTGAGCTGCACGCCCGCACCGAGAACGCGGCGTCGGTGTTCGTCGGCTGCGACGGTCCGCGCTGGATGGTCTACGGCGTCGCGACCGCGTCGCTGGAGACCGTCGAGGCGCTCGACGTCGAGCTGCGCCGGGTCCTGCGGGGGATCATCGTCGTCCGCGGGAAGTCGCCGTACCCGCCGCGGACGGTGCTGCCGCTGGAGCTGCCCGAGCACCTGCGCGAGGCGCAGCCCGACGTCGCACCGCAGAAGCCGAGCATCACCGTGTCGGTGCCGCGCCCGGCCGGGGAGACCGGGTCCACGAGGGCACCCGCGAGCGGTGCGACGCCGCTGCCCACCACCGGCGCGACCCCGGCGGCCACGACCGGCGCGACCCCGCGCCCGGCCGCCGACGAGCCGGTCCGCCGTGCCCCCGCTGCCGGCCCGGCGCCGAGTGCCCCGGCCCGCCGTCCCGCCGATGCCGATCCCGCCACCCGGGCGCTGCCGCAGGTGCCGCGCCGCCCCGCCGCGGCGGCCGGTCCCGCCCCGGCCGAGGCCGAGCGGACCGCGCTGTCCCGCCCGGTCCCGCGTGAGGAGCCCGGCGAGCGCACCGCGATCGCCCCGCTCACCCCGGCCGCCGACGCGGAGGCCCCCGCGGGCCGCGCCGGCCGCCGCCGCGGCCGTCCGGACCGGCCGGACCGCTCCACCGGGGCGACCCGGCGCGGCCCGGCACCCGGGGTCCGCCCGGAGGCCGACGAGCCGGTCCGCCGCCCGGCCGCCGACGAGCCGGTCCGCCGCCCAGCGGCCGACGAGCCGGTCCGCCGCCCCGCGGCCGACCTGGCCGGACCCGCCGGCACCGGTGCGTACGCGCGTCCGGCGGCCGGCGTCCCCGACCCGCTCGACGCGCGCACCCCGCTCCCGGCCGCCGAGCCGGAGCGCGCGCCCGCGCCGGAACCGCCGGTCCGGCGTGACCCGGCGGTCACCACGCTGTCGGTCGCCGACCTGCTGGCCGGTACCGAGGCCGATCCGGCCCTGGGTGCCGGGCCCGCCACCGGCGACCGCACGGCGGAGACCCGGCGTCCGGCCCGTCGTACCCGCCGGGAGGAGCGCTCCGCGTCCGGCGACGGTGACGTCCCGGCCCCGGCCCCCGCCCGGCGGCGCCGGTCCGCCGACCGGGACGCCGCGGACCGCGTCGACGCCGCCGACCTGCTGGCCGCCCGCGACACCGGGTCCCCGGCCGCCGGCCCCGGCCGTTCCACGGCGGAGCGGCTGTCGTCGGCGATCGAGGACATCCCGCTCTCGGACATACCGCTGATGGAGGCGACGCTCGACCGCGAGCCCGAGCCCGAGCCGCTGCCGGAACCGGTGCCCGAGCCGCAGCCGCGGTCGGCGGCCGAACCGTTGCCCCGCCGGACGCGCCGCCGCGGCGCGCCCGCCGACACCGTCCCCGGGGCCGGCACCGGCTCCGGCACCGCGGACGACTGGCTGTCCTCGGAGATCGCTGCGAGCAGGCGGGCCGGGCGGCACGGCGGCGGCCGGGGCACCTCGGTCGCGGACCTGCTCGCGTCGTCCGGACTCGACGGTCACGGCGGCCATCGACGCGCTGACGCCGGAGACACCGGCCGGCCGTCGGCCTCGGCCGCCCACGCCGAGCCCGCCGCCCTTGCCGAGCCCGCCGGACCGGCCGGGTCCTCGTGGCCCGCGGGGGACGACGACCTGTTCCGGTCGCCGTCGGTCGCCGACGGGGTGCCCGGCCGGGGCTACCTGGAGGGCGGCCCCACCTCGGCCGACGAGGCCCGCAGCGCGCTGCAGGACCTCCTGCGCAGCGCGTCGGGCGCACCGGACGACGACGGGACCGGCGTCACCGGTCTCGCCGACTACCGGGCGAGCCGCGCCGCCGCCGGGCGCCGCAACGGACGGGACCGGCACGGCGACGACGCGGACCACGCGGACGGTCCGGACGACGCCGAGCCCGGCCGGCGTGCCGCGGCCGGCGACGGCACCGGCGACCTGCCCGGCGACCCGGGCCGTGCCGCCGGTGGGACCGGTCTGACCGGCCGCTGGCCGGCCGGTCGGCGCGCCGCCGGGACCGATCCCCGCGATCTCGGACGGCACCGGCGGGACTGACACCGCGGGGCGATCCGCGCACCGGCCGCGGAACGCCCGCGGTGCCGCCGGCCCCGACCACCGGGCGCGTCCGGGAGACCGGTCGGCGTGGCCCGGCGCACGGGCCGATCCGCTGGTGAGGGCACAAACCGCGGCGTCCGCGCGTTACCCTGACGTCGAGATAACACGACACCCTGTCGGGTCGCCACACGAGTGCGGGACACCGGAGGGTCCGGGGCCGCGCGGGCCGAGGAGAGACATGGGCAGCACGGATGGCGGGGCGTTCCGCCGGATGCTCCGCAAACTCACCAGCGACGTCGACGAGCTCGACGCACGCGATCTCGCCGAGGACGTCGAGGAGACCGGCGCACGACCGGCCCGCGACTGCGCCTGCGGCGAGGAGGTGACGATGCTCGGCCGGATCCGCAGCGTGGAGCTCTGCCCCCAGAGCGCCGACGCCACGCTCAAGGCCGAGCTGTTCGACGGCACCGAGGGCGTCACACTGGTCTGGATGGGCCGGCGTCGCATCCCCGGGATCGAGGCCGGTCGCACCATGCGCGTCCGCGGGCGGATCTCCGTCCGCGACGGGCGGAAGGTGCTCTACAACCCGTACTACGAGATCTGCCAGGCGCAGTAGACCCGATCGGACAGGCTTGAGCGACCACCACGACGCCCCCACCACCCGGCTCCCGCGGATCGAGGAGTCCCCGCAGGAACGGACCGGCCCCATCGGGGCCCCGGTCCCCGGCGGGGCCCCCGAGCGGGCGCCGACGCTGATGGAGCAGATGGGCGGCGTGCCGGGCATCGTCGCGTCGACGGTCCCGGTGATCGTCTTCGTCGTGGCGAACATCGTCACCGAGCTGCGGACCGCCGTGTTCGCCGCGATCGGTGCGGGCGTGCTCGTCCTGCTGTGGCGCCTGGTCCGCCGGGACCCGGTGATGCCCGCGATCTCCGGGCTGATCGGCGTCGGGATCTGTGCGCTGGTGGCGAACCAGACGGGGGAGGCCCGCGGTTTCTACCTGCCGGGCCTGCTCTACAGCGGGTTCCTCGGCGTCGTCGCGCTCGTGTCGATCGTGGTGCGGTGGCCGCTGGCGGGCGCCATCTGGCACGGCATCAACGGGCACGGCACCGAGTGGCGGGAGGACCCGCGACTCGTCCGCGCCTACGGCTGGGCCACCGGCGTGTGGGCGGTGACGTTCCTGGCGAAGGTCGTCGTCCAGGGCGGGCTCTACCTCGCCGACTCCGAGACCTGGCTGGGCGTCGCCCGCCTGGCGATGGGCTACCCGCTGACGGCGGTGGCGATCCTCGCGACCGTCCTCATCGTCCGCCGGGTGCCCCGCACCGCGACCTGAGGGATGCGGCTCACGGCCGCGCCAGCGCCTCGCGGATCTCCTCCTCGACCGCCGCCGTCGCGACGAACAGCAGCTCGTCGCCCGGCTCCAGCGCGTCGTCCGGCTGCGGGACGATCACCCGTCCGCCGCGCAGGATCGTCACCAGCGCCGAGTCCGGGGGCAGGGTCACCGCCCGCACCGGACGCCCGGCGAGCGGGGTGTCGTCGGGCAGCGTCACCTCGACCAGGTTCGCCTGGCCCTGCCGCAGCGTGAGCAGCCGCACCAGGTCTCCGACGGCGACGGCCTCCTCGACCAGCGCCGCCAGCAGCCGTGGGGTGGACACCGCGACGTCGACGCCCCAGTTCTCGCCGAACAGCCACTCGTTGCGCGGGTCGTTCACCCGCGCCACCACCCGGCGCACCCCGAACTCGGTCTTCGCGAGCAACGACACCACGAGGTTGACCTTGTCGTCGCCGGTGGCGGCGATGACGACGTCGCAGCCCTCGATGCCGGCATCCTCCAGCGACGCGAGCTCGCAGGCGTCGGCGTGCACCCACTCGGCGTCCGGGACGGCGTTCGGGTCGATCTGGCCGAGCTCGCGCTCGATCAGCATCACCCGGTGCGCGGACTCCACCAGCTCCAGCGCGATGGACCGCCCGACGGCGCCCGCACCCGCGATCGCGACCCGCATCACTCCTCCTCCGGCGGCGCCGAGGCGGCCGCCGTCACGTCGCTGACCGTGCCGGAGATCGCCGCGACGTACACGGTGTCCTCGGCCTGCACGGTGGTGTCCTTCGTCGGCAGCACGCCGGTCCCGAACCGGACGACGAACGCCACCCGCGATCCCGTCGCCCGCTCCAGCTCCGCGATCGGGTGCCCGACCCACTCCTCGTGCAGCGGGAGCGGCAGCACCGCGACGGTGCCGGTCGGCTCCCGCCACGCGGTCGCGACGCCGTCGGGCAGCAGCATCCGCAGCAGCCGGTCGGTCGTCCACGGCACCGTCGCGACCGTGGGGATCCCGAGCCGCTCGTAGACCGCGGCCCGCTTGGCGTCGTAGATCCGGGCGACGACCTTGTCGACGCCGTAGCTCTCCCGGGCCACCCGGGCGGCGATGATGTTCGAGTTGTCCCCCGAGGAGACGGCGGCGAACGCGTCGGCCGACTCCAGGCCGGCCTCGTCGAGGACGCTGCGGTGGAAGCCGAAGCCGACCACCTGGCGTCCCCGGAAGTCCGGCCCGAGCCTGCGGAACGCCTGCGGGTCGCGGTCGATCACCGCGACCTCGTGGCCGAGCCGCTCCAGGCCCGAGGCCAGGGACGCGCCCACCCGGCCGCATCCCATGATCACGACGTGCATGGTGGAGTGGTCCTTCCGGCGGGCGGGGGCCCGGGATGTACGATTCGTTCCCGGTGCACCGAGCGCGCCGCACACCACGTGCGACGCCGGTGCGCCTGATCGCGCACGCTATCGCGTCGCCCGGAACGCGGGGGCCTAGGCTGCGCACCGTGTCCAAGCTCGCCGTCGCTCTCAAGCGGCTCGTGGTCGGACGACCGCAGCGCAGCGACCGCCTGACCAGCACGCTCCTCCCGAAGCGGGTCGCACTCCCGGTGTTCGCCTCGGACGCGATGTCGTCCGTCGCCTACGCGCCCGAGGAGATCTTCCTGACGCTGTCGGTCGCCGGGGTCGCCTCCTACGTGATGTCGCCGTGGATCGGGCTCGCGGTCGTCGTCGTCCTGCTGACGGTCGTCGCGAGCTACCGGCAGAACGTCCACGCCTACCCGTCCGGCGGCGGCGACTACGAGGTCGCGACCGTCAATCTCGGCAAGAACGCCGGGCTCACCGTCGCGAGCGCCCTGCTCGTCGACTACACGCTCACCGTCGCGGTCTCGATCTCCGCTGCGGCCGCGAACATCGGCGCGCTGGTGCCGTTCGTCGCCGAGCACAAGGTGCTGTTCGCGGTGTCGGCGATCGCCGTGCTCACGGCGATCAACCTGCGGGGCATCCGGGAGTCCGGTACCGCGTTCGCGATCCCGGTGTACGCCTTCGTGCTGGGCGTCGGCACGATGATCGTCTGGGGCCTGACCCGGATCCTGATCCTCGGCGACGACGTCCGCGCCGCCAGCGCCGACCTCGATCTCGTCGCCGAGGGCGACACCTTCACCGGCCTCGCGCTGGTGCTGCTGGTGCTGCGGTCCTTCACCCAGGGCGCGGCCGCGCTGACCGGTGTCGAGGCGATCTCCAACGGGGTGCCGGCGTTCCGCAAGCCGAAGTCCCGGAACGCCGCGACGACCCTGCTGCTGCTCGGCGGGATGTCGGTCACGCTGTTCATGGGCCTGATCGCGCTGGCCCAGCTGACCCACGTGCAGATCGCCGAGGACCCGGCCCGCCAGTTCCCGGACGCACCGCCCGGCTACCAGCAGCAGACGATGGTCGCGCAGCTCGCGGACGCGGTGTTCGACAACTTCCCGCCCGGCTACTTCTTCGTGATCGTCATGACGGCGCTGATCCTGGTGCTGGCGGCGAACACCGCGTTCAACGGCTTCCCGGTGCTCGGGTCGATCCTCTCCCAGGACCGCTACCTGCCCCGCCAGCTGCACACCCGCGGCGACCGGCTCGCGTTCTCGAACGGGATCGTGCTGCTGGCGCTGTTCGCGATCCTGCTGGTGATCGGTTTCCAGGCCGAGGTCACGAAGCTGATCCCGCTCTACACGGTCGGCGTCTTCGTGTCCTTCACGCTGTCCCAGGCCGGGATGGTCCGGCACTGGAACCGGGAGCTGGAGCTCGGCCCGGGGGTCCGCGAGCGGCGCCGGATCCGCCGCAGCCAGGCGATCAACGGGTTCGGGGCCTGCATGACCGGTGTCGTGCTGATCACCGTGCTGATCACTAAGTTCGCGCTCGGCGCCTGGATCGCGATCGTCGCGATGGGTGCGTTCTTCGTGCTGATGCGCGCGATCCAGCTGCACTACGACCGGGTCGCCGCCGCGCTCGTCGCCGACGAGGACGACGACGTCCTGCCCTCGCGCAACCACGCCGTCGTGCTGGTGTCGACGCTGCACAAGCCGACCCTCCGCGCGCTCGCCTACGCCCGCGCCACCCGGCCGGACATCCTCGAGGCGGTCACGGTCAACGTCGACGACTCCGACACCAAGAAGCTCGTCGAGCAGTGGCACAAGCGGAGGCTCCCGGTCCCGCTGAAGGTGGTGGAGTCCCCGTACCGGGAGATCACCCGGCCCGTGCTGGACTACGTGAAGCGGATCCGCTCCGACTCCCCGCGCAACGTCGTGACCGTCTACATCCCGGAGTACGTCGTCGGGCACTGGTGGGAGCAGGTCCTGCACAACCAGAGTGCGCTGCGGCTCAAGACGCGGCTGCTGTTCCAGCCGGGGGTGATGGTGACGAGCGTGCCGTGGCAGCTGCCGTCGTCGTCGCGGACCCGGGCGCTCTCGCCGCTGGACGCGCCGGGAGCCTCCCGGCGCGGCTACCCGGGGCTGGAACAGCTCCCCGGCGAGCGCCGCGACGGCCCGCCGGCGACGGGGACGAGCACCGCGGGGGCGACCCGCGGTACGAAGGGGGACACGTGAGCTCCGCTCCGGCGACGGACTGGACCGACCGGATGCTCGAGGTGACCGTCGGGCCGGTGGCGCACGGCGGCCACTGCGTCGCCCGTGCCGGTGAGGACGGTCTCCCGGCCACCGACGGCCGGGTCGTCTTCGTGCGGCACGCGCTGCCCGGCGAGCGGGTGCGCGCGGTCGTGACGGAGGACCCGGGCGGGGCCTTCTGCCGCGCCGACGCCGTCGCCGTCCTGGAGGCCTCCCCGGACCGGGTCGAACCGGGCTGCGTGTGGGCGGGCCCCGGCGGGTGCGGTGGCTGCGACTTCCAGCACGCGACGCCCGGCGCGCAGCGGGACCTGAAGACGGCGGTGCTCCGCGAGCAGCTGGCCCGGCTCGCCGGTGCGGCGGCCCCGCTGTCGCTCCTCCCGTTCGACGAGGTCGTCGTCGAGGAGCTGCCGGGCGGTGCGCTGGGCTGGCGCACCCGGGTGCGGCTCGCCGTCGACGACGCCGGTGTCCCGGGCCTGCGCGCGCACCGCAGCCACGACGTCTGCGAGATCGCCGACTGCCCGCTGGTCCCGGACGGCGCGCTCGGCCCGGTCCTGGAGCAGCGGTTCCGCCCGGAGTCCGAGGTGGACGTGACCGTCGGCGACGACGGTGCCGCGCGGGTCGGCTCCGGGGCGACCGCGCACGCCGCGGGCCGGACCTGGGAGCTGTCCGCGGGCACGTTCTGGCAGGTGCACCCGGCGCTCGCGGACACCCTCGCCACGCTGGTGGACGAGTGGGCGGGCGCGCCGCGCGGGGGAGTGGCCTGGGACCTCTACGGCGGCGTCGGGCTGCTCGGGTCGGTGCTCGCCCGCCAGGTCGGCCCGGACGGGACGGTGCTGGTGGTGGAGTCGTCGCCGTCGGCGGTGGCCGACGGTGCGGCGGCGCTGGCCGACCTGCCGCAGGTGTCGTTCGTGCGGGGACGCGCGGAGCGCGAGATCGCACGGCTCCGGCCGGACCCGGACGTCGTCGTCACCGACCCGCCGCGGACCGGGCTGGGCCGTGCCGCGGTCCGGGCGCTGGCCACCCGCGGGCCCCGCCGGGTCGTGCACGTCGCCTGCGACCCCGCCGCGCTCGGCCGCGACCTCGCGCTGTTCGCGGAGCACGGGTACCGGGTGGCGGGGCTGCGGGCGTTCGACGCGTTCCCGATGACCCACCACATGGAGGCCGTCGCGCTGCTGGAGCGGCCGGACCGATGATCACGGTCGTCCAGCTGTCCGACCTGCACCTCGGGGTGCCGGGCAACCGGGAGCGGGCCGTGCGCGCCGTCGCCGGTGCCCGCGCGCTCGGGGCGGACCTCCTGCTCGTCACGGGCGACGTCGCCGACCACGGCGATCTCGCGGAGTACGCGGAGGCCGCGGAGCTCCTCGGCGGGGTCGCGGTGCTGCCGGTGCCCGGCAACCACGACGACCGTGACGCGATGGGCACCGTCCTCGGGCCGGTGGGCGACCGGGTGCACCGCGCGGGCGGGGTGAACGTCGTGCTGCTCGAGTCGCTGGTGCCCGGCGCGCCGGAGGGCGCGCTCTCCGCCGGGGCGGTCGACCTGCTCGCCGACACCGCCCGGGACCCGGCCCCGCTGCTGGTGGCGCTGCACCATCCGCCGGTGCCGGTCGGGCACCCGTTCATGGACGGGATCCGGCTGCGTGACGCGGAGCCGTTCGCGGCGGTGCTGGCCGCGCGGACGGAACCCGCGCTGGTGGTGTGCGGGCACGTGCACCGGCCGGTCGCGACGACCGTCGGCGGGCACCCGCTGGTCGTCGCGCCGTCGGTGGGACCCGCGATCCGGTTCCCCGGCGAGCCGGGGGAGGAGTTCCTGCTGCCGGACTCCGTGCCCGGAGGAGCGCTCCACGTGCTGGGGGACGGGCCGCCGCGCACCCGGTTCCTGGCCTGGCCGTGAGCCCGGGCCGGGTCCCGCGGCGGGCCCCGGGGCCGCTAGAGTGGAAAAAGCGCTGAATGCGCTGATCGCAGTACGCCCCTGTAGGCCAATCGGCAGAGCCAGTGCACTCAAAATGCATACAGTGTGGGTTCGAGTCCCACCAGGGGCACACCGCATCCGCCGCAGGGCGGATCCGCCGCCACCGCGGCCGTTCCGGCGTCGTGTCGCCGCACGTCCCGGGCCCGCACGGTGACGTGCGCCGTGATGTGCACCGTGACCCGCGCCATGCCGGGCGGGGGCGCCCTCTCCGGCCGGACGGGTAACGCGCCCCACGGAGGGTGTTTCCGCACACGAAAGGCCGAAGTGGTTCGGTCGTGGGCGGCACCGCCGGTAGCCTGAAGTCTCCGGTCGCAGTTCCCGTTTCGTTCGTGAGGAGATCCCCGGTGACCGACAACGTTCCCGCAGACACGCCGGCCGAGGACGGCCCGCAGCCCGGGTGGCGGGTGCTGGTCGTCGAGGACGAGGCCCTGATCCGGATGGACCTGGCCGAGATGCTCTCCGAGGAGGGCTACCAGGTCGCCGGCGAGGCCGGCGACGGCGAGGCCGCCATCACCCAGGCCCGCGAGCTGGAGCCGGACCTGGTGATCATGGACGTCAAGATGCCCAAGAAGGACGGCATCGAGGCCGCGGCCGTGATCGTCGAGGAGAAGATCGCCCCGGTCGTCATGCTGACCGCGTTCAGCCAGCGCGACCTCATCGAGCGTGCCCGCGACGCCGGCGCCATGGCCTACCTGGTCAAGCCGTTCGCCCGGCACGAGCTCGTGCCGGCGATCGAGCTCGCGGTCTCCCGGTTCTCGGAGAAGAAGGCGCTCGAGGACGAGGTCGCCTCGCTCAACGAGCGCTTCGAGACCCGCAAGGTCGTCGACCGGGCCAAGGGCCTGCTCATGACGCACCAGAAGATGTCCGAGCCCGAGGCCTTCCGCTGGATCCAGCGGACCGCCATGGACCGGCGGACGACGATGAAGGCGGTCGCCGACGCCGTCGTCGACGGGCTGGCACCCGCCAAGTCCTCCTGACACCCGGGCCCCGGTCCCGCACCGACGGCCCCGTCGCGCCCTCCGCGCGGCGGGGCCGTCGTGCGTCGTGACACGGGCGCGAGCGCATCGCTCGGACGGGTGGAAACGTTACGGTTCCGACGGTTCCGGAATGGCTTCGATCGTGGACGTGGTCCGGTTCACAGAGCAACGAAATCGTCACCCCGCGTCGCACGGCCGACACATCGAAAGATCCGTTCGTGACATCTGTGCGTCGAATCATCACATTCGTGTCACGAGCGGTGACCGGACCCCATTTCCTGGTGCGGGCGTACTAGTTTTCCGCCATCCTCCCTCGCCACGTCGACGGCGGGGGAGCGCTCGAAGGGGAACTTGTATGACGCGATCAATGTGGCGAGTCGCCGCCCTGGCCGGGGTGGCGTCGCTGGTTCTGGCCGGATGCGGCGGTGGTGGGGACGCCGGCTCCGGTGGAGAGGCAGGTGGATCGGAGGCTCCGTCCGCCGCCGGTGCCGACTGCACCCCGCCGCAGGCCCAGGCGACCGGGACACCCAGCACCGCGCCGCTGAAGATCGGCTCCCTGCTGCCGGAGACCGGCAGCCTCGCCTTCCTCGGCCCGCCGGAGTTCGCGGGCGTCGAGGTGGCGCTGAAGGAGATCAACGACGCGGGCGGTGTCCTGGGCAACCCGGTCCAGCACCTGCGCGGCGACTCCGGTGACGACACCACCGACATCGCCAACCAGACCGTCGACCGGCACCTCGCGGCCGGCTCGCAGGTCATCGTGGGTGCTGCGGCGTCCGGTGTGTCCAAGCTGGTCATCGACAAGGTCACCGGCGCCGGGGTGGTGCAGTTCTCGCCGGCGAACACCTCCGACGAGTTCACCTGCTGGCAGGACCGCGGGCTGTACTTCCGGACCGCACCGCCGGACGTCCTGCAGGCGCAGGCGCTCGCGCAGCTGATCACCGCCGACGGCGGCCAGCGGGTGAGCATCATGGCCCGGAACGACCCGTACGGTGCGGGTCTCGCCGACAACACCGAGCAGAACCTGGTCTCGGCCGGCATTCCGCAGGACCAGATCCAGAAGATCATCTACGACCCGAACGCGGCGTCGTTCAACCCGGAGATCGACCAGGTCGCGCAGTTCAACCCGGACTCGATCGCGGTGATCGGTTTCGACGAGTCGAAGCGGATCATCACCCGCATGAACGAGGTGCAGATCGGCCCGGCACAGAAGCGCCTCTACGGGACCGACGGCAACATGGGCAACGCCCTCGGCGAGGGCCTTCCGCCCGGGCTGCTCAACGGGATGAAGGGCACCACCCCGCTGACCGAGCTCTCCGGAGACTTCGAGCAGCGGCTGCGTGCCGAGGACCCGGCGCTGACCGACGTCAACTACGCCGGTGAGTCCTACGACGCCGTCGTGGTCTCCGCGCTGGCGGCGGAGGCGGCCAAGTCCACCAACGGCGCCGACATCGGGACGCAGATCAACGCGGTCACCAAGGAGGGCGAGAAGTGCACCACCTTCGCGGCCTGCAAGGCGATCCTCGACCGGGGCGGCGACGTCGACTACGACGGCGTCACCGGCACGCTGGACTTCACCGACGCCGGTGAGCCCGGTTCCGGTTCCTACGGCGTCCTGACCTTCACGCCGCAGAACGAGCTCAGCGACGACACCACCTACATCAAGGTGGGCGCGCAGGGCTGACGCACCGCGCACGACGATCCCGAGGGGCGGTCCGCCATGGCGGTCCGCCCCTCGGGCGTCCGCGGGCCGGCGACCTGGTTCCGGGAACGACGAACGGCCCCGCACCCCTTCGAAGGGGTGCGGGGCCGTCCGTCGCCGGAGGAGCGGCTCAGTCCTTCTTCTCGCTGCTCCCGGCCAGCGTGCCGAGGTACAGCTCGATGACCTTCGGGTCGTTCAGCAGCTCCCGGCCACCCGCGGTGTAGGCGGCCCGGCCCTGGTCCAGGACGTAGCCGCGGTCGCAGATCTGCAGGCACCGGCGGGCGTTCTGCTCGACCATGATCACCGAGACGCCGGCGGCGTTGATCCGCTTGCAGCGCACGAAGACCTCGTCCTGCAACATCGGCGACAGGCCCGCGGAGGGCTCGTCGAGCAGCAGGACCGACGGCTCCATCATCAGCGCCCGGCCCATCGCGACCATCTGGCGCTCACCGCCGGACAGCGACCCGGCCTTGGTCTTCCGGCGCTGTCCCAGCATCGGGAACAGGTCCGCGACGACCTCGAACCGCTTCGCGAAGGTCCGGGGGCGCAGGTACACGCCCATCTCCAGGTTCTCCTCGATCGAGAGCGAGGGGAACACGTTGTCCCGCTGGGGCACGTAGCCGAGCCCCTTGGTGACCAGGGCGTGCGCCTTGGCGCCGGTGATGTCGGCGTCGCGCAGCCGGACCGTGCCCCGGCGCACCGGGATCAGCCCGAACATCGCCTTGAGCAGCGTGGACTTGCCGGCGCCGTTCGGGCCGATGATCCCGACGATCTCCCCGTCGCGCAGGAAGAAGTCGCTGTCGTTGAGGATGTCGACCCCCGGCACGTACCCCGCGACGAGCGAGTCGACGCGCAGCAGCGCCCCCTCGGCCAGCTCGCGGTGTGCCTCCGGCGTCGCCGCCTGCTCCGCGTCCCGGGTCGTGCCCGGGCCGGGGTTCTCGGTCATGTGCGCTTCTCCTCGTCGGACCGGGCGTCCCGGCCGTGCTCGGCCTCCCCGAGCTCCTCGGCCTCCATCTCGGCGACCAGGTCGGCGGTCTCGCCCACCGGGTTGCCGTCGGCGTCGAACTCGAGCACCTGGTCGTGGTGGGCGCCCAGGTAGGCGTCGACGACGGCCTGGTTCGACGACAGCGCCGCCGGCGGCCCCTCCGCGATGACCTGCCCCTGGGCCATGACGACGACCCAGTCGGAGATGTCGCGGATGACGTCCATGTCGTGCTCGACGAACACCACGCTCATGCCCTCGTCGCGCAGCGACTTCACGTGACCCAGCAGGCTCTGGGTGAGCGCCGGGTTCACGCCCGCCATCGGCTCGTCGAGCATGACGACCTTCGGCTGCATCATCAGCGCGCGCGCCATCTCGAGCAGCTTGCGCTGCCCGCCGGAGAGCGAGCCCGCCAGGTCGTCGGCCTTGGTGTCGAGCTTGAAGCGGGCCAGCAGCTCGTGGGCCCGCTCGGTGATCTGCCGTTCCTGGGCGCCCCAGCCGGTGAACAGCGCGCCGAGGAAGCTCTCCCCGCGCTGGCCGGTGGCGCCGAGGCGCATGTTCTCGATGACGGTCATGCCGGCCAGGGCCTTGGTCAGCTGGAACGTGCGGACGACGCCGCGGCGTGCCACCCGGTGCGGCGGCAGCTTCTGCAGCGGCGTGCCGTCGTAGACCCACGAGCCGGAGTCGGCCCGGTCGAAGCCGGTGAGCAGGTTGAACAGGGTGGTCTTCCCGGCGCCGTTCGGCCCGATCAGGCCGGTGATGGCGCCGCGCTGGAACTCGAGGTGCCCCACGTCGACGGCGGTGAGGCCGCCGAAGGTGCGGGTCACCCCGTCCACGGTGAGCACCGCGTCCGGCTTGGCGACCCCCGGCTCGGGGGACACGCCGGCCAGCGCGCGGCCCGGGTCGGGGCGGTCGGCAGGGGCGTTCCCGGTGTCCGTGGTGTCCGCGCCGGTGAGCGCGGTGTCCCGGGTGATCTCGGTGTCGTCAGTGCTGTCTGGGCTGTCGTCCCCGTGGGGACCGCGGTCAGCGGCCATCGCCGAGCACCTCCCTCCGGCGTCCGAAGATGCCCTGTGGTCGGTACACCATCATGAGGCCCAGGAAGGCGCCGACGAGCACGAACCGGATCGCGCCGACGTCCTGGGACGAGATGAAGGGCAGCAGCGGGTTCTCGCCCGCCGTCGCCTGGCGCAGGAACGCGTCGGCGATGGAGAGCAGGAACCAGAACAGCATCGCACCGATCACCGGCCCGAAGACGCGGCCCGCGCCGCCGAGGATGAGCGCGGCGTAGGCGAAGAACGTCTGCGGCGGGGAGTAGAAGTCCGGCGTGAGGGACTGGGTCGCCAGGGCGAAGAAGATCCCGCCGAGGGCGCCGAACACGCCACCGAGGGAGAGCGCCTGCATCTTGTAGGCGAACACGTTCTTGCCCAGCGCCCGCGCGGCGTCCTCGTCCTCGCGGATCGCCTTGAGGACGCGGCCCCACGGGCTCCGCACGAGCAGCCAGGTGAGCAGCACGCACAGCCCGACGATCGTCCAGCCCACGAGGATCGCCCACAGGTCCGGCCCGCGGACCTCGAGTCCCAGGATGTCGTAGGACGGCTGGGTGAACGGGTTCGCCGCGGCGAACGCGTCGGCGAAGCCGGTGAGGCCCTGGGTGCCGCCGGTGAAGTCGGTCTGCGAGGTGGAGCGGGTGACGAGCCGCAGGATCTCGGCGGCCGCGATCGTCACGATCGCGAGGTAGTCCGCCCGCAGCCGCAGTGTCGGGATGCCCAGGATCAGCGCCAGCGCGACGCCGCAGGCCATACCGATGATCACACCGAGCCAGAGCGGGGCACCGAAGTTGGCCACGGAGATGCCCATGCCGTAGGCGCCGACCAGCGCGAAGCCGATCTGGCCGAAGTTCAGCAGTCCGGTGTAGCCGAAGTGGATGTTCAGGCCGAGTGCCAGCAGCGCGAAGAAGATGGCCGAGGGGCCGATCAGCTGCGAGAACCCGACGGTCAGGAGTTGTCCGACATCGATCACGGTGTCCCCCCTCAGCCGATCCGGGCCTTGGACCCGAGCAGGCCCTGCGGACGGAACACCAGGATCACGATCAGCACCGCCAGACCGCCGAGGTACTTGAGGTCGAGCGGCAGCACGAGCGTGGACAGCTGCACGAGGATGCCGACGATGAGGCATCCGAGCAGCGCGCCGTAGGCCGTGCCCAGGCCGCCGAGGATGACGCCGGCGAACATCAGCAGCAGGAGCCGGAAGCCCATCTCGTACTGCACCGTGCTGGAGAGCTCGGACAGCGCGAACAGCACACCGCCGAGGGTGGCCAGCCCGCCGCCGAGCATCCAGACGAACAGGATGACCCGGTCCACGTTGATGCCCGAGGACGCCGCGAGGTCCCGGTTGTCCGACACCGCGCGCATCGCCTTGCCGATCCGGGTGCGCTGCAGGAGCAGCGCCACCCCGAGGAGCACGACGACGGCGATGACGATCGCCGACAGGTCCTTGTCGGTGAGCGCGATCGGGCCGTAGTTGCGCACCTGCTGGGCGGTGTAGTCGGTGAAGGACTCCGACCGGCCACCGAAGAAGATCAGGATCAGGTAGCGGAGCGCGATCGACAGGCCGATCGAGACGACGAGCTGGGCGATCAGCCCGGCGCCCCGCCTCCGGAGCCTGCGCCAGATCCCGAGGTCGTTGGCGGCGCCGAGCGCCGCTCCGACGAGCACCGCGATGATCGTCGCCGGGATCAGCTGGACCCCGCCGACGACGTTGATGTACCAGGCGACGACGGCTCCGATGGTGACCATCTCGCCGTGCGCGAAGTTGGTCAGGCCGGTGGTGCCGAAGATCAGCGACAGGCCGATCGCGGAGATCCCGATGACCAGGCCGAACCGGATGCCGTCGACCAGCAGCCGCAGGAACGTCGCGAAGCCGCCGGTGGCGGCCCCCTGGACCTCCTCGCCGAACCGGAAGACGACGGTGTTCAGCGAGCCCTCGGCGACCTCGCGGGTCGTCTCGCCCTGGAGCACCTGGGTGCCCGGCGGGAGGGTGGCCTCGTCGAGGCGGAAGGTGTAGCTCCCCGCCGCCGGGACGGTGAGCTCCCACCGGCCGTTCGCCTGCGAGGTGGCCTGGGCGACCGGGGCGCCGTCGCGGGCCGCGACGATCGTGACGCCGGCGAGCGGCTGACCGTTCTGGTCGCGCAGCGTGCCGCTGACGTCGATGCCGTCCTGGGACTGGGCGGGGAGTGCCGCCGCGGGCGCGGCGGCCGGGGCGGGTGCGGGCGCGGCGGCGGCGAGCGCGGTGCCGGACAGCGTGATCGTGCCGATCAGCGCGATCATCAGCCCGATCAGCCAGCGGACCGCGGCCGGGGTCGGGGACCGCCGTGGGGCGCCCGCGCGGACGTCACCCGCGCGTGGGGCGCTCCTCCGGAGCGGTGTGCGGGGTGGTGGCAACGTTCGTCCGTCCTCGTGGGGCGTCGTACGACACCCGGGTGGGTGATCGGACGGAACCTAGCCGAGGAGAGGACTGGTACGAGCGTCTCGAACGAGGCCGTAGCCGAGACGTAACGCGGCGGTACCGCAGGGCGAGGATCAGGACACGAGCGGTCGTGTGTCCCGGTGCAGACAGGTGAGCTTCGCGGTGCAGACGCGACGCCCGTCGTCGTCCACGAGCACGATCTCGGACGTCGACGTGGACCGTCCCATGTGGATCGCGCGGGCCGTGCCGGTGACGTGTCCCGAGGTGGCCGACCGGTGGTGGGTGCAGGACAGCTCGAGGCCGACCGGGAACCGCTCGGGCAGCGCGTTGAGTGCCGCCAGCACCGAGCCGAGGGTCTCGGCGAGCACCGCGCTCGCGCCGCCGTGCAGGAGGCCGTACGGCTGACGGTTGCCCGCGACCGGCATCCGCCCGACGACCTCGTCGGCGGTCGTCGTGAGCAGCTCGATGCCCATCCGCTCGCCCAGCTGCTCGGCGGAGTGCTCGGGGGACATCTCGGGGAGCTCGGCGGCGTCGATCGGCACGGGAGCGACCCTACGACCCCTGCGGGCCCGCCGGACGAAGGGACGCGGTGACGACGGCGACTCCGGATCCCCTTGATCACTCGAAGGGGTGGCGATAGCGTTTCGTTCCATAATAGAGAGCATTGCAAACTTTCGGTCGGCGACGGGGGCGGCAGATGGACGGGATCGGACGGCGTCAGGTGTTGCGGGGCGCGGTGGGGACAGGACTGGCCCTGGTCGGTGCGGGCGTGCCCGCCACGGCGGCCGCCGCGGCACCCGGGGGAGCGGCGCGCGCCGCGGCACCGGGGATCCCGGAGGCCGTGCCGGACGCCGACGGGGCACTGCGGCGCCTCGCCGAGGGCAACCGGCGCTGGCGCGACCTGCATCCCGAGCACCCGCACGAGGGCGCCGAGGTCCGGACCCGGCTGGTCGGCGGGCAGCACCCCTTCGCGACCGTGCTCTGCTGCGTCGACTCCCGGGTGCCGCCCGAGCTCGTGTTCGACCAGGGGCTCGGTGACCTGCTCACCGTCCGGACCGCGGGCCAGGTGCTCGACGACGCCGTGCGGGGCAGCCTGGAGTTCGGCCGGGCCGAGCTGGGGATCCCGCTGGTCGTGGTGCTCGGTCACACGTCCTGCGGCGCCGTCGCCGCGGCCGTGGACGCCGCGGCGGCGGGGGAGGAGCCGTCCGGCCGTCTCGGCTTCCTGGTCGACGCGATCGCGCCGGCGCTCCCCGCGTCCGGCACGCGCGAGGAGCGGATCGCCGCCGGGGTGGACGAGAACGTCCGGCGGATCGTGGCGGTACTGCGGGCCGACCCGGACCTGTCGGGGCCGGGGTCCGGCGGGGTGCCGACGGTGGTGGGTGCCCGTTACGACCTGGGGACCGGGCGGGTCGACCGGATCGTCTGAGCCGCAGCCGGTCCGGCCCGGCCCTCCCGGGCGGCCGCGGTGCTCGACACATCGCGGCGTGCGCACTTGCCCGATCCGACCGGTTCCCGCGATCGTGATCACCGACGGTGCATCCCTAGCGGAACGAGAGGTTCATGGCGAACGACGGCAGGCCGACCGCGACCGAGGCGTGGTCGACGATGCTCGAGGGCAACGGGCGCTGGCAGCGCGACGAGACCACCGGGCCGCACCGCACGGCCCGGGACCGGGAGTCGGCCGTCGGCGGCCAGGCGCCCGCGGCGATGGTGCTGTCCTGTGCGGACTCCCGGGTCCCCGCGGAGCTGGTGTTCGACCTCGGCCTGGGCGACCTGTTCGTCGTCCGGACCGCGGGTCAGGTCGTGGACGACGCGGTGCGCGGCACCCTCGCCTACGGGGCGGGTGCGCTGGGCATCCCGCTGCTGGTCGTGCTGGGTCACTCGCACTGCGGTGCGGTGAAGGCGGCGGTCTCGGTGGCGGCCGGCGGCGACACCCCGGCACCCGCGCCGTTGGGGTGGCTGGTCGGCGACATCGCGCCCGTCTGCTCGGGTGAGGGCGACGAGGCCGTGGCCGCCGCGGTGGACGCCAACGTCCGCCGCGAGGTCGCGCAGCTCGGCACCGAGCCGGCGCTCGCCGAGCTGGTGCGCGACGGGCGGCTGACGATCGTCGGCGCCCGCTACGACCTGGAGACCGGCGCGGTCGTCGGGCTCTGACCGCACGGGCGGGCCGGTGCGCCGGCCCGCCCGGCGCTCACGCGGGCCTGCGGGTCACCAGGATCGCGGTGCCCGGGAAGAGCTCGCCCCGCAGCGGCGACCACTGGCCCCACACCCGGTCGTGCCCCTCCGGCCACTCCGGCTCCACCAGGTCCTCGAGGACCAGCCCGGCGGCGACGACGTCGCGCACCCGGTCGCCGATCGTCCGGTGGTGCTCGACGTAGGTGGCCCGGCCCTGCGCGTCGACCTCGAGGTAGGGCGTCCGGTCGAAGTACGACTGCGTGACGGTCAGGCCGGCCGGGCCGGGATCGTCGGGGAACATCCAGCGCATCGGATGGTTCACCGCGAACACCCAGCGCCCGCCGGGGCGCAGCACCCGGTGCACCTCGCGCATGACCCGCTCCGGCTCCGCGACGAACGGGATCGCGCCGAAGGCGGAGCAGGCCAGGTCGAAGGTCCGGTCGCCGAACGGCAGGTGCTCCGCGCCCGCCTGGACGAGCGGCACCGCGATCCCGGTCCGTCCGTTGAGCGCCGCGGCGTGCCGGAGCATGCCGCCGGAGACGTCCAGCGCGACCGGGTGCGCGCCGTGCGCGGCGAGCCACCGGCTGCAGGGGGCCGACCCCGCGCCGATCTCCAGGACCCGCCTGCCGGCGAGGGACTCCCGCGGGCCGAGCAGCTCCGCCTCGTCCTCGTGGAGGTTCTCCGGGCACCAGACGAACGCCGCGTCGCCGATGTCGGCACCGTGCTCGGCCAGGTAGTCGTCGGCGTCGGCGTCGGCGTCCCACCACCGGCGGCCCGCGGCCTCGGACTCGGCGCCGGACACCCGGCGCCGGGCCACGCCCGCGGTCCCGACGGCGGTCTCGGCGGAGGAATACTCGTCGCGGCTGCTCATCGCCACCCGATCGTCGCAGTGCCGGCCGTTCGCCCGTTTACCGGACCCGCATTGCCCGGGACTTTCGGTGCCGCGTAGCATGATTTCCTGACCGTGGTCAACGTGTCGGACGACCGCCCGGCGCCACTCCTGCGCCGCCTCGCGACCGCCCGTCGCACGTAGGTTCCGACCACGGGAATCGACGCCAGAGGGTGACTGTTACAACGTCACAGCTATACGCACCAGAACCGGTGAGCGTTGCTGCAGCAGCGCGGACCGGACCGCCCATGTCAGAGAAATCCATCGGAGCACCCCACTACATGTCCACCGACACCACCGCCGCCCCGACCACGCCGCAGGTCGCTATCAACGACATCGGGTCGGAGGAGGACTTCCTCGCCGCCATCGACCAGACGATCAAGTACTTCAACGATGGCGACATCGTCGAAGGCACCATCGTCAAGGTCGACCGTGACGAGGTCCTGCTCGACATCGGCTACAAGACCGAGGGCGTCATCCCCTCGCGCGAGCTGTCGATCAAGCACGACGTCGACCCCGCCGAGGTCGTCGAGGTCGGCGAGTTCGTCGAGGCCCTCGTCCTCCAGAAGGAGGACAAGGAAGGCCGCCTGATCCTGTCCAAGAAGCGCGCCCAGTACGAGCGCGCCTGGGGCACGATCGAGGCCCTCAAGGAGGCCGACGAGCCGGTCGAGGGCACCGTCATCGAGGTCGTCAAGGGCGGCCTGATCCTGGACATCGGGCTCCGTGGCTTCCTCCCGGCCTCGCTGGTCGAGATGCGCCGCGTCCGCGACCTGCAGCCGTACGTCGGCCGCAAGATCGAGGCCAAGATCATCGAGCTGGACAAGAACCGCAACAACGTGGTCCTGTCCCGCCGCGCCTGGCTCGAGCAGACCCAGTCCGAGGTCCGCAGCGAGTTCCTCAACCAGCTGCAGCGCGGCCAGGTCCGCAAGGGCGTCGTCTCCTCGGTGGTCAACTTCGGTGCGTTCGTCGACCTGGGCGGTGTCGACGGCCTGGTGCACGTCTCCGAGCTGTCCTGGAAGCACATCGACCACCCCTCCGAGGTGGTCGAGGTCGGCCAGGAGGTCACCGTCGAGGTCCTCGACGTGGACCTCGACCGCGAGCGGGTCTCCCTGTCGCTGAAGGCGACCCAGGAGGACCCGTGGCGCCTCTACGCCCGGACCCACGCGATCGGCCAGATCGTCCCGGGCAAGGTCACCAAGCTCGTCCCGTTCGGCGCGTTCGTCCGCGTCGAGGAGGGCATCGAGGGCCTGGTCCACATCTCCGAGCTGGCCGAGCGCCACGTCGAGGTGCCGGAGCAGGTCGTCCAGGTCGGCGACGACGCGATGGTCAAGGTCATCGACATCGACCTCGACCGGCGTCGCATCTCCCTCTCGCTGAAGCAGGCGAACGAGGGCATGACGACCGAGACCGAGTTCGACCCGACCCGGTACGGCATGGCCGCCGAGTACGACGACCAGGGGAACTACATCTACCCCGAGGGCTTCGACGTCGACTCCGGCGAGTGGAAGGAGGGCTTCGACGAGGCCCGTTCCACCTGGGAGAAGCAGTACTCCGAGGCCCAGGCCCGCTACGAGCAGCACATGGCGCAGATCCGCAAGGCCGCCGAGGCCGAGGCGGAGGGTGGCGACGACGTCGCGCCGGCCAACTACTCCTCGGGCGGGGGCGACGAGCGTCCCAGCGCCGGCAGCAGCACCGGTGGCAGCGGCGGTGGCCAGGCCGAGTCGGGCGGCTCCCTCGCCAGCGACGAGCAGCTCGCCGCGCTGCGGGAGAAGCTCTCCGGCGGAGCCTGATCCCGTGACCCGGCCCCCCGCGGGCCGGATCGCAGTGCCGCACCGAGCCCCGGTGACCCCTGTGGTCGCCGGGGCTCGGCGCATGTCGGCGGCCGTCCGAGGGAGTACATCGGCGTGTCGACACGACCGGGTGATGCCTGCGCCGTTGCACGGCGTGTCGGTTCGGACACGCCGGGTAGAGATCACGGTTCGGCACCGGTCGCCCTACGCTCCGGCTGCGTTCGGGAAGTCGATCTCCGCCGGGCTCTAGATTGTCATCATGGTCGGCCGCTCCGTCCGCCGGACGCGCTCCGGCACCGCCCTGCAGTCCTTCTCCGCCACCCGTCGCGGACGGGTGGCGCTCCTCGCCGGGGTCGCCCTCGTCGGGGCCGTCTTCTCCGGATGCGCCACCGCGTCGGGTGATCCCGGGATCGCCGTCCCGACCTTCGCCGCGGAGGACTCGGCCTCGGCCCAGTCCGGGTCCGCGCCGATCCCGATCGCCCTGCCCACCGACTGTGCGCAGATCATGGACCCGGAGCAGGCCGGTGCCCTGTTCGGCCAGGTCCTCGGCTCCGTGTCGGTCCAGTCCGTGCGCGGGGTCCCCGAGCTGGCCGTGAACCGCACCGAGCGCACCGCCTGCACCTACCGTGCCGGCGGGCAGGAGCAGGCGTTCGGCGGTGGCGGCGCCCGCAACAGCGGCCCGGTGCTGTACCAGCTCAACATCGGCCGGTACGGCGACACCGCATCGGCGACCCGGCAGTGGCAGCTCAACGCCAACGCCGAGCGGTCGGACGCCACGGCCTCGCGGGACATCACCGTCGGGACTGTCCCCGGGGTGCTGATCGAGCGGCCGGACGAGACCACCCTCGCGATGGTCTACGGGGTCGACACGCTGACCTTCATCCTGCCGGTCGCGGCGCCGGGGCAGAACCGCCCGGCCTCGGAGACCCTGCCGGACCTCGCCCAGCGCATCCTCCCGGCGCTCACGCCGACGCAGCCGCCGTCGGCGCGCCCGGCCACGCCGGCGCCGGGCGGCCCCGTGTCGCAGGCGGGCCGTCCCGCCTCCGGTGCACCCGGCGCGACCTGATCACGTCCTGACGGTCGTCGCCGATACGGTGCTCGTGTGCTGCGGACAGGGCTGACCGGAGGAATCGGGGCGGGCAAGTCGACGGTCGCCCGCCGTCTCGTCGAGCGTGGGGCGGTGCTGGTCGACTCCGACCGCATCGCCCGCGAGGTCGTCGCGGGCGGGACCGAGGGGCTCGCCGCGGTGGTCGGGGCGTTCGGTGACGGCGTGTTGGGGCCGGACGGCGAGCTCGACCGGCCCGCGCTCGCGTCGATCGTCTTCGGGGACCCGGAGGCCCGGCGCACGCTGGACGGGATCGTGCACCCGCTGGTGCGGGCACGCTCGGACGAGCTCGTCGCCGCGGCGCCGCCGGAGGCGATCGTCGTGCAGGACGTCCCGCTGCTCGTGGAGGGCGGGACGGCGCCGGCGTTCCCCCTCGTCGTCGTGGTCGGGGTCGACGCCGAGGAGCGGGTCCGTCGGCTCGTCGGGGCCCGCGGGATGGCCGAGGCCGACGCCCGCGCCCGGATCGCGGCCCAGGCCACCGACGCGCAGCGCCGGGCCGCTGCGGACGTCTGGCTCGACAACTCCGGCGACGAGGACTCCACCCGTCGCCGGGTGGACGCGCTGTGGGACGAGCGGCTGGTGCCGTTCGAGGAGAACCTGCGCCGCGGGCGACCGGTGTCCGACGGGGCCCCGAGCCTGGTCGAGCCGGACCCGGACTGGGCCGGGCAGGCCCGCAGGCTCGCCGACCGGATCGGCGTCGCGGCCGGGCGGCTCGGGCGCGGCGTCGAGCACGTCGGCTCGACGGCGGTACCCGGGCTCCGCGCCCGCGACGTGCTGGACCTGCAGCTGGCGGTCGAGTCGCGCTCCGACGCCGCACTACTGGCCGGTCCGCTCGCCGACGCCGGATTCCCGGTGGACCCGGGGGCGGAGCCGGACGCCGCGGGAACCGTCCGGGTGCACCGTTCCGCCGATCCGGGCCGGCCGGCCGTCGTCGTCGTGCGGGTCCACGGTTCCCCCGCGTGGCGGCACGCGCTCGGGATCCGGGACCGCCTCCGTGCCGACGACCGGGCCCGTGCCGGCTACGCCGAACGGAAGCAGGCCGCCGCGACGCTCTACGGGGACGATCCGGACCCGATCCGCTACTCGGCGCACACGGCGGCGTGGCGCGACGACCCGTCCGGGTGATACGTCCGTCCGGGTGTGATGCGATCCGTGACGCCCGCGTGAAGATCCACCCGTTTCTGTAACGGTTCCTGCTCGTTGGTCGATCAGGCGGGGAGAGAGCGTCGGCGCTCCCGTCCCGCCGGGGTACGGGCGGTCTCCGCCGGTCGGGCCGCACCGCGGCCCGGTCGGCACGGGGACCGGGTACGGCGACGAGAGGACACGGGGTTGAGCACGGTGGCGCAGCGATACGGGGCGGGCGGCGAGTACGCCGAGCCCGGTCGCGTGCCCGGCGTCCCCCATCCGGACGAGTACGGGTACGACCCCTACGTCGGAGGGGCCCCGGGTGCCGAGTACGGGGCCTGGACCGGCGGCGGTGCGTGGGACGACGGACCGGCGGGCGAGGAGCCCCCGCCGATCAGCGGGGCGATGGTGCAGCAGCACCGCACGCTCCCGCACGGCGAGCTCCGCGCGGACTTCGGTGCACACCTCGAGACGCACTACCCGCGCCTGGTGGCCCAGCTCTACGCGATCACGCTGAACCCGCAGGAGGCGCACGACGCCGCGCAGGACGCGTACTCGCGCGCCTGGCGGCGCTGGTCGGACCTGCGGGCCGACGACGGCCACGGCGCCGACGGCGACGGGGCCGTCGGCTGGGTGCGCCGGGTCGCGATCCGGACCTCGATGCGTGGCCGGTTCCTGCGGCGCAGGCGCCGTCCCTCCGCGGAGGAGACCGACCCGCGCACCGGGGCCCTGTTGGAGGCGCTGGGCCGGCTCGGCGCGGCGGACCGCCGCGCGGTCGTGCTGCACCACATGGCGGGCCTGCCGGTCGGCGCCGTGGCGGAGCTGGAACGGGTCGGGGAGCAGGACGTCCGGCGACGGCTGGCGCGGGGGCGCGAGATCGTCACCGAGGGCATGGCCGAGGTGCTGGAGGAGATCGTCGGGGCGCCCGTGGCGTTCCCCGGCGCGGACGGTGGGTACCCGCCCGCCGTCGAGGGGGGACGGGCATGAACGGGTACGGCGACATCGACCGCGAGTTCCACCGGCTCGACGACGTGCTGGCGGCCGCGGTGCCGCTGCCGGCGATCGACGACGTGATCGCCCGCGCCGCCGGAGCCCGGCGCGCGACCACCGCCGCGGCCGCCGCGGTGCTGACCGTCGGCTCGCTGGGCGGGCTCACCGCGGTCGCGACGGCCGCTGCCCCGGGCGGCTCCTTCGTCGGAGCGCCGTTCGCCATCGCCTCGCCGCAGACCGGCGCCTCGACCCCGGCGCCGGTGCAGGCCGAGGAGCCGGGCAGCCCCGCGCTCGACGACGGGACGCTGCCGCCGTCGTTCGACCCCACCACCGCCGCGACCGAGGGCGGCGCGCTGGAGGGCTCCGGCCCCGTGGCGGGTGCTCCGGCGCCCGTGCTGCCGCCGCCCCCGGCGCCGCCCGCCGGTGGGGGACAGGTCCCGCCGCCCCCGCCCGCACCGGGTCCGGGGCCGGGTCCGGGCACACCGCCGCCGGGGGACGACGACGGTGGCAGCACGCCGCCCCCGTCGACGACGAACCCGCCGGAGGGCTCGCCGGACCCGACCACCCCGCCGACGACGCCGCCGCCGAGCGAGACGCCGACGCCGACCCCCACCGACGACCCGACGACGCCGCCGTCGTCGTCGAACGGGGAGGGCTCGCCGGAGCCGACCGAGACGACGACCTCGAGCTCGGCTGCCCCGACCACGAGCTCGACGACGGCCGGCCCGACCAGCACCAGCTCGGAGACCGGCGAGTCGTCGAGCACCAGCGCCGTCGGGCTCGGCCCGGCACAGCACCCGGCCGTCTGACCGGGCGCCGGGTCAGCCGGCGAGATCGGCGGGGGCCTCGGGCTCGGCGCGCGGCCCCAGGTCGACGCCGAGCGAGGCCAGCCACGCCTCGTGGTCGTGGCCGTGCCGCGCGAGACCGTCGAGCACCGCGTGCGAGCGCTCCAGGGCGTACTCGGCCTGCACGGGGTCCAGGAGGCCCTGGGCGACCGCGGCGACGAACTCGTCCGTGTCGACGACCTCGGTCTCCCGGCCGCGGTGGACCACGAGATCCAGGTAGAGGTCGGTCATCCGGATCCGCCGGCCCTCCCGGACCAGCGACGCGACGTCGATGTACATGTCCTGGTCACGCTCGTGCCCGGGCCGCCACCGCCAGTCGGACAGACAGACGCCGAGTTCCGGCAGCACCCAGGACTCGACCCACCAGGCGTTCGGCCGGGCGACGACCGGCCGGGAGACGTAGAGCCCCCAGCTCTCCTCCCGGAGCGTCTCGATCTCGCGGCGGATGCCCTTGGTGTCGTACTGGGCACGGGCGTCGGGGTCGAACAGCTGCGACTTCGGCGGGTGCACGGGGTGCATCCTGCCGGGGCGGGCGAGGGGCTGTCAGGGGCGTACGACGCGAAACTGTCGGAGGTCGCTCGTACCCTGGGGCCATGGCTTTCGCGACCGAGGTCCCGGGCTCCGCGGCGAGCACCGCCGCCGACGTGCACCCCGATGCCGGCACCACGCCGACGGACACGCCGCTCGCGCACTCCGAGCACCGCCCGGTCGGCGAGATCGAGCGGAAGGACGGCCGGTTCCAGGTCGTCAGCGACCTCCAGCCGGCGGGGGACCAGCCGACGGCGATCGCGGACCTCGACCGGCGGCTCCGCGCCGCCGAGCAGGACATCGTGCTGATGGGCGCGACCGGTACGGGCAAGTCGGCGACCACGGCCTGGCTGATCGAGCAGCAGCAGCGGCCGACGCTCGTGATGGCGCCCAACAAGACGCTGGCCGCACAGCTGGCGAACGAGCTGCGGGAGATGCTGCCGCACAACGCGGTCGAGTACTTCGTCTCGTACTACGACTACTACCAGCCCGAGGCGTACATCGCGCAGACCGACACCTACATCGAGAAGGACAGCTCCGTCAACGACGACGTCGAGCGGCTGCGGCACTCGGCCACGATGAACCTGCTGTCCCGGCGCGACGTCGTCGTGGTCGCGTCGGTGTCCTGCATCTACGGCCTCGGTACCCCGCAGTCGTACCTGGACCGGTCGGTGGCCCTGGCGGTCGGTGAGGAGGTCGAGCGGGACCGGTTGTTGCGGCTCCTTGTCGACATCCAGTACACGCGCAACGACATGTCCTTCACCCGCGGCACCTTCCGGGTCCGCGGGGACACCGTCGAGATCATCCCGGCGTACGAGGAGCTGGCGCTGCGGATCGAGTTCTTCGGCGACGAGATCGAGGCGCTCTACCACCTCAACCCGCTGACGGGGGACACCGTCGAGCAGGTCGACGAGATCCGGATCTTCCCGGCCACCCACTACGTCGCGGGCCCGGACCGGATGGAGCGTGCGGTCTCCGACATCGAGGCCGAGCTGGAGCAGCGGCTCGAGCAGCTGGAGAACCAGGGCAAGCTGCTCGAGGCCCAGCGCCTGCGGATGCGCACCCAGTACGACATCGAGATGATCCGGCAGGTCGGGTTCTGCTCGGGCATCGAGAACTACTCGCGTCACATCGACGGCCGCGGGGCCGGCACCGCACCGGCCACGCTGATCGACTACTTCCCGGAGGACTTCCTCCTCGTCATCGACGAGTCGCACGTGACCGTGCCGCAGATCGGCGGCATGTACGAGGGCGACATGTCCCGCAAGCGCAACCTCGTCGAGTACGGGTTCCGGCTCCCGTCGGCGGTCGACAACCGGCCGCTGACCTGGGAGGAGTTCGCCGACCGGATCGGTCAGACCGTCTACCTGTCCGCCACCCCGGGGCCCTACGAGCTGAACCGGACCGGCGGTGAGTTCGTCGAGCAGGTGATCCGGCCGACCGGGCTGGTCGACCCCGAGGTCGTGGTGAAGCCCACCAAGGGCCAGATCGACGACCTGGTCGCCGAGATCCGCGACCGCACCGAGCGCGACGAGCGGGTCCTGGTCACCACGCTGACCAAGAAGATGGCCGAGGACCTCACCGACTACCTGCTCGAGCTCGGCATCAAGGTCAGGTACCTGCACTCCGAGGTCGACACGCTGCGCCGGGTGGAGCTGCTGCGCCAGCTGCGGTCCGGCGAGTACGACGTGCTGGTCGGCATCAACCTGCTCCGCGAGGGTCTCGACCTGCCCGAGGTGTCGCTGGTCGCGATCCTCGACGCGGACAAGGAGGGCTTCCTGCGCTCGGGCACGTCGCTGATCCAGACGATCGGCCGCGCCGCGCGGAACGTGTCCGGCCAGGTGCACATGTACGCCGACCGGATCACCGACTCGATGCAGTACGCCATCGACGAGACCGACCGTCGCCGGGCGAAGCAGGTCGCCTACAACACCGAGCGCGGCATCGACCCGCAGCCGCTGCGCAAGCGGATCGCCGACATCCTCGACCAGGTCTACCGCGAGGCCGAGGACACCGAGTCGGTGCCGGTCGGCGGCTCCGGGCGCAACGCCTCCCGGGGCAAGCGGGCCGCCGGCGAGGCGGGCCGGGCCCCGTCGGCGGGCAGCGCCGGTGTGCCGGCGAAGGACACCGCGGGGATGCCGCGGGCCGAGCTCGCCGACCTGATCCAGCAGATGAACGACCAGATGCTGACCGCGGCCCGGGACCTCCAGTTCGAGCTCGCGGCCCGGCTGCGTGACGAGATCGGGGACCTCAAGAAGGAGCTGCGCGGGATGGACGCGGCCGGGGTGACGTGACGGCCGTGCCGTAGGGCGGCCGGGCTGTGGGTGTGCCACGGCCTCCCGCTACCGTGGGCCACCGTTCTCGTCCACCACACGGCCGTCCGGGTCCTCCGGCCCGGCCCCGGCGCGCAGCGGAGGAGCCCGCGTGACCGTCACCAGCACCACGCCCGACCCGGACGTGCCCGTCCCCGGTGCCGGGACCCTGTTCCGGCTGCGGTCCGCGGCGCTGACCACGGCCACGCTCTGGGTGACGGTGCCGCTGCTGGCGGTCTCGCTGTTCTGGTCGTTCATCCGGCTCGGCGGCTACGCGCTCGATCTCGACGTCTACCGGCTCGGCGTGCAGGTGTGGATGGCGGGCGGCGACATGTACGGCCCGCTGCCGTTGCCGATGAACGGGCCCCCGCTGCCCTTCATCTACCCGCCGTTCGCGGCGATCGCGATGGTCCCGCTGACGGTGATCCCGTACGGCGCCGCGTTCGGCACCCAGTTCGTCGTCTCGTTGCTCTCGCTGGCGCTGTGCATCGTGCTGGCGATCCGGGCGGCGTGGCCGGCGGGCGGATGGCGTGCCGCGCTCGTCCTCGGAGTGCCGGCACTGGCGGCGACGCTGCTGATCGAGCCCGTGGCGCAGACCTACGCCTTCGGCCAGATCAACCTGGTCCTGATGGCGCTGGTCGCCGTCGACTGCCTCGCCCCCCGCACGCTCTGGCCGCGCGGCATGCTGCTCGGGCTCGCCGCCGCGATCAAGCTGACCCCCGGCGGGCTGGTGCTGTTCTTCCTGGTGCGCCGTGACTGGAAGGCGGCGGGCGTCGCCGTCGTCACCGGTGTCGTCGCCACCGGGATCGGGTTCCTCGTCGATCTCGACTCGTCGGTCCGTTACTGGTTCGTCGGGGGGCCGGCGGCCGGGGTGAGCGGGTCGACGTTCTTCTCCAACGAGACCGTGCAGGCGTCGCTGGCCCGGATGGGGCTGCCCGAGCCGTGGTTCACCGTGCTGTGGCTGCTGATCGTAGCCGGGCTGCTCGCGCTGGCGGTGCCGGTGATCCGCCGCAGCGAGCCGGTGATCGCGCTGTCGGCGACCGCCGCCGTCGTCCTGATGGCGACGCCCACCGCCTGGTCGCACCACTGGGTGTGGGTGGTGCCCGCCCTGATCGGCATCGCCGCGCACGCGATCCGGTACCGGTCCGTCGCCTGGGGGGTGGTCGGCGCGGTCATCGCGACGATCTTCTTCCTCGCGCCGTTCCGCTGGCTGCCGAACGTGTGGGGCGTCCAGATGCGCTGGACCTGGTACGAGCAGCTGCTCTGCGCCAGCTACGTCGTCCCGGCGGTGATCGCGCTCGCCCTGGGCTGCTGGTACGTCACCCGCGGGGCGGGCCGCCCGGGCGGCCCGGCGGCACCTGCGCCGGAGATGCTCCGCGTCGGGCCCTGACCCCGCCCCGACCGGCTCGTCGTTCGGCGTGCCCCTATGGCGCGCGCCACAGGGGCACGCCTAACCTGGGGCCGGGAGGTGCCGGTGGCCGACGACGACGTCGAGAACGAGGCGAGCATCTGCGCGGTACGTCCGGGCACCGATCTCGGCAGGCACGCCCGCATGCTGTCCCGGCTGCACGACGCCGTGCTGTCCGGCGACGCCGTGCCCGACCGTGCCCGACGGCTGGTGGCCCGCTCCTGGGACCGGGTCCGCGCGCAGGGTGTGAACCCCGACGCGGGTGACCCTCCCGGTCCGCTCGACGCGGGCGTGGTGGAGCAGCGACGGACCACCTCCCCGCTGGTCCCGGTGCTCCCGGCGTTGCGGTCGGCGCTCACCTCGATCGCCGAGGACGCGCGGCACGTGATGGTGGTGACCGACGCCGACGGGGTGCTGCTCTGGCGAGAGGGCTCCACCTCCGTCCGCCGCCGTGCCGACGCACTGGGCTTCACCGAGGGCGCGAACTGGTCGGAGCGCACGGTCGGCACGAACGCGATCGGGACCGCGATCGCCGAGGACGGGCCGGTCCAGATCTTCTCCGCCGAGCACTTCGTGCGCAGCCACCACGGCTGGACCTGCACCGCGGCACCGGTGCACGACCCGCGCAGCGGGGAGCTGCTCGGGGTCGTCGACATCTCCGGGCCCGCCGAGACCATCCATCCGACGACGGTCGCGCTGGTCGACACCGCGGTGCGCCTCGCCGAGGCCGGGCTGTGGCAGTGGCACGAGGCCCGGCTGGAGATGCTGCGCACCATCGGCGCCCCGATGCTCGCCCGCTCGTCGGGGCCCGGTCTGGTCGTCGACGACCACGGCTGGGTCGCCGCTGCGACCGGGCTGCCCGGTGTGGAACGGGTCGCGGCACCGACCGCGGACCGGTTGCTCGCGGTGCACGGCCTGGGCCCGTGTCTCCCGGAGCCGGTCCCGGGCGGGTGGCTGCTGCGGCCCGCCGACGCCGGCGGCTCCCCGCGGATGCGGCTCCGCCTGGACCTGGACGCCCGCCCGCCGAGCGCCGTCGTCGAGGGCACCTCCCGCTGGGTGCACCCGCTGTCGATCCGGCACGCCGAGGTGCTCGTCCTCCTGGCCCGTGCGGGCACCGGTGGGCTGGACGCGGCGGCGCTGTCGCAGGGCCTGTACGGCGACCGGGCGCACCTGGTCACGGTGCGCGCGGAGATGTCCCGGCTCCGGCGTGGCCTCGGCGGGATCCTGCTGGCCCGCCCGTACCGGATCGCCCCGGAGGTCGAGCTGGACCTCGCCGGGGTCGCGCAGAGCCGGATCGTCCGCGACTCGGCGGCACCCGGCGTCGCCGCCCTCCGCCGGGCCTGACGGCCCGCGGCCGTCCCGCTGCAACCCGGCTGCAACGGTGGCCGTGACCGCCGTCACGCGGTGGACTCGGTGTGGCGGGCCGGGACCGGCCCACGCGGCAGGGACGCCGCGCCGCGCGCACCGGCGTCCCGCGCGTCTGCCGAGACGAAGGGAGCCGACATGGGTGTCGCCGTGGTCACCGGGGCAGGGCGGGGGATCGGGCGGGGGATCGCGTTGCGCCTCGCCCGCGACGGCCACTCGGTCGCCGTCAACGACGTGAACGCCGACGGCGCCGCCGCGGTGGCCGAGGAGATCGTCGCGGCCGGCGGGACCGCCCGTCCGTATCCCGGCGACGTCACCGACCCGGACGCCGTCACCGCGCTGGTTGGCCGGGTCGTCGACGAGCTCGGCGGGCTGGACGTCATGGTCGCGAACGCCGGGATCGCCCAGGTCAAGCCGCTGCTGGAGGTCACCCCCGACGACCTGCGGAGGATCTTCGACGTCAACGTGTTCGGTGTCGTGTACTGCCTGCAGGCCGCGGCCCGCGTGATGATCGACCGCGGTACCGGGGGCAAGATCGTCAACGCCGCGTCGATCGCCGGCCACGCCGGGTTCGACCTGCTCGGCCACTACTCGGCGACCAAGTTCGCCGTCCGCGCGCTGACCCAGGCCGCGGCGAAGGAGCTCGCGCCGCACCGGATCACCGTCAACGCCTACTGCCCGGGCATCGTCGGCACCGACATGTGGGACCTCATCGACGAGCAGATGGGCGCCCGTAGCGGCGCGGCGAAGGGGGAGACCCTGAAGCAGTACGCCCAGGGCATCCCGCTGGGACGGGTGCAGACCGCCGACGACGTCGCGGCCTTCGTCTCCTACCTGGCCTCACCGGACTCGGACTACATGACCGGCCAGGCCGTCATGATCGACGGCGGGGTCGTCATGGTCTGAGCCGCGCCGGGCCGGGGAGCCCCCCGGCCCGGCACCGCTCAGCTGGTGATGTCCTTGCGGGTGAAGCGCCAGGCCGCCGCCCCCAGGAAGACGGTCGCGTAGCAGACCGCGGAGAACGCCCCGTAGGTCATCTCGGCCCAGTCGATGTCCCGGGCCAGCAGTGCGGACCAGGCGTCGCCGTAGTGGGTGGGCAGGAAGTTCCGGATCACGCCGAGGTCGTCGATCTGGTCGATGATCTGGGAGACGATCGACGCCATCACCGCCCCGCCGACCGCGCCCAGCGGTGCGTCGGTGCTCACCGACAGCAGCAGGGCGAGCCCCGCGACCCAGCTCAGCTGCACGGTGACGTAGAGCGCCCCGAGCAGGACCCGGCCGACGGCCGTCCAGAACGGCAGCGACTCGCCCACCGGGGACACCAGGTCCCCGGTGCCGTACGCGATCGCACCCACCACCAGCGACGCGATCGGGAGCAGCAACAGGGCCGCGACCGACAGCAGCCCCGCGACGACGGCCTTCTGCCGCAGCAGCCGCGCCCGCGGCACCGGGATCGCCAGCAGGTAGCGCAGCGACGACCAGGACGCCTCGGCCGCCACCGTGTCCCCGAAGAACAACGCCACCAGCACCACCAGCAGGAAGCTCGCCGACGCGAACAGCGTGAAGACCGCGAAGTTCGTCGCGGAACCCGACGCCAGGTCGACGAGGTTCGGCCCGCTCGCCGTGCCGCCGTCGTCGTCGCCGCCCAGTGAGAACGCCGCCCACAGGATGATCGGCATGGCCACGACCAGCGCGAACGCCACCTGCGTGCGGCGCCGCTCCAGCTGCCGGACCAGCTCGGTCCGCAGCGGCAGCGTCCGGCCGGGGACGGCCGGTGGCGCGGCCCCGCCCTCGACGAGATCGCCCACGTGCCCCCGCCGGGTGGACAGCTGGCGCTCGTCCCCGCCCCGGCGGCCGTCGTCGCTGCTCACGAGCCACCTCCGCTCACGTCACGGCCCTCCGGGCCCACCAGTTCCAGGAACGCGTCCTCCAGCCGTCCGCGCGGCCCGGCCGCGCTGACCGCGACCCCCGCGCCGACCAGCGCGGCGACGGCGTCGGCCCGCGCGACGCCGTCGAGGTGGGCGTGCACCACACCCGGTTCGTCGCCGGTGATCACGTCGGACACACCGTCCAGACCGGCCAGGATCCCGGCGGTCCGGCCGGTGTCGTCGACGGTGAACGACGACCCACCGCCGGCCGCCGTGAGCTCGGCGACGGTGCCGGACGCGACGACCGTTCCCCGGTGCATGACGACGACGTCGGTGCAGGTCTGCTCGACCTCCGACAGCAGGTGGCTGGAGACCAGCACCGTGCGGCCGGCGGACGCGTAGCGGCGCAGCAGCTCCCGCATCGCGTGGATCTGGGGCGGGTCGAGCCCGTTGGTGGGCTCGTCGAGGATGAGCAGCTCCGGGAGCCCCAGCATGGCCTGCGCGATCGCCAGCCGCTGCCGCATCCCCTGCGAGTACGTGCCGACCTTCCGGTGCACCGAGTCGCCGAGCCCGGCGATCTCCAGGGTCTCCGCCATCCGCGCCTGCTCCGGGGGGCGCCCGGTCGCCTGCCAGTACAGCCGCAGGTTCTCCGCCCCCGACAGGTGCGGCAGGAAGCCCGGCCCCTCCACGAACGCCCCGATCCGGGACAGCACCGCCGCCCCCGGGCGGATCGGGCGTCCGAACGCCCGCATCTCGCCTCCCGTCGGTGCGATCAGGCCCAGCAGCATCCGCAGCACGGTCGTCTTCCCGGCGCCGTTCGGGCCGAGCAGCCCGAGCACCGCGCCGCGGGGCACCGTCAGGGAGACGTCGGAGACGGCCCGGAAGCCGTTGCGGTAGGTCTTCGCGAGGCCGCTCACCTGCAACGGCGGAACCTCGTCGCCGCTCCCGTCCGCGGCGGCGTCCGCGGCGTCCGGATCCGCACGGCGGGACCGGTACCGGGTGACCAGCCAGGCTGCCAGCGCGGCGGCGAGCACACCGGCGATCCCGAGGACCGGCCAGAGGGGCACGGTGCCTGCCGATTCGGTACGGCCGGGGACCTGCGGGACCGACAGCGTCCCGTCCCCGCCCGGGGAGACCCGCCACACCGCCGGATCGGTGCCCGAGTCGTAGGACTGGTCGGTCGTCGCGAACTGCACCTGCAGCCGGCTGCCCGCCGTGACCGGTGCGACGACGCCGGGCAGCGTCACCGCCACCTCCACCGGGCTGCCGTCGGCCGGGACGCCGACCCGCAGCGGGGCGACGGCGTTGCCGAGCAGGGTGCTGCGGCCGTCCGGGGACAGCGCACTCACCGAGGCGAACAGGACCGCCGTCGACGGCGCCGGCTGGCCCGGCACCCGCGCGATCCGCACCGTCGTCCGCGCGGCCCCGGACGGCTGCATCGCCTCGGCGACCGGCTCGGAGACGAACCGTGCGGACTGTCCGGGCGCGGCGAGCGAGGAGAGCGACCCGAGCGACCCCAGCGAGCCGAGCGCCGAGCCCAGACCGGGCAGCGAGGTGATCGCCGCCGGGTTGCCGCCGGGCGGGTGCGCGACGACCTGCTCGCCGCCCGACAGCGGGACGGGCGTCGCCGGGGTCGCGCCACCGGTGAGACCGGGGTAGCCGTCGGCGAGCACGGTGCGGCCGGTCGGCGTGTCGCCGCGGGTGCGGACGTTGCTGCGCACCTGGTAGGCGAACGGGGCCTCCGCCAGCGCTCCGGTCGTGCCGTCGGCGGCGGGTTCCCCGCGCAGGTGCTGGTCGAACCAGTCGCCGATCCGGGCGCGGACCTCGGAGTCCGGGGCGGAGCCGTCGTGACCGCCCGCGAACCACAGCACCGACACCGGCGTGCCGTTCGCGGCGATCTCCCGGGCGTTCGCGTCGGCCTGGTCGAGGCCGAAGAGAGTGTCCTGCTCGCCCTGCACCAGCAGCGCCGGCGCGGCGATCCGGCCGGTGACGGTCGCGGGGGAGGAACGACGCAGCAGTGCCGCCAGCTCCGGGGAGACCCGGCCGCTGCGGGCGGCCTCGGCGTAGGCGGCGCAGACGTCGGCGGCGAACCGGCCGCAGGTCACCTGTGCGCCCGGAACGGCGGCGGACGGCGCTTCGGGGACGCCTCCGGCTCCGGGGGCGGCGGAGCCGGGAACGGCCCCGCCGGCCGGGCCGCCGCTCCCGGCGGACGATCCGGCTCCGGGCGCGTCGGAGCCACCGGAGCCACCGGAGCCACCGGCCGACGATCCGCCGCCCCCCGCGGCGTCGTCGGACGCTGAGTCACCGGAGCCACCCGGACCAGCGGAACCGCCGGAGTCACCGGTGCCGTCCGAGCCACCGGAACCACTCGAGTCGTCCGGGCCACCCGACCCGCCCGAGCCTCCGGCGACCCGGCCACCGGAGCCGAAGAACACCCCGGCCCAGCCGCTCTTGAAGACCCCGTCCGGACCGTCCGCGGCCGCGGCGGGCGTGCCGGGCAGGTCCTCGCCGGCCGGGACCGCGTTGTTCGGGAACAGCGACTGCCCGAGGTCGTTCCACGTCATCACCGGGGCGAGCGCGTCGATGCGTGGATCGGTGCCGGCGAGGAGCAGTGCGAGCCCGCCGCCGTAGGACCCGCCCGTGACGCCGGCCCGCGGGTCCCCGGCGCCGTCCTGCGCGACCTCGGGCCGCGCGGCCAGCCGGTCGAGGAGCCGGGACGCGTCGGCGACCTCGCGCTGCGGGTCGTTCAGCCCGATCGTGCCGCCGGACGCACCGAACCCGCGGGCGGTCCAGGTCTGCACGACGTAGCCGCGCGCGGCGAGCTCGCGGGCGTCGCGGTCGACCGACTGCTTCGACCCGCCGAAGCCGTGGGCGACCAGCACCGCGGGTGCGGGCGTGGCCGCCGTCGCGGAGGCCGGGACGTACAGCGAGGTGTCGATCCCGACCGACCCCGGCTCACCGGGCCCGGCCGGCACCGCGACCCGCTCCTCGGAGACGGTGACGGCACCGCCGTCGTCGCCGGTCGCGGCGGCGGCCACGGGGGCGACCGACACCAGGAGGCCGCCGACGAGCAGGGCGACGAGCGGACCGGTGAGCCGGCGGGCCCGGGGGAGGACGTGCACCACACCGAAACTACGCAGAACGCTCCGGCCGCGCCCCCGCGCCGGTTGCGGTGTCCGGCGAGTCACGTCGCCACCGGCCCGGGTGGGACGCTTCCGGCATCCGGAATCGGACCGGGCAAAAAGGACGGACGGGGTCCCCGTCCGGGTGGTACCGGGTGCTGTCGGTCACCCCGCCTCGCCACGCAACGGTTCTGAGGTGGACACTCCACGCGAACCGCAGGGGAGTATCCCTACCGCGGTGGTGTCGTCAGCACGGTGCCGACGGGAGCGTTGTTCCCGGTGGACCCGGCACCACCGGCCACGCCTGGCGCCGCCACCGCGGCGACGTGGCGGGAGAGACCTCGGGCCGTCTCATGCTGCCCTGGTCTGGAGGAAGTACGTGAACGTCCCCCTGTGGGTCTGGCTGGTCACGATCGCCGGGTTCGTCCTGGTCATCGGCGCCGATCTCTGGCTGAACGACCACAAGCCGCACGCCGTCACGCTCGGCGAGGTGACGCGCTGGGTCGCCTTCTACGTCGCGCTCGCCGTGGCCTTCGGTATCGGCATCTGGTTCGTCGCCGGAGGCACCTACGCCGGTGAGTTCTTCGCCGGCTACCTCACCGAGTACTCGCTCTCGGTCGACAACCTGTTCGTCTTCCTGATCATCATGTCGGCGTTCAAGGTGCCGGTGATCCACCAGCACCGGGTGCTGCTCGTCGGCATCGTGATCGCGCTGATCATGCGCAGCATCTTCATCGCGGCGGGCGCCGCGGTGATCAACGAGTTCAGCTGGGTCTTCTACCTGTTCGCCGCGTTCCTCGTCTACACCGCGATCACGCTGGTCAAGCAGGCCGCCGGTGGCGACGACGAGGAGTGGGAGGAGGGCCGTGTCCTCCGCTGGGTGCGCAAGGTCTTCCCCGTCACCGACGACTACCAGGGCGCCAAGACGATCGTGAAGATCGACGGCAAGCGCTGGCTGACGCCGATGCTGATCGTGATGATCGCGATCGGCGTCACCGACATCATGTTCGCGCTGGACTCGATCCCGGCGATCTTCGGCCTGACCCAGGAGGCGTACCTGGTCTTCACCGCGAACGCGTTCGCGCTGATGGGCCTGCGCCAGCTCTACTTCCTGCTCGGCGGCCTGCTCAACAAGCTCGTGTTCCTGTCGTACGGGCTGGCCGTGCTGCTGGCCTTCATCGGCGTGAAGCTCGCGCTGCACGCCATGCACGAGAACGACCTGCCGTTCCTGAACGGCGGGGAGCCGCTGCCGGTGCCGGAGATCGGGATCGGGCTGTCGCTGGCCGTCATCATCGGCGTCCTGGCGATCACCACGATCTCCAGCCTGGTCGCGGTGCGCCTCAAGCCGGAGCTGGCCGAGCAGAGCAGCGCCATCACCGCGCCGCCGCTGGCGCGCTCGAAGGAGGAGGCCGCGCGGATCGTGGCCGCCGACGAGCAGGCCGACCACCACGTGTCGTCCCCGCCGCGCGACTAGCCCTCGAGGTGGTGGAGGACGACGTCGCCGATCCGGCCGTCGTCCAGCGTGAGCGTCATCCAGGTGTGGGTGGGCATCCGCCTGCGGTCGGTCGGCGACCCCGGGTTGAGCAGGCGGAGCCCGCCCGCGCACGTGTCCCACGGGATGTGCGAGTGCCCGAACACGAGCAGGTCGGTCTCCGGGTGTGCCCGCAGTGCCCGGTTCTCCCGGCCCTGCTTCGCGCCGGTCTCGTGGGTGACCGCGACCCGGACGCCGTCGATCACCACCCGGGCCGTCTCCGGCAGCCGGGCCCTCAGGTCGTCGCCGTCGTTGTTGCCCCAGCAGGCCACCAGCCGGGCCGCCCGCGCCGACAGGCGGTCGAGCAGCTCCACCGAGCACCAGTCGCCCGCGTGCACGACGACGTCGGCGGCGTCCACCGCATCCCAGACCGGCCCGGGGAGGCCGCCCTCGTGGGCGCCTCCCCGGGCCGGGGCATGGGTGTCCGAGATCAGGACGAGCGAGCTCAGTTCACGCCGACCAGGTCGCAGACGAAGATCAGCGTCTCGTTCGGCGCGATGACGCCGCCGGCGCCACGGGCGCCGTAGCCCAGGTGCGGCGGGATGACGAGCCGGCGACGGCCGCCGATCCTCATGCCGACGACGCCGGTGTCCCAGCCGGAGATGACCTGGCCGGCGCCGAGGCCGAACTGCAGCGGCTGGCCACGGTCGTAGGAGTTGTCGAACTCGCGGCCGGTGGACTGGGAGACGCCGACGTAGTGCACGGCGACGGCGTCGCCCGGCTTGGCCTCCGGGCCGTCGCCGACGGCGAGGTCCTCGACCACCAGGTCGGTGGGCAGCGGGCCGTCGACGATCTCGACGGCGGGCTTCTGCGGTGCGGTCACGGTGCGTGCTCCCAGCGGGCTGGATCCCGACCTCGGTCGGCTGTCCCCGGGGACCCTGCCAGAACGGGGTCCACCGGGACGCGCCGGACCCCGGGCCGTGCCGCTCGCGGAGCGCCCGGTGCCGGTCGTCCCCGATCCGGCCCGGTGACCACCCGGTTCGTGCCAGGCTGCGCCCCATGACCGATCCCGACCCGCGCGTCGCCTGGACCACCTGGCTGGCCGCCCTCGACACCGCCGGCTACCCCGCATCGGAGAACGCCCGCCCGCCCGCCGGCCCGGCCGACGTCGACGCCGCCGAGGTCGTGTTCGGCAGCCCGTTCCCGGCCGCGCTCCGGGCGCTCTACCTGCTCTGCGACGGTCAGTGGAACGACCACCCGCGGGTGCCGGGGTACAAGCCGGACCGGTTCACCAGCCTCTTCCCGGCGACCTACCGGATGCTCCCGGTCGCGGAGGCCGTGGTGATCTACCGCGGCTGGCTGGACGTGCTGGAGGACGGCAGCCACGACCACGTGACCGTCCGCGCCGGTGACCCGGTCCGGGCCCGCTACTGGGACGCGGGCTGGTGGCCGCTCGCCCTCGACGGGGGTGGGAACGCGCTCGCCGTCGACGTCGTCCCGGAGCCGGGCGGGGACGTGGGCCAGGTCGTCGTCGCCGGGCCGGACGAGGACGAACGCCGGCGCGTCGGGGCCGGCGTCACCGACTACCTGCGCCGGTTGGCCGCCTCCGCACTGCCCGCACCGCAGGACCCCGACCCCGGCGGGTCGTCGTACTGCTTCTGGGACCTGCCCGACCTGCGCTGAACCGCCCCAGCGGTCCGGATCGGACGGTGTGGTGCCGATCACCGCGAACAGGACATAGTGCTCCGAAGAGGATCGGAAATCAACTCTGTCGTGGCTGTCACATTCTTGCGAGCATCTATCACAGCATCGATCCCGGTGGGGTGACGCCGGTGTCGTGGTGCGCGCACGAATACTCACACGACGAGTTCGCCGATGGCGTTCGCGCTGGTCCGCGGCGGTGTGGCGACGAGGAGGCTGCGACCGCCGATGATGTCGATCCTCATATTCGCGGCCGGTGCCGCGTTGCTGATCTACAGCGCCGAGAAACTGATCACCTATCTGGTCGGGGCCGCCCGCGGTCTCGCGATCTCCGTCTTCCTCCTCGCGGTGATCTTCACCGGAATCGAGTTCGACGACCTCGTGTTCGGCGTCGCGCTCAACCTGGAGGGCATGGAGGACGTCGCGCTCGGCGTCGTCTTCGGCACGGTGATCTCGATGGTCGGCGTGGTGCTGGCGCTGGCCGCACTGCTGGTGCCGTGCCGCGTCCAGGTGCCCCGCGACTACCTCGTGATCTTCGCGGCGTCCCCGCTGGTCCTGGTGGCGCTGGCGTTCGTCGGCCAGATCGGGACGGCACTGGCGATCCTGCTGATCGCGCTGTTCGTCGCGTTCGTGGCCTACGTCGCGGTGCGCGAGCGCACCCGGTCGGTCGCGGTGTTCCGCGACAGCGAGGTCATGGAGGGGGCCGGGAACGGCGGTGGCGGCACGCTGTCCGACGACGTCTCCCGCACCGGCGACATGACACTCACCTCCAAACGGCACCTGCCCGGCTGGGCACTGCTCGGGCTGGCGGTGCTGTCGCTGGTCGGGCTGGTCGTCGGCGCCTGGGTGATGGCCGAGGGCACCGAGGGCATCCTGGAGGACTTCGGGATCGCCGGCACCGTGTTCGGCGCGACCATCGCGACCCTGGTGCTGACCCTGGAGGACATCTTCCTCACCGTCGAGCCCGCCCGCCGCGGTGCGCCGCTGATCGGCGTCGGCAACGTCATCGGGTCGGTCGTGTTCTCGGTGACGGCCAAGCTCGGCATCATCGTGCTGGCCGGCGGTGCGATCGAGGTGGGCGACGACGTCTTCGTCTGGCACCTGCCGGCGCTGATCCTCCTGATCGGGTTCTCGACGTACGCGTTGTGGACCGGACGGCTGCGACGCTGGCACGGCGTCGTGCTGCTCGTCGGCTACGTCCTCTACTGGATCGTCAGCTTCGTCGTCTTCGGGGTCGTCCCTGCGGACGACGATTAGGGGCGCTGCGCGCCCGTGAGTGGAAAACGTGGCCCTGACCCACTTTTCCACTCACGAGCGCGGAGCGCCTACCGATGCGGCCGCGGCACCAGCTCGAGATCCACCGGGTCCGGGCGGTTCGCCTCGGCCACGGCCTCCTCCACCCGGGCGTGCTCGGGGGAGAGGTGGCAGACCGGGTCGGTCGCCGCCGGGTCCCCGGTCAGCTGGAAGGCCTGGCAGCGGCAGCCCCCGAGGTCGATCTCCTTGCGGTCGCAGGTCCGGCACGGGTCCTGCATCCAGCTGTCGCCGCGGTACGCGGTGAAGAGCGGCGCGGAGGTCCAGATGTCGGCGAGCGAGGACTCCCGGACGGACGCGGGTGGCAGCGGCAGGGTCTGCGCGGCCGGGCAGGGCAGTGCGTGCCCGTCCGGCGCGACGGTGAGCTGGCGCTGCGCCCATCCGCCCATGCAGGGCTTCGGGTAGCGGCTGTAGTAGTCGGGCAGGACGTGCACGATCTCCATGCGCCCGGCCAACCGCGCCCGGGCCGCCGTGACGATCTCCTCGGCGCGGTCGAGCTGCTCGCGGCTCGGCAGCAGCGACGACCGGTTCTTCCACGCCCAGCCGTAGTACTGGGTGTTCGCCAGCTCCACCCGGTCGGCCTGCAGCTCCTCGACGAGGGTGATGATCTCGCCGATCCGGTCGATGTTCTGCCGGTGCAGCACGACGTTGACGGTCAACGGCCAGCCCAGCTCCCGGACCAGCCGGCACGCCTCGATCTTGCGCTCGAAGGAGCGGACCCCGGCGATCCGGTCGGACGTGGCGGGCTCGTCGGCCTGGACACTGACCTGCACGTGGTCGAGCCCGGCGGCGCGCAGCGCCTCGGCACGCGGCCGGGACAGCCCGATCGCGCTGGTGACCAGGTTCGTGTACATCCCCAGGGACTGCGCCGTGCGCACCAGCTCGGTCAGGTCGCGGCGCAGCAGCGGCTCGCCGCCGGACAGGTGGCACTGCAGCACCCCGAGGTCGGCCGCCTCGGCGAACACCCGCTGCCAGTCGGCGGTGGAGAGCTCGTCGTCGTAGCGGGCGAGCTCGATCGGGTTGGAGCAGTAGGCGCAGGCCAGCGGGCAGCGGTAGGTGAGCTCGGCGAGCAGCCCGAACGGGCGCGGCGCGGTCATCGGCCCGCTCCGCCGAGGGTCACGAGGTTCCGGTCCGCGAGCCGGCCCAGGTAGTCGCGCACCTGGCCGGCGACCGTGGCCTCGTCGGCACCCTCGTGCCCGGCGACGAGCGCGGCGACGATCTCGTCGACCGTCCGGCCGCCGTCGCACAGCGCCAGCACGGCGTGCCCGGTGGGGTTCAGTACGACGACGGTCTCCGGTCCGAGCAGGACGTGCCCGCCGGTGGCCCGGTCCGGACGCATCCGGACGAACTGGCCGAGCCGGGGACGGGCGTCGCCGGGAACCTCCGTCACGGTGTCACCCACGATCGGGATAGGCATGGTCGATCGCGTCCATCATGGACCACAACACGTCGCACTTGAAGGACAGCGCGGCCTCGGCGGCGTCCTGTTCGGCGGCGCTGTGGCAGTGCTCGACGACGACCTCGAGCGCGTGCTCGGAGTCCCGCGGTGCCTGGAACAACCGGTTCCGGAAGTACTGGAGGCCGTCCGGCTCGATCCAGGTGTAGTACTTCTCGAACGCGGCCAGCCGCTCGGCCATCAGGTCGGGCGCGAACAGCTCGGTCAGCGAGGACGCCACCGCCTCGACCCAGGGCTTCGTGCGGGCGAAGGTGACGTAGGCGTCGACGGCGAACCGGACACCCGGCTGGACGTGCCGGTGGTCGAGGATCTCCGCCCGGCTCAGGCCGCACGCCTCGCCGAGTCGCAGCCACGCCTCGATCCCGCCGCTCGTGGGGCCGTCGGCGGCGGTGCCGTCGTGATCGGTGATCCGGCGGATCCAGCGCCGCCGGACCGTGACGTCCGGGCAGTTCGAGAGGATCGCCGCGTCCTTGACGGGGATGGCCTCCTGGTAGGCGAACCGGTTCGCGACCCACCCGCGGATCTGGTCGGGCGTCAGCGTGCCCTCGTTCATCCGCAGGTGGAACGGGTGCGCGCTGTGGTAGCTGCGGGCGTGGGCGCGCAGGCGTTCCACCAGTGCGGTGCCGGTGCCGCTGTCGAGCGTTGCGCTCACCTCAGACCTCCAGGTCCAGTCCGTCGGTGCCGACCGTGAAGCCGGCCTTCTCCACCTCGGCGCGCTCGTCCGAGTCGTCGAGCAGGATCGGGTTGGTGTTGTTGACGTGCACGTAGACGACCCGCGGCAGGCCCAGCCGGGACAGCACGTCCAGACTGCCACCGGGGCCCCCGACGTGCAGGTGTCCCATGTCGTGCGCGGTCTTGGAGGCCAGGCCGAGCCGGATCATCTCGTCGTCGTGCCAGGTGGTGCCGTCGATCAGCAGTACGTCGGCACCCGCCAGCTCGCCGAGCACCGCGGGGGTCAGCTGCTGGACCCCGGGCAGGTAGACCGCGCTGCGGCCGCTCGCGGTGTCGGTGAACCGGTAGCCGACGACCCGGCCCGCGCCGTCGCCGCCGGTGCCGAACCGGTCGTGCTTCGCGGTGGGCACGTCGAACGCCCGGTAGACGAGCCCGCCGAGGTCGTGCCCGGTCCCGGGGACGACGGGTGTCCAGTGCACGGGGCAGAACTTCTCGAGCGTGTCCAGCAGACCGGTGCCGGCGCGCAGGGTGCGTTCGGAGGCGGCGGTCGCGTGCACGTGCACACCGCTGCCCTCGCGCAGCAGCACCAGGCCGAGCGTGTGGTCGATCTCGGCGTCGGTGAGCAGCACGCCCTGCAGCGGTGAGGCCCGGTCGCCGGTGGGGTGCAGCGCGGGGGTGTCCGCCAGCTGGGTGCGGACGTCGGGGGAGGCGTTGACGAGCCACCACCGTTCCCCGTCCGGGCTGACCGCGATCGACGACTGGGTACGCGGTGTCGCGGGGCGCGTGCCGTCGCGCACCGCCCGGCACCCCGGGCAGCCGCAGTTCCACTGCGGGAATCCACCACCGGCTGCCGAACCCAGGATCCGGACGCGCATGTTCCTCCTCGTAGGCACGCCGCAGGGGCGCCGGATCCTCTCCGGCGCCCCTGGACGTTCACTCCGTCACGCCTCGGTGCGGGCGATGTACATCGTCACCTCGGGCGCGCAACCGACCTCCTCGAAGTCGGGGGCCTCCCACTCGGTGATGCTCTCCACGGCGGACACCTCCTTCCGGGTCTCGGGTCTGCCGTGTCCAGAATGGCCGGTCCTCAGTCCTCCGGCAGGGCGAAGCAGAACAGCGCGTCGCCCGCGGCGGCCCCGAGCAGGCCGGGCAGGAAGCCCTCGATCCAGCCGCCCCAGCCGGTCGGCACCGCGATGTACTGCCGGCCGTCGACGCTGAAGACCGTCGGGCTGGAGTGGTGACCGCTGCCGCACTGGAACGACCAGAGCTTCTCCCCGGTCTCGGCGTCGAGCGCGACGAACTCACCGGTCGGCGTGCCCTGGAAGACCAGGCCGCCCGCCGTGGTGACGTTCGAGGCGCACATCGGGTACTCGTTGCGCCAGCGCCACTTCTCCTCGCCGGTGAGCGGGTCGATCGCGCTCACGAAGCCGTAGAAGTCCTCGAGGTCGACGGCGACGCCCGCGCCCCAGTAGGGGATCGACTCCTTGAACTCCCGGCGCCTGCGGGTCGCCGTCGCCCCGACCTCCTGCACCGGGACGTAGATCAGCCCGGTCTGGCGGCTGTAGGACATGTGCGTCCATTCCTTGCCGCCGGCCGGACCCGGCCAGAAGTGCACCGGGACGCCCTCCTCGTCCGGATACACCTTGGGCGTGACCTTGCCCTCCGGGGTGATCTCACCCCAGGTGATCCGGTCGACGAACGGGAACACGCGGACGAGCTCGCCGTTGGTGCGGTCGAGGACGAAGAAGTAGCCGTTCTTGTCCGCGTGCGCGAGGAGCTTCCGCCCGTCCGGCGCGTCGAACAGGACGTTCTCCATCGTGGAGTCGTAGTCCCACAGGTCGTGCGGGGTGAACTGGTAGTGCCAGCGGATCTGCCCCGTGTTGACGTCCACCGCGACGGTGCTGTCGGTGTACAGGTTGTCACCGGGGCGGACCGCGCCGTCGAAGTCCGGCGCCGGGTTGCCGGTGCCCTGGAACAGCAGCTCCAGCTCCGGGTCGTAGGTGGGTGTGACCCAGCAGTTCGCCCCGCCGCGCTGCCACGCCTCGCCGTCGTCGGGCCAGGTCTCCGAGCCGGGCTCGCCCGGCTTCGGGACCATGTAGCAGCGCCAGCGCCGCTCGCCGGTCTGCGCGTCGAAGGCGTCCAGGTGACCGCGGACGCCGAACTCGCCGCCCGCGCTGCCGCAGATCACCATGTCCTTGACGATCAGCGGCGCGACCGAGCCGCTCTCGCCGGCACGTACGTCACCGTTGACGACGTCCCAGACCTTCTCGCCGGTACGCGCGTCGAGCGCGATGAGGTGGGCGTTGAGGGTGTACATGTACACCTTGCCGTGGCCCACGGCGACGCCTCGGTTGACGTTGCCGCAGCACAGCGACACGTCGTACGGCGAGGCGTGCTTGTAGCGCCAGAGCTCCTCGCCGGTCTTGGCGTCGATCGCCCAGGCCCGGCCGTCCGGGCCGGAGACGTACATGACGCCCTCGACCACGATCGGCGACGCCTCGAACGAGTAGGTCGAGGCGCCGGACTGCATGCCCACCGCGCCGGCCTGGAACACCCACGCGGGGGTGAGGCGGCGGACGTTGTCCTTGTTGATCTGGTCGAGCTCGCTGTAGCGCTGACCGTCGTAGGTCCCGTAGTAGGTCAGCCAGTTGTCCGGCTCCGAGCGGGCACCGAGGATCCGGTCGTAGTCCACGTTGCGGGTGGCCGGGGCCTCGCCCTTGACGTTGCTGAGCTGTGCGTGCGGGATGGCTTCGCCCGCGTCGACGTAGTCGGTCATCTCGTCTCCTTCCTACGGGCGCGGCTGCGGGGGTCGGTCGAGCTTGGCGCTGTCGGGGACCTCGCCACCGATGACGATCGCCCCGGTGAGACCGCGGCCCTCGTCGTTCCCGCTCGCGGAGCCGTAGTAGTAGGTGCCCGGCCCGTCCAGGTTGAGCTTCGCGGTGCCCTTGGAGTGGTTCACCAGCCAGATGAACTTGGGGTCGCCGTTGCTCGGCAGCACCGCACAGTGGGTGTTCTTGTCGTCGTTGATCAGCGTCAGCTCGATGTCCCCGCCGTGCGGGAGGACGAGGATGGCGGGGTCGTAGCGCAGCTCGTCCTCCGGGATCCGGATGGTGGCGCGCAGGACACCGTCGGCACCCTCCTCGGCGTTGCCGATGCTCCCGGTGTTGAGCAGTCGGCCGAGTGCGGTCCTGTTCTGCCCGTCCAGGCCCGCAGCGGCCAGTTCGGCCGTCCGATCACCTGAAGTCGTCGTCATTGACATATCCTCCCGAGCGCAATTCGTCGGCGGGTTGCGTGATCACTTTCACACTGGTCGGTACGGCCGTCAACCCCAGGATCGTGGGAATTCCGGAGAACGATCACGCGGTCCCCCGGGGGCGATCCGGACGTGAATACGACGGCGCTCCCGCAGGCTTCGCGAGGGGCTCACCGTCCGGTGTCGCGCAGCAGGTCCGGGTGGCCGGTCCGGCGCCGGGGCGCCGCCGGTGGGACGTGGTGTCCGCCGGCACCGGCACGCTCCACGGGAGGATCTTCCTGGTCATGGCGGTGCACGGTCGACGGCGTGGTCGGCCGTGGCGGCGCGCCGGGGCGCGGGTGGGCGGGGGCCGGGGGATCGGGGCCGGGCGTCGAGGTCGTCCGCTCCGGTGGTGCACCCGCGCGCCGGGTGCTGATCCGGAAGTGCCGTTCGTAGCTGTTCCGGAAATTGCTCCGGGACGTGTGCGATCGCATTTCGCCGGACACCGCACCTCTGGCCGAAAATAAGCGTCGAGCCTGTGTCGGTGAGCTTTCCGGAATTCGTTCCGGCTTCTGTCCGGTGTGCGATTCCGTCGCCCGGTGGGTGGCGCCCGTCACTCCAGCGGGCCCGGCCCGTGACGCTGTGACGTGCAGCGTTCCCGTAGACGAAGATCGTCCGGCGGTCGCTCTGTCTGATGTGGACATCGAGTGCGACGCCCGCTCCGGGCGCGTCCCGGGGCGGTGCCGGGAGGTATTTCCCGCTGGTCCGCGCGGTACCGGGGCGAATGAAACATGTGTTTCCCGGGTCGGTTCCGGCGAGGCGTCACCGTGGTGCGGGCGCGGGGCCCGGGACAGGGACGGCGCGGGAGGGCAGGAACACGGCGCCGGGCCCGGTGCCCGCAGGTGGCGGCCGTGGCGGCGGGCCCGCCACGGGCGGGCGGAAAGACGGCGGCGACCCTGACCTTACGGTCAGGGTCGCCGCCGTTCGTGCCGTCCGGTCGTCGTCACCAGAACTTGATGCCGGCCGCCTTCAGCCGCCGGCGGTGCTGACGCACCGCGGTGTCGATCGCCTCCGGGGTGATCAGGTCGCCCCAGACCTTCGCCGCGTTCTCGCCCTGCTCCAGCAGCGCGTCGGCGTCCTCACGGCCGATGTCGGCGCACTGCACGATCCGGGAGCCGAACCCGATGTGCCACCGCTCGTCGCGCAGGACGAGCTCCATCCCCTTCCGCACCCCCGGCAGCGGGCGGGACAGGCCCTCCAGGGTGTCGAGCATCGCGTGCTGCCCGGCCAGCAGGACGACCCCCTCGATGACCATGTGGTAGAGCCCGACGGCCCCCGTCAACCCGGCCGGGTCCTCGGCCAGCTGCCGCGCGGTGGCCGGCAGGCGGTGCTCGAACAGGTCGACGAGCTCGGCACCGACCTGCGCGCGCAGCACGTCCTGCCGCGCGGCCGGGTTCGCCCCCGGGATCCCGGCGACGTCCGAGGCGACCCGGTCGAAGAAGCGGGCGTGCCGCGCCTCGTCCCGGGCCTGCGCCCGGAACGCCGCCTCCATCGAGTCCTCACGGGCCGCCGCCTGGTAGGAGCCGAGCTGTCCCGCCACCGAGGTCTCGGCGATGCAGAAGCCCGCGATGAGCCCGAGGACCCGCTCGTGCTCCCACTCGGTCAGCGCAGGCCAGGCGGCGCGGTCCTCCGAGAAGTCGATCTCCGTCTCGTCCCACTGCAGCGACGCGGCCAGCGTCACGAAGTGGTCGTAGCTGCCGATCATGGCCATGACCGCACCGTCCTCACAGTCCCGGGAACTCCTCGCCCGGCTCGAGCTCGCGGAAGTCCGACTTCGAGGCGCCGCAGATGGGGCACATCCAGTCGTCCGGGATGTCCTCGAAGGGGGTGCCGGGCTCGATGCCGCTGTCCGGATCGCCCTCGGCCGGGTCGTAGACGAAACCGCACGGTTCGCAGAACCACAGCCGGGCCTGCGCCTCGGCGACCGCCGTCCCGCCGCCGCTCATACGCCGCTCCGGACCGGACCGGACCGGCGCCGCGTGGTGTGTTCGTGCATCGTCATGTGCCTCCCACGGCGTCGTTGCCGTACCACCGGACGACACCGGCCGCGCCGCACGAGGCCGGTCACGGTCGTCCTGTGACCAGGGAGCCACACCACGTGCCGCCCTCGCAAGGTCCACCGCGAAACACGTGTTTCGGGTGATGCGGCCCGTCGCGGTGCCCGGTACCGGCACCGGGTGCACCGGGGGCGGGACTCAGCCGCCGAGGGCCTCGCGCAGGAACCCGACCTGCAGGAGCAGCAGGTTCTCCGCGACGACCTCCTGCGGGGTCATGTGCGTGACCCCCGACAGCGGCAGCACCTGGTGCGGGCGGCCGGCGGCGAGCAGCGCCGAGGACAGGCGCAGCGTGTGCGCGGCGACGACGTTGTCGTCGGCCAGGCCGTGGACGATCATCAGCGGGCGGTGCGGGGCGTCCGCGGTCGGCGGGGTCCCGGCGTCGTCGACGATCGACGACCGGGTGTACGACTCGCCGCCGGGCATCCCGAGGTAGCGCTCGGTGTAGTGGGTGTCGTACAGCGCCCAGTCGGTGACCGGCGCGCCCGCCACACCCGCGTGGAACACGTCCGGCCTGCGCAGCACGGCGAGTGCGGCCAGGTACCCGCCGAACGACCAGCCGCGGATGCCGACCCGGGTCAGGTCCAGGTCCGGGTACTCGTCGGCGGCGGCGTGCAGCGCCGCGACCTGGTCCTCCAGCACCGGACCCGCGAGGTCGCCGTGGATCGCCCGCTCGAACTCCGGGCCGCGCCCCGGCGAGCCGCGGCCGTCGGTGACGACCACCGCGAAACCCTGCTCGGCGAACCAGCGGCTGGTCAGGTGCGCGTTGCGGGACCGCACGACGCGCTGGGAGTGCGGCCCGCCGTACGGGTCGAGCAGGACCGGGACCTTCGTGCCCGGGACGTGCCCGGACGGCAGGAACACCGCGGTCCGCAGCGCCCGCTCGCCGAACGCGTGCAGCGCGGGTGCGGGCGAGAGGCCCGGCTCGACGGCGTGCCCGGCGACCGGGTGCTCGGTGCCGTCCGCGGTCACCAGCACCGCGTGCGGCGCGGTCACCAGGTCCTGGGAGATCCGGACCAGGGTGCCGCCCGCCGCCGTGCCCGCGTGCAGGCCGTCGGCGGGGGAGAGCAGGACGGGCGAACCGCCGGGGGCGACCGAGTAGAGCGCCACCGACGTCGGGTCGGCCGACGCCCGGAACAGGACGGTCTCGCCGTCGATCCCGAGGACGTCGCGGACCTGCAGGTCCGGCCCCGTGAGCGTGGCGTCGCCGTGTACGAGGCGGCGCGCCCCGCCGTCGTCGGTGACCCGGACGAGCGCACCGGACTCCGTGCGGGCCGGCACGCCCGGGACGTTCTCCACCCACACCGCGTCGGTCTGCGAGTGCAGGGTGGTCGTGGTGCCCGTCGCGGGGTCGACGGCGAGGGTGCGCACCTCCCGCTGGTCGCGCGGCTGCACCGAGAGCAGCGGGCCGTGCGCGTCCCACCCGGCGGTGGCGAGGTACTCGTGGGCGCCGGCGTCCCAGCGCACCGGCGTACGGGTGCCGTCGAGGGTCACGATCTCCAGGCCGACGACGGCGTTCGGAGTGCCCGCCGCGGGGTACCGGACCTCGGCCGGGACCCGGTCCGGGTGGGCCGGATCGGCGATGTGCCAGCGGGCGACGGGGGACTCGTCGACCCGGGCGACGAGCAGCGCGTCGCCGTCGGGGGACCACCAGAAGCCGCGGGTGCGGCCCATCTCCTCGGCCGCGGCGAAGTCGGCGAGTCCGTAGGACACGTCGTCGGCGTCGGGCACGGCCGGCCGCGTCGTCGTACCGGTGGCGAGGTCGTGCAGGTGCAGTGCCCGGTCGGCGACGAACGCGACCCGGGAACCGGTGGGGTCGATCCGCGGGTCGACGACGGCCTCCACCGCGCCCACGTCGAGCGGGCGGACCTGCGGGTCCCCGGTGAGCGCGACGGTGAACGGACGCCCGGACAGCGCGAACACGGCCCGCTCGACGGCGGCGTCCACCGTGTACCCGACGACGCCGCCGGCCTGCTCGCGCACCCGCTCCCGGCGGGCGCGCTCCGCGGCGGGCAGGTCCTCCTCACCCGGCAGACCCGGGACCTGCGCCGGGTCCACCAGCAGCCGCTCCTCGCCGGTCGCCGCGTCGACCGACCACAGGCACGTCACCGGGTCGGTCCCCGACCGGGTGCGCAGGAACACCGCGCGGGACCCGTCCGGGGCGACGGTGAACCCGCGGGGGACGCCGAGGGAGAACCGTCGGGTGCGGGCGTGCAGGCGGGGGAACGTGTCCGTCACGGGCGTCTCTCCGGGGAGGTCGGGGTCGAGCCGGACCGTATCCGACGCCCCGTCGCGGCCGTGCGCGCCGGCGCCGCCCGGCCACCGCGCAGCCTTGCGCCGCGAGCCGGTCGGCGCGCTCGTTCTCCGGGTGCCCCGAGTGTCCCTTCACCCAGAACCAGGTCACGTCGTGCCGCCGGACGGCGGCGTCCAGCTCGCGCCAGAGGTCGTCGTTCTTCACCGGCTCCCCGGCGGCGGTGCGCCAGCCGCGCGTCTTCCAGCGCGGCAGCCACTGGGTGATCCCGTTGCGCACGTAGGTGCTGTCGGTGTGCAGGTGGACGACGCTGTGCCGGGTGAGCGCCTCCAGCGCGCGGATCGGCGCGGTGAGCTCCATCCGGTTGTTCGTCGTGGTCGTGGGCTCCCCGCCGTGCAGCTCCCGCTCGTGTTCGCCGTAACGCAGCACCGCACCCCAGCCACCGGGACCCGGGTTCGGCACGCAGGCACCGTCGGTGAAGATCTCCACGACCACCGTCACGGGCCGCGACGCTAGCCGTCAGTACAGGCGGTACGACGCCCGGGCCGCGCTGAAGCCGTGGCCGGACGCCGCATCACGGCACTCGACACCGGTCCGGCGGCTGACGCAGGTGACGTCGCCGCGTGTCACGTGCGTGTCGTAGCCGAGGGCCGTCCCGTCGGTCGGCGCCGGGACTCCGTCGCAGCTCGCCCGCGCGCCGCCGGCGCGGCCGACGACGAGGCCGGGGTCGGTGCAGCCGTCGATGCCCTCGGCGGTCCACTGCCGGTTCCGCACGTCGCAGCGCGCCTCGCCGCCGTCGACGCGGCAGGCGATGTTGCCGGTCGGGGAGGTGAAGGCCGCGACGTCGCCGAACGCGGCCGGGTCGGCGGCGGTGCTGCCCGCGACCAGGTCGGCCGGGGCCGGGACGGTCGCGTCCGTCGCCGGCGCACCCACACCGGCGGCGTCCGTCCCGGAGCCGGCTCCCGCGTAGGCGGCGACGACGACGCCGACGGCGAGCGCCAGCGTCGCGCCGACGGCGATGGCGGCGGTCCGGTGCGGCACGGCGGACCGGAGCGTCCCGGTGAACCGCTCGGTGTCGACGGCACGCAGGGCGACGAGGGGGTTCCACCGGCCCGCCTGCCGGTCCTGGTCGTGCTGCGGACGGCCGCCGGGGTACACCTGCGGCACGGGCGCTCCGGGCGGCGGGACCGCAGGCCAGGGCATGGGGGGGGAGTGCGCGGGCCGGCCGGCGGGCCCTGGACGGGGCCGGTCAGCTCGGTCGCCCCGGGGGCCGGGCCCGCCGGTGCGGCGGGCCCGTGTCCGGCCGGTCCGGCGGTCCCGGGTGCACGCGGACCCGGGACCTGTGGGCGCGGTGGAGCGATCGGTCCGGCGTCGCGGCGCGGGCCGGGGACACCGGCTACCCCGGGGAAGCCGGCCTGCCCGAGGGCGCCCGGCCCGTCCGGCGTCCCCGCCTCACCGGGGCCGCCGGGAACGCCCGCTCCGTCCGGGGCGGCGCGGCGATCGGCGCCGGCGCCGGGCGACGGTGCCGGACGGGGACGCGGCAACGGTGGTCCGTCGAGCACACCGGCGGCCGGATGGCCGTTGCGGCGGTCCTCGGTTCGGTCGTGGGCACGGTCGTCGGCGTGGGGAGCGCTCATCGATCGGGCACGGTAAGTGCACCTCGTGGTCGCGCACAGCGTCCGTTCGGAGCAGTAACGGCGGCCGGTCGTCCTGCAACGATGACCGTGCGTGAACGACAGCGACGGACGTACCGCCGGCACGACCGGAGCCCGTACGCCGCTCGGACGGGCCCGGTCGCCGACGGGGCCCGCGCGTCACGGCATCCTGGCCGGGTGAGCCAGGCCCTCTACGAGATCACCGTGAACGCGCTGCTCGACCGCGACCGCCCGCTCACGGCCGCCGAGTGGGACGCGGCGGCCGCCCGAGTCGGCGGGAACCGGGTGCCGTTGCTGCTCGCCGAGCTGGACGACGCGGGCCTGCTGGACGACGAGCTCCTCCCCGCGGCGGTCCGGCAGGCCTGGGCGGGGGCCGACGACGCCGTCGACCGGCTGGGCCCCGCACGCTGGGCCGAGCTGTTCGCGGCGGCCGGGCTCCCCGTCCCGCCCGGCGCGGCGGTCACGGACGAGGCGGCGCCGCGGATCACGGATGGACGCGCGTCCCCTTGACGATCTTGTCGACGGCGTTCCGCGGCCCGTGCACGGCCACACCGACGAGATCGAGCTCCTCGGCCCGGTCGGCGGCGACGACGGCCCGGTTGTCGTCGTCGTTGCCGGTGCCGAACATCGCCGAGGTGTAGATCGCGGCCGGCAGCCCGCGGGTGACGGCCCGGGCCCGGCAGGTCCCGAGCGTCGCGGCGTCGGCCGCCCGGACGATCACCGGGAGGCCGAGTGTGGGGAGGTAGGTGTTGCCGTCGGCGTCGGCGTAGGGGGCGCCGATCAGTTCCGGGACGGCGGTGGCGACGCCGGCGGAGAGGAAGGCGGTCACGTTCGCGACCTGCCAGCCGGCGAGATCGTCGCGGAGCACCACCACGATCTTCGTCGCGGGGCGCTCGACCGGGGCCGGGGCGGGGACGGTCGTCGTGTCGGGTGCGGTCACCCGGCCGATCCTCCGGTGCCGGGCCCGGCGGGTCTTGTACGTTCCTCACATGTCCCGAGCGGAGCGGGCACCGGACGACGTCGTCGCCTGGCGCCCGGAACGGGTCCCCGGGATCGCCGAGGTCCTGCACGCCCGGTTCGGCACGCACCGCTACCCGGTGCACGCGCACGCGACGTGGACGCTGCTGATCGTCGACGACGGTGCCGTCCGCTACGACCTGGACCGGCGGCCGCACGGGACCGAGGAGGCCCCGGTGACGCTGCTGCCCCCGGGCGTCGCGCACGACGGCCGCGCAGCGAGCGGGGCGGGCTTCCGCAAGCGGGTGCTCTACCTCGAGCCCGGGCTGCTCGGGCACCACGGGATCGGGCCCGCCGTCGACCACCCCGGGGTGCGCGACCCGGTGCTGCGCCGTCGCCTCGACGAGCTGCACCGGGTGCTGACCGCGTCCGGGACGGACCTGCACGCGGAGAGCCGGCTGGCACTCGTCACCGAGCGGCTCGCCCGGCACCTCGCCCCCGCCGGGACGCCCGATCCGGGGCCGCCCGGCGACGGCCTCGCCGGGCGGCTGCGCGACCTCCTCGACGCCCGCACGGCGGACGGGATCACCCTCGACGAGGCGGGCCGCCTGCTGCACGCCCATCCCGGTCACCTGGTGCGGGCGTTCTCCCGGCGGTTCGGGCTGCCCCCGCACCGCTACCTGGACGCCCGCCGCGTCGAACGGGCCCGTGGGCTCCTGCTGGACGGCATGGCCCCGGCGACGGCGGCCGTCACCGCCGGGTTCCACGACCAGGCGCACCTGCACCGGCGGTTCGTCCGGCTGCTCGGCGTCACGCCCGGGCGGTACTCCCGGTCACGACCGGGCGCACCGGCGACGCGCTGACGACGACCGGGCGGCCCTCCTGCGTCACCAGCCGCGCGACTTCCACTCCGGCAGGCCCGGGCGCTGCTCGCCGAGCGTCGAGTCGTCGCCGTGGCCGGGGTAGAACCAGGTGTCGTCCGGCAGGGTGTCGAACACGCGGCCCTCGAGATCGGTGAGCAGCTGCGCGTTGTCCTCCGGCGACCAGGTCTTGCCCGGACCGCCCGGGAACAGGCTGTCCCCGGTGAACAGGTGCGGCCGGTCCTCGCCCCGGTAGAGCAGCGCGATCGAGCCCGGCGTGTGCCCACGCAGGTGGATCACCTCGAGCTCCACGGCGCCGAAGACGATCGTGTCGCCGCCCTCGACCAGCTCGTCCATCGGGGCCGGCAGCTCCGGGGCGTCCTGCGGGTGGGCGATCAGCCGCGGCTCGAACATGCCCGCGATCGCGCCCAGCGCCTGCCAGTGGTCGGCGTGCCGGTGCGTGGTGACGAGGTGACGCAGGTCGGGGCGCTCGTCGGTCGCACCGATCAGGTCGGCCAGCCGGGCCGGCTCCGCCGCCGCGTCGATCAGCAGCGCCTCGCTGCTCTCCTTGCAGACCAGGAGGTAGGCGTTGTTGTCCATCTCGCCCACCGAGATCTTGCTGATGCTGAGCTTCTCCAGGTCGCGGCGGATGGCCGCGCCCCCGGGGTCGGTGTGACCGGTGTAGTTCTCCAGGACGTCCACGGCGCGAGGGTATCGGCCGCCCCCGACGATCGCGGCGGGGAGAACCCGCCGGTCGCACCCGCGGGGCCGCTCACGGCTCGAACATGCGTACGAGTATCGTCCCCGGCGTACCGACCGGCGCGTGCCGGGGTGCGTCCACCGAGGAGGGACCGGGCGGAGCCCGGCTCGACGGGTTCTTGTCGGTGGGCCGACCTAGCATCGGAGCCGGACGTGGAGACAGCCCGCACCGGCCGCCGGAGCCCGGTCACGGGAATGTCCCGACCGCCGCGGGCGTCACAACCGGGTCCGGCCCGACGACCCCGCTGTTCCAGGAGGCGCGCATCGTGAGCGACCAGAGCACCGACCGCCGCGAGGCCGGCGACGCCCTGTCACCGGGCGCCCAGCCGGTACCGAGCGGTCCGAAGCTGGTCGTGCGCGGCGCGCGCGAGCACAACCTGCAGGGCGTCGACATCGACCTGCCCCGCGACAGCATGATCGTGTTCACCGGGCTGTCCGGGTCGGGCAAGTCGAGCCTCGCGTTCGACACGATCTTCGCCGAGGGTCAGCGCCGGTACGTCGAGTCGCTGTCGGCCTACGCCCGCCAGTTCCTCGGGCAGATGGACAAGCCCGACGTCGACTTCATCGAGGGCCTCTCGCCGGCGGTCTCGATCGACCAGAAGTCGACCAACCGCAACCCGCGGTCGACGGTCGGCACGATCACCGAGATCCACGACTACCTGCGCCTGCTCTACGCGCGGGCCGGGATCCCGCACTGCCCGCAGTGCGGCGAGCGGATCGCGAAGCAGACGCCGCAGCAGATCGTGGACCAGGTCCTCGAGATGGAGCAGGGCAGCCGCTTCCAGGTGCTCGCCCCGGTCGTCCGGACCCGCAAGGGCGAGTTCGTCGACCTGTTCTCCACCCTGCAGTCGCAGGGCTACTCCCGGGGGCTCGTCGACGGCACCGTGCACCAGCTCGCGGACCCGCCGAAGCTGAAGAAGCAGGAGAAGCACGACATCTCCGTCGTCGTCGACCGGCTGTCGGTCAAGGCGACCGCCAAGCAGCGGCTCACCGACTCGGTGGAGACGGCGCTGCGGCTGGCGGACGGGCTCGTCGTGCTGGACTTCGTCGACCTCCCCGACGACGACGCCGGCCGCGAGCGCCGGTTCTCCGAGAAGATGGCCTGCCCGAACGGGCACACCCTCGCCGTCGACGACCTCGAGCCCCGGACCTTCTCCTTCAACTCGCCCTACGGCGCCTGCCCGGCCTGCGCGGGCCTGGGCATCAAGAAGGAGGTCGACCCGGAGCTGGTCGTCCCCGACCCGGACCTGTCGCTCGGCGACGGCGCGATCGCGCCCTGGTCCGCCGGGCACAACGCCGAGTACTTCGGCCGGCTGCTGTCGGGGTTGTCGACGGCCATCGGTTTCCGGATGGACACCCCGTGGCGCAAGCTGCCGGCCGCCGCGCAGAAGGCGGTGCTGAACGGGAGCGACGACCAGGTCCACGTCCGCTACCGCAACCGGTACGGCCGGGAGCGGTCGTACTACGCGAACTTCGAGGGCGTCATGCCGTTCCTCGAGCGTCGCCTGGAGCAGACCGAGTCGGAGTCGCAGCGCGAGCGCTACGAGGGCTACATGCGCGACATCCCGTGCCCGGCCTGCGGCGGCGCGCGACTGCGGCCCGAGGTCCTGTCGGTCACCATGCCGCACCGTGACCTGGGGGAGCGGTCGATCGCCCAGGTCTCGAACATGTCGGTCGCCGAGTGCTGGCACTTCCTGCAGGGCATGGTGCTCGACGAGCGCCAGACCGTGATCGCCGGTGCGGTGCTCAAGGAGATCCAGGCCAGGCTCGGCTTCCTGCTCGACGTCGGGCTGGAGTACCTGTCGCTGGACCGGGCCGCCGGCACGCTGTCCGGCGGCGAGGCGCAGCGCATCCGGCTGGCCACCCAGATCGGTTCCGGCCTGGTCGGCGTGCTCTACGTGCTCGACGAGCCGTCGATCGGCCTGCACCAGCGCGACAACCGGCGGCTGATCGACACCCTGACCCGGCTGAAGGACCTCGGGAACACGCTGATCGTCGTCGAGCACGACGAGGACACCATCCGGGCCTGCGACTGGGCGGTGGACATCGGCCCGGGGGCCGGTGAGCACGGTGGGCACATCGTGCACTCCGGGCCGGTCGCGGAGCTGGAGTCGCACGACACCTCCCTGACGGGGGCGTACCTGTCCGGGCGGAAGACGATCCCGCTGCCGCAGCGCCGCGAGCTGGACCACGACCGGAAGCTGACCGTCGTCGGCGCGCGGGAGCACAACCTGCGCGGGATCGACGTCGACGTCCCGCTCGGTGGCCTCGTCTCCATCACCGGCGTCTCCGGCTCCGGGAAGTCCACGCTGATCAACGACATCCTGGCCACGGTCCTGGCGAACAAGCTCAACGGCGCCCGGCAGGTCCCGGGCCGGCACACCCGGATCACGGGCGTCGACCAGGTCGACAAGCTGGTGCGGGTCGACCAGTCGCCGATCGGGCGGACCCCGCGCTCCAACCCGGCGACCTACACCGGGGTCTGGGACAAGGTCCGCAAGCTGTTCGCCGCGACCACCGAGGCGAAGGTGCGCGGCTACGCCGAGGGCCGGTTCTCCTTCAACGTCAAGGGCGGCCGCTGCGAGGCGTGCACCGGCGACGGCACGATCAAGATCGAGATGAACTTCCTCCCGGACGTCTACGTCCCGTGCGAGGTCTGCAAGGGCGCCCGGTACAACCGGGAGACGCTCGAGGTGCACTACAAGGGCAAGACCGTGGCCGACGTGCTCGACATGCCGATCGAGGAGGCCGCGGAGTTCTTCGAGCCGATCACCTCGATCAGCCGCTACCTGCGGACCCTGGTCGACGTCGGCCTCGGCTACGTCCGTCTCGGGCAGCCCGCTCCCACGCTGTCCGGGGGTGAGGCACAGCGGGTCAAGCTGGCCTCCGAGCTGCAGAAGCGCAGCAACGGCCGGACCGTCTACATCCTCGACGAGCCGACCACGGGCCTGCACTTCGAGGACATCCGCAAGCTGCTCGCGGTGATCCAGGGGCTCGCCGACAAGGGCAACACGGTGATCGTGATCGAGCACAACCTCGACGTCATCAAGACGTCGGACTGGGTCATCGACATGGGTCCGGAGGGCGGATCCGGTGGTGGCACGGTCGTCGCACAGGGGACACCCGAGCAGGTGGCGGCCGAGCAGGCGAGCCACACGGGCCGGTTCCTGCGCGACCTGGTGACACCGGACGACAGCCCGGCGCCACGTCGTCGCCGCACGGCCCGCAGCCGTACGGCCGACGCCTCGTCGAACGGCGCCACCGGGAGCGGGAGCTCGAACGGCTCGGCCCCGGCGACCCGGCGGCGCAGCCGGGCGACCGCGGCGTCCTGATCCGCGTGCCCGTCCCTCCGGGGACCGGACCGGCGGGCGGCGGGCCGACGTCCCCGCGACGCACCGGACGGCGGGCCCGGTTCGGGCATCCGGGCAGCGCCTGCTAGCCTGGGAATGCGACCACCCGGGGCCGCGTTGACTCGTGTGTTCCGGGCGTCAAGTGGAGCCCCGCTCCCACCCGCGCCGTGATCGTAGCGGCGTCCGGGTCCATGGTCCGGCCCTGTGGCGTACGTGTGCCACCCGGCCGATCAACGGGTCTTCGCTTGTCGTCGCCGGCGCACCAGGTAGAAGCGACACAGCGAGTCACACAGGAGACCCCATCAGCACAGAGCCCCGCATCAACGACCGCATCCGCGTGCCCGAGGTCCGCCTCGTCGGCCCGAACGGGGAGCAGGTCGGGATCGTGCGCATCGAGGACGCCCTCCGGCTGGCCCAGGACGCCGATCTCGACCTCGTCGAGGTCGCCGGCCAGGCCCGCCCGCCGGTCTGCAAGCTCATGGACTACGGCAAGTTCAAGTACGAGAGCGCGCAGAAGGCCCGGGAGTCCCGGCGCAACCAGCAGCTCACCGTGATCAAGGAGCAGAAGCTCCGGCCGAAGATCGACAAGCACGACTACGAGACGAAGCGCGGACACGTCCGCCGTTTCCTCGAGGGCGGCAACAAGGTCAAGGTCACGATCATGTTCCGTGGCCGCGAGCAGTCCCGCCCCGAGCTGGGCTACCGGCTGTTGCAGCGTCTTGCCGAGGACATCGGGGACATCGCCGTCGTCGAGGCCGCTCCGAAGCAGGACGGCCGCAACATGACGATGGTCCTGGCGCCGACCAAGAAGCCGGCACCGCGCAAGTCCGCGGCCGCCGCCAGCACCGACGCCCCGGCGGAAGCCGAGGCGTGAGTCCGGCCCGCCCGCCGGTCGCCCGGCGGGTGGGAGGAGACGCAGTACCCGAAACGACCCCCGGGCCGCCGGGGGCCGACACCGAACGGATTCGTCATGCCCAAGAACAAGACGCACAAGGGGACCGCGAAGCGGGTCCGCACCACCGGCAGCGGCAAGCTGATGCGTCAGCAGGCCGGCCTCCGTCACCGGCTGGAGGTCAAGTCCCGCAAGGAGAAGCGTGACCTCTCGGGCACGGTCGACGTGGCCAAGCCGGACGTGAAGCGCGTCAAGAAGCTGCTCGGTCGCTGACTTTCCGCCCCACGAACTTCCGGCGCCGTCCATCCCCCTCGGCCGGCGCCGAAACCCCCCAGGAGACACACCATGGCACGCGTGAAGCGCGCGGTGAACGCCCAGAAGAAGCGTCGCACCACGCTGGAGTCGGCCGCCGGATACCGCGGACAGCGTTCGCGGCTCTACCGCAAGGCCAAGGAGCAGATGCTCCACTCCATGACCTACTCCTACCGGGACCGTCGCCAGCGCAAGGGCGACTTCCGGCAGCTGTGGATCACCCGCATCAACGCCGCGGCCCGCGCGAACGACATGACGTACAACCGGTTCGTCCAGGGCCTCAAGGCCGCCGGTGTCGAGGTCGACCGCAAGAACCTCGCCGAGATCGCCGTGAGCGACCCGGCCGCGTTCGCCGCGCTGGTCAAGGTCGCGAAGGAGAACCTGCCGGCCGGGACCGAGCAGGGCTCCGCGGCCTGAGGTGACCCGTACCGAGACGCCCGGTACCGAGCGCACCCCGCGCGTCGCAGCCGCCCGCAAGCTGCTGCGACGCCCGGGGCGCGATCGGGCCGGGCGTTTTCTCGTCGAGGGCGCGCAGGCGGTCCGTGAGGCCCTCGACGCCTGCCCCGTGCACGAGCTGTTCGTGACGACGGCGGCCGCGCAGCGACACCCCGAGCTGGTCGAGTCGGCTCGGGAGGGGGGTGCACGCGTCCTGACCGTCACCGACCAGGCGGCGGCCGGCCTGTCCGAGACCGTGACCCCGCAGGGCCTGGTCGCGGTCTGCGACCTGCTCGACGTGCCGCTCGCGACGGCGCTCGCCGGCAGTCCCGGCTTCGTCACCGTCTGCGCCGGAATCTCCGATCCCGGCAACGTCGGGACCGTGGTCCGGGTCGCGGACGCGGCCGGCTGCGACGCGGTCCTGCTCGCCGGGGACACCGTCGACCCGCACAACGGGAAGGCGGTCCGCGCCTCCACCGGCAGTGTCTTCCACCTGCCGCTGGCGCGTGACCGGGACGCCCAGGGCGTCGTCGCGGCCTGCCGGTCCGCAGGGCTCACCACGCTGGTCGCCGACGGCCGCGGTGAGCTCGACCTGCACGCCCCGGAGGCGGCGCCGATCCTGGCCGGTCCGGTCGCCTGGATCCTCGGCAGCGAGGCGCACGGTCCCGGTCCCGACGTCTTCGCCGCCGCCGACCACCGGGTGCGGGTGCCGATCCACGGCCGCGCCGAGTCGCTGAACCTGGCCACGGCCGCAGCGATCTGCCTGTACGCGACGGTCGGCGCCCGGGCCGGGGCGGCCCCGCGGCCCCCGTCCGCCCGGGACTGACCTGCTCCGAAACCCGTTCGGGGCGCACCTCTACGATCGGGGCACCATGAGTGACGACGGTACGAACCCGCTGGACCCGGACGCGCTGAAGGCTGCCGTGGAGGCGGCGCGTGCGGCGTTCGACGCCGCCGCGGACCTGGACGACCTGGCCGCCGTGAAGCCGGCCCACCTCGGCGACCGTGCCCCGATCCCGATGGCCCGCCGCGAGCTCGGGCAGCTGCCCGGCCCGGAGCGCGCCGACGCCGGGAAGCGGGTCAACGCCGCCCGCCAGGAGGCACAGGCCGCGTTCGACGAGCGCCGGGCCGTTCTGGTCACCGAGCGCGACGCGCGGGTGCTGCGCGACGAGGCCGTCGACGTGACCCTGCCGTGGGACCGGCGCCCCCGCGGCGCCCGGCACCCCGTCACCCAGCTGTCCGAGCGGATCGCCGACATCTTCGTCGCGATGGGCTGGGAGGTCGCCGAGGGCCCCGAGGTCGAGGCGTCGTGGCTGAACTTCGACGCGCTGAACTTCGGCAAGGACCACCCCGCCCGCACCATGCAGGACACCTTCTACCTCGGTGACCCGGCGCGCGGGCAGGACTCGGGGACGGTGCTGCGCACGCACACCTCGCCGGTGCAGGTCCGGACCCTGCTCGAGCGGGAGCTCCCGGTGTACGTGGCGTGCCCCGGCCGTACGTTCCGCACCGACGAGCTCGACGCCACCCACACCCCGGTCTTCCACCAGGTCGAGGGGCTCGCCGTCGACCGCGGTCTCACCATGGCGCACCTCAAGGGCACCCTCGACGCGTTCGCCCGCGCCGTCTTCGGACCGGAGGCCGGTACCCGGATGCGGCCGTCGTACTTCCCCTTCACCGAGCCGTCCGCCGAGGTGGACCTCTGGTTCCCGCAGAAGAAGGGCGGGGCGGGCTGGGTCGAGTGGGGTGGCTGCGGGATGGTCAACCCGAACGTCCTGCGCGCCGCGGGCGTCGACCCTGACGAGTTCTCCGGCTTCGCGTTCGGCATGGGCATCGAGCGGACCCTGATGTTCCGCAACGGCATCCCCGACATGCGCGACATGGTCGAGGGCGACGTCCGCTTCTCCACCGCGTTCGGCGTCTGAGCGATCCCGCCACCACCTGCGTCACCACCTGAGGAGTTCTGAGCAGTGCGAGTGTCCGCCTCCTGGCTCGCCCGGCACGTCGACCCGGCGGCCCTGCCCGCCTCGCCCGAGGAGATCGGCGAGGCCTTCGTGCGGGTCGGGCTGGAGGTCGAGGACATCCACCCGGCCCCGGAGATCAGCGGGCCGGTGACGGTCGCGCGGGTGCTGGAGATCTCCGAGCTCACCGGGTTCAAGAAGCCCATCCGGTACTGCCGGGTCGGCTTCGAGGGTGACCGTTCCCGCCAGGTCGTCTGCGGGGCGACCAACTTCGCCGTCGGTGACCTCGTCGTCGTCACGGAGCCGGGGGCCGTCCTGCCCGGCGGGTTCGCGATCGCCTCGCGGACGACCTACGGGCACGTCTCCGACGGCATGATCGCCTCGGCGAAGGAGCTCGGCCTCGGCGCGGACCACGCCGGGATCCTCGTGCTGCCCCCGGGCACCGCCGAGCCTGGCGACGACGCCGTGGCCGTCCTCGGTCTGGCCGAGCCGGTCGTCGAGCTCGCCGTCACACCGGACCGGGGCTACTGCTTCGCCGTGCGCGGCCTGGCCCGCGAGCTGGCCACCTCGCTCGGGGCGGACTTCACCGACCCGGCCGGCCGGGTGACCGTCCCGGACACCGGCGGCGACGCCTGGCCGGTCCGGATCGCCGACACCGAGGGGTGCCCGCGCTTCGTCGTCCGCCGCGTGGACGGCGTCGACCCGGCCGCGGCCAGCCCCTGGTGGATGCAGCGCGCGCTGCTCTCCGCCGGGATGCGGCCCATCTCGCTGATCGTCGACGTCACGAACTTCGTCATGCTGGATCTCGGGCAGCCGCTGCACGCCTACGACGCCGTGCGCGTCTCCGGAGCGATCGAGGTCCGCCGGGCGGCGGCGGGGGAGAAGCTGGAGACGCTCGACGGGCAGTCCCGCACCCTCGACCCCGACGACCTGCTGATCACCGACGACTCCGGGCCGATCGGCCTCGCCGGCGTGATGGGCGGGGCGTCGACCGAGATCCCCGCGCTCGCCGACCTCGCCGACGGCGTCCGGGTGGACGTGCTGATCGAGGCCGCGCACTTCGCCCCGCAGGTCATCGCCCGCGCCGCGCGTCGGCACAAGCTGCCGAGCGAGGCGTCCCGCCGTTTCGAGCGGGTCGTCGATCCGGCGCTGCCGCCGGTCGCGGCCGAACGGGCCGCGCAGCTGCTCGTCGAGCTGGGCGGCGGCACGCTCGCCGACGGGCGCACGGACGAGGGCGGGATCCCTGCGGTCCCGTCGGTGCGGATGCCGCTGTCGATGCCGGACCGGGTCGCCGGCGTCGCCTACCCGCGGGGTGCCACCGTCCGCCGCCTCGGCCAGGTGGGGTGCGCGGTCGACCTGGACACCGGCACCGACGGTCAGGGCGTCGTCGTCGCGACGCCACCGACCTGGCGACCGGACCTGCGGATGGCCGCCGACCTGGTCGAGGAGGTGCTGCGGCTCGAGGGCTACGACACCATCCCCTCCGAGCTGCCGACCGCTCCGGCCGGGCGCGGGCTGACGGTGTCCCAGCTGCGGCGGCGCGCGGTGTCGCGGGCGCTGGCCGAGGCCGGGCACGTCGAGGTGCTGCCGTTCCCGTTCGTCTCCGACAGCGTGTGGGACGACCTCGGGCTGGACGCCGACGACGAAAGGCGTCGCACCGTCGCCGTCACCAACCCGCTGGACGCCGAGCGGTCCCGGCTGACCACCACCCTGCTGCCGGGGCTGCTGGACATGCTGGTGCGCAACCGTTCCCGTGGGACGGAGGACCTCGCGCTGTACGCGATCGCGCAGGTCGTGCAGCCGCAGGAGACCACACCGGAGATGCCGGACCCGGCGGTCACCGGCAGGCCGTCCGACGACGAGTACGCCGCGATCCGGGCCGCGCTGCCGGCGCAGCCGGTGCACGTCGGCGTCGTCCTCGCCGGGAACCGCGAGCCGCGCGGATGGTGGGGGCGTGGCCGCCCGGCGGCCTGGGAGGACGCCGTCGAGGCCGCCCGCCTGACGGGTGCGGCGGCGGGGGTGGAGCTCCGCCCGCGGCGCGCCGAGCGCGCGCCGTGGCACCCGGGCCGGTGCGCCGAGATCGTCGTGGCCGGGACCGGGACGGTCGTCGGTCACGCCGGCGAGCTGCACCCGAAGGTCGTCGAGGCGCTGGGTCTCCCTGCGCGCACCGCCGCCGCCGAGATCGACCTGGACGCGGTGCCGCTGCGCGAGAACCTGCCGGTCCCGCTGGTGTCGGCGTTCCCGCCGGTCGCGGTGGACGTCGCCCTGGTCGCCGACGAGTCGGTCCCGTCCGCGGACCTCGCGGACGCGCTGACCGCGGGTGCGGGGGAGCTGCTGGAGTCGGTGCGGCTGTTCGACGTCTACACCGGCGACCAGGTCGGTGCGGGCAAGCGGTCGCTGGCGTTCTCGCTCCGGTTGCGCGCCGGGGACCGGACGCTGACCAGCGAGGAGGCGAACACCGCGCGCGACGCCGCGGTCGCCGAGGCGACGAGCCGGTACGGGGCGGCGCTGCGCTGACCCGTGTCGTGGCTCAGCGGGGGAGCGCGGCGGCCGCGGAGCGTGCGGCGGCCCGCCACTGCTCGTCGCTCGGGGTGCGGCCGGCGACGGCGATCGTCACGAGGTGGCGTGCGGTCCCGAGCTGCAGTGTCGGACCGGCCACCGTGCCGAGCAGTGCGGCCTGCGTGCCGTCGCCGGTCCCGGTGAGCGGGCGGGCGCCCGCGGCGTCGCGCACGTAGCGGGCCGGGGTGGTCCGGTTGGTCGTGTACACGTTCACCGCGACCGACGACGACCCGCCGACGGCGAAGCAGGACCGGGTGGTGGTGCCGTCCGACCGGCGGACCTCGGAGTCGGCCGCGTCGACGGCCGGGCCGGTGCCGAGCAGGCCGGTCAGGGCCGCCTCGTCGAGGAGGCACTCGTCCGCGAGGACGTCCGAGGTGAGCGCGGGCGGCGCGGTGGCGGGCCGTGGCACCGGGGCGCCACGCCCCGGCCGGCGACCACCGGCCTCCCCGTCACCGCCGACCGCGACCGGCGGGACGACGCGGGTCGCCCCGGTCACCGGGGCGGGCGGCGGTGTCTGCGGGGCGGGTTCCGGCACCGGGGCCGGCGCGGGCTCGCCCGTCACCGGCGACGCCGGCTCCGTGAACGACGACGGTGGGACGCGTGTCGCCGTGGGCCCGGGTACCGGTGCGGCCACCCCGGCGGGACGGGCCGGCCCCTGACCGGCCGGCCACGGCGTGCCCGCCACGGTGGTCGCGCAGCCCACCAGCACGACCGCGGCCAGGCCGGTCAGGCCCGCCGCGACGATCCTCGCCGGGAGACACCCGGTCGAACGCTCCGTCCGCACCCGCGGGAGGCTAGGGTCCGGCGGCGTCGCCGGTCGCGGTCCGCGGTCCCCCGATCGCGATCGCGAACCGCGTTGCATGAGCTTCCGCCGGCGTGCATAATCATCCACGTGGTACGCATCGCAGTGGCGGGAGCCAGCGGGTACGCCGGGGGAGAGCTCCTCCGGTTGCTCCTCGCACATCCGGACGTGGAGATCGGTGCCCTCACAGCAGGCGGCAACGCCGGGAGCCGTCTGGGCGAGCACCAGCCGCACCTCGCGCCGCTCGCGGAGCGTGTGCTGGAGGAGAGCACGGCGGAGCGTCTCGCCGGGCACGACGCGGTGTTCCTCGCGCTCCCGCACGGCAAGTCCGCCGAGCTCGCCGCGCAGCTCGGCGAGGACACCCTGCTGATCGACTGCGGGGCGGACCACCGGCTGACCGATCCCGCCGCCTGGGACCGCTGGTACGGCGGCGAGCACGCCGGGCACTGGCCGTACGGCCTGCCCGAGCTGCCCGGGGCACGGGAGCAGCTCGTCGGCTCGAACCGGGTCGCCGTGCCCGGCTGCTACCCGACGGGCACGAGCCTCGCACTGTTCCCCGCGCTGGTCGCGGGCCTGGTCGCGCCCGAGGTCGTGATCACCGCCGTGACCGGCACGTCGGGCGCGGGCAAGTCGCTCAAGCCCCACCTGCTCGGCGCCGAGGTCATGGGCTCCCTGTCGGCGTACGGCGTCGGGGGCGCCCACCGGCACACCCCCGAGATCACCCAGAACCTGTCGGCCGCACTCGGCGCACCGGTGTCGGTGAGCTTCACCCCGGTCCTCGCGCCGCTGCCCCGGGGCATCCTCGCCTCGTGCTCGGCACCGCTGGCCGATCCCTCGACCGACACGGCCACGGTCCGGCAGACGTACGAGAAGGCCTACGCGGGCGAGCCGTTCGTCCGGCTGCTGCCGGAGGGGCAGTGGCCGACCACCGCGCAGACCCTGGGGTCGAACGTGGTGGCCCTGCAGATGACCGTCGACCCCGACGCGGGGCGCCTGATCGTCGTCTCCGCCATCGACAACCTCACCAAGGGCACCGCCGGCGGTGCCGTGCAGTGCATGAACCTGGCGCTCGGCCTGCCCGAGACGACCGGCCTGCCGACGACGGGAGTGGCACCGTGAGCGTGACCGCAGCGCAGGGGTTCCGTGCCGCGGGGATCGCCGCGGGGATCAAGAAGTCCGGCAGGGCCGACCTGGCGCTGGTCGTCAACGACGGGCCGCGCACCGAGGCCGCGGGCGTGTTCACCCGGAACAAGGTGAAGGCCGCTCCGGTGTTGTGGTCGCAGCAGGTGCTCACCACCGGAGCGCTCCGCGCGGTCGTGCTCAACGCCGGCGGCGCGAACGCCTGCACCGGCCCCGAGGGCTTCCAGACGGCGCACGCCACCGCGGAGAAGGCCGCGGAGATGCTCGGGTGCGGCGCGATCGAGGTCGCGATCTGCTCGACCGGTCTCATCGGCGAGCAGCTCCCGCGCGAGACCGTGCTCGCCGGTGTGGAGAAGGTGTCCGGCGAGCTGGCGGCGACTCCCGAGGCGGGGGCCTCGGTGGCCGGCGCGATCATGACCACCGACACCGTGCCGAAGGAGGCCCAGGTCTCCGACCCGGCGGGCTGGACCGTCGGCGGCACCACCAAGGGCGCCGGGATGATCGCCCCGTCGATGGCGACGATGCTCAGCGTGATCACCACCGACGCGGTGGTCGAGCAGCCCGTGCTCGACGCGGCGCTGCGCGAGGCGGTGCGCTACAGCTTCGACCGGCTCGACGTCGACGGCTCGATGTCGACCAACGACACCGTGCTCGTGCTGTCGTCGGGTGCGTCGGGCGTGCCGGCCGACCAGGCCGTGTTCACCGCTGCGCTCACCCGGGTCTGCCGGGACCTGGCCGCCCAGATGCAGGCCGACGCCGAGGGGGTCAGCAAGCGGATCACCGTGCGGGTCAGCGGGGCCGCCTCGGAGGACGACGCCGTCACGGTCGCCCGCACGATCGCCCGGGACGCGCTGGTGAAGACCGCGATGTTCGGCTCCGACCCGAACTGGGGCCGGATCGCCGCCGCGGCCGGGTACGCCGACGCGGACATCGATCCGGAGACGCTGGACATCACGATCAACGGCGTGCTGCTGTGCCGCGGTGCCGTCGTGGCCGGTGACCGCGCCGACTGCGACCTGTCCGGCAAGGACGTCCTGATCGAGGTCGAGCTCGGCCGCTCCGGCGGGATCGAGGGCAACACCGCGGAGATCCGGACCACCGACCTGTCCCATGCCTACGTGGAGGAGAACAGTGCCTACTCCTCCTGAGCAGTCCGCCGCGAGCAGACCGCAGCCGCAGGTGGCGCCCTCGCCGGAGACACCTGCACGGCTGAAGCGGGCCGGCGAGAAGGCCGGGGTGCTGGCCGAGGCGCTGCCGTGGCTGCAGCGCTTCCACGGCCGGATCGTGGTCGTGAAGTACGGCGGCAACGCGATGATCGACGAGGAGCTGAAGCAGGCCTTCGCCCGGGACATGGTCTTCCTGCGGCTGGCGGGCATCCACCCGGTCGTCGTCCACGGCGGCGGACCGCAGATCAGCGCGATGCTCACCCGGCTGGGGATGCCCGGCGAGTTCCGCGGCGGGCTGCGGGTCACCACCCCGGAGACGATGGAGATCGTCCGGATGGTGCTCTTCGGTCAGGTCGGCCGGGAGCTGGTCGGGCTGATCAACCAGCACGGGCCCCTGGCGGTGGGTCTCTCCGGTGAGGACGCCGGCCTGTTCACCGCCGAGAAGCGCACCGCCCTGGTGGGCGGCGACCCGGTCGACATCGGGCTGGTCGGCGACGTCACCGAGGTGAACCCGGACGCGGTGCTGGACATCATCGCCGCGGGCCGGATCCCGGTGGTCGCCGGGATCGCGCCGGACGCCGACGGCCAGGTGCACAACATCAACGCCGACAGCGCGGCCGCCGCGCTGGCAGGTGCACTGGACGCCGCGAAGCTGGTGGTGCTCACCGACGTCGAGGGGCTCTACGCGAACTACCCCGACCCGGAGTCGATCATCACCTCGCTGACGGCGGACCAGCTCGAGCCGATGCTGCCCCGGCTGGAGAGCGGCATGGCGCCCAAGATGGAGGCCTGCCTGCGCGCGGTGCGCTCGGGCGTCGGGCAGGCGCACGTGATCGACGGGCGGGTACCGCACTCGGTCCTGCTCGAGGTCTTCACACACGAGGGTGTCGGGACGATGGTCCTTCCCGACACCCCGGCTGACGGGGTGACACAGGAATGACCACGCACGCCCAGCGGTGGCAGGCCGCGCTGATGAACAACTACGGCACCCCGCCGCTGACCCTGGTCCGCGGCGAGGGCGCCCACGTGTGGGACGCCGAGGGCCGCCGGTACCTGGACCTCTACGCCGGCATCGCGGTCAACGCGCTGGGCCACGCCCACCCCGCGGTCGTCGAGGCGGTGTCCACCCAGGTCGGCACGCTCGGCCACACCTCGAACTTCTTCATCACCGAGCCCGCTCTCCAGCTCGCCGAGCGCCTGCAGGGGCTGCTCGGCCGGGTCGACGCGCGCACGCTCCTCTGCAACTCCGGGACCGAGGCCAACGAGGCCGCGTTCAAGATCGCGCGCCGCACCGGGCGGCCGGAGATCGTCGCCTGCGAGGGTGCGTTCCACGGCCGCACCATGGGAGCGCTCGCGCTCACCGGGCAGCCGGCGAAGCGGGCCCCGTTCGAGCCGATGCCGTCGGGTGTCACGCACATCCCGTTCGGCGACCTCGCGGCGCTCGACGCGGCGGTCACCGAGAACACGGCCGCGGTGTTCCTGGAGCCGATCCTCGGCGAGGCCGGGGTGATCGTGCCCCCGGAGGGCTATCTCGCCGAGGCGCGCCGGATCACCGCGGAGCGGGGGGCCCTGCTCGTCCTCGACGAGGTGCAGACGGGCATCGGGCGGACCGGGCAGTGGTTCGCCCACCAGGCCCATGGCGTCGTTCCCGACGTCGTCACCCTGGCCAAGGGCCTCGGTGGCGGTCTGCCGATCGGAGCCTGCATCGGGATCGGCGCAGCGGCCGCGCTGCTCGAACCGGGGCAGCACGGCACCACCTTCGGCGGCAACCCGGTCGCCTGCGCGGCGGCGCTCGCGGTGCTCGACACGGTCGCGACCGACGGGCTGCTCGAGCACGTCGGCCGGCTCGGCAAGGAGATCCGCAGCGGGATCGAGGGCCTCGGACACCCGGTGGTCGGCGAGGTGACGGGCGCGGGCCTGCACATCGGCATCGGGCTGATCTCGCCGGTCGCGGCCCAGGCGGCGACCGCGGCGCGCGACGCCGGTTTCCTGATCAACAACTGCACACCGGAGCGGCTGCGCCTGGCCCCGGCGCTCACACTGACCGACGAGGAGGCCCACGAGTTCCTCACCGCGTTCCCCGCGATCCTCGACGCGGCCGCCGCCGAGCGGGAAGGCCAGGGCAGCTGATGCTCCGTCACCTCCTGCGCGACGACGATCTCTCCCCGGCCGAGCAGACCGAGCTCCTCGACCTGGCCGACCGGCTCAAGGCCGACCGGTTCTCCGAGCGTCCCCTCGAGGGACCGAAGGCCGTCGCCGTCGTCTTCGACAAGTCCTCGACCCGCACCCGCGTGTCGTTCGAGGCCGGGATCACCCAGCTCGGGGGCACGGCGGTCATCCTCGACGGGACCACCAGCCAGCTCGGGCGTGGCGAGACCATCTCCGACACCTCCCGGGTCCTGTCCCGCTACGTCGACGCGATCGTCTGGCGCACCTCGGGCCAGGAGCGGATCGAGGAGATGGCATCGGTGGCGACCGTGCCGGTGGTGAACGCGCTGACCGACCGGTTCCACCCGTGCCAGATCCTCGCCGACCTGCAGACGGTCCGGGAGCGGCTCGGGCGGCTCGCCGGCGTCACGCTCACCTACCTCGGCGACGGCGCGAACAACATCGCGCACTCGCTGCTGCTCGGCGGGGCGACCGCCGGGCTGCACGTGCGCGTGTCCGCCCCGGCCGGGTTCACCCCGGACCCGGAGGTGGTCCGCGACGCGAAGGCGCGCGCCGAGCAGACCGGCGGTTCGGTCACGCTCGTCGCCGACCCGGTCGCCGCGGTCGCGGGCGCCGACGTCCTGGTCACCGACACCTGGACGTCGATGGGGCAGGAGGAGGACGGTCTGGACCGGATCGCGCCGTTCCGCTCGTACCAGATCGGCGCCGATCTGCTCGCCCGCGCCGCCCCCGGCGCCATCGTGCTGCACTGCCTGCCCGCGCACCGCGGGGAGGAGATCACCGACGACGTGATCGACGGCCCGGCCAGCGCGGTGTGGGACGAGGCGGAGAACCGGCTGCACGCGCAGAAGGCCCTCCTCACCTGGCTGCTGCGCGCATGAGCGACGGCGAACGACGTCAGGGCAACGCGAGCCGGGTCACCCGGCAGGCCAAGATCGTCGACGTGCTCTGGCACCGCGCGGTACGCAGCCAGCCGGAGCTGCAGGTCCTGCTGGACCAGCTGCACGGCATCGAGACCACACAGGCCACGCTGTCGCGGGATCTCGACGAGCTCGGCGCGGTCAAGCTCCGTGGCCCCGACGGCGGCGCCCCGGTCTACCGCATCCCCGAGGACGGAAGCCCGGTCCGTGGCGTCGAGGGCGGCACGACGCGGCTGGGCCGCTTGCTGGGGGAGCTGCTCGTCTCGGCCGACGCGAGTGGGAACCTGGCGGTCCTGCGGACGCCGCCGGGCGCCGCGCACTACCTTGCGAGCGCGCTCGACCGGGCCGCGCTGCACGACGTCGTCGGGACCATCGCCGGCGACGACACGATCATCGTGGTCGCTCGCGAGCCCCGCACCGGGGCGGAGCTCGCGCAGCGGCTGCAGGAACTGCCGAACGCCGTGCCGGCCGACGTGCCGGTCCCGGCGCACGCGACGAAGGAGAGCTGACATGGCGGACCGGGGCGTACCGGCCCACGGAGCCGGGCCGGGCACCGCACCGGCGACCGGCGGCACCGGCGACGGGCGGCGGTCATGAGCGCCGCGCTGTGGGGTGGCCGGTTCGCGTCCGGTCCGGCCGATGCGCTCGCCGCGCTGAGCAAGTCGACGCACTTCGACTGGGCACTGGCCCCCTACGACATCCGCGGTTCGAAGGCGCACGCCCGCGTGCTGCACCGTGCCGGACTGCTGTCGGACGAGGAGCTGTCCGGCATGCACAAGGCGCTCGACGAGCTCGCCGCGGACGTGGCGTCCGGCGTGTTCGGCCCCGAGCCGGGTGACGAGGACGTGCACACCGCTCTGGAGCGCGGCCTGATCGAGCGGGCCGGGCCCGACCTCGGCGGGAAGCTGCGCGCCGGCCGGTCGCGCAACGACCAGGTCGCCACCCAGTTCCGGATGTGGCTGCGCGACGCGACCCGGCGGGTCGCCGACGGGGTGCTCGACGTGGTCGACGCGCTGGTCGGCCAGGCCGAGACGCACGCGGGCGCGGCGATGCCGGGCCGCACCCACCTGCAGCACGCCCAGCCGGTGCTGCTCGGCCACCAGCTCGGTGCCCACGCGCAGGCTCTGCTGCGCGACGTGGACCGGCTCCGCGACTGGGACCGGCGCACCGCGTACTCGCCGTACGGCTCCGGCGCGCTCGCCGGTTCCTCGCTGGGGCTCGACCCGGAGGCCGTGGCCGCGGAGCTCGGCTTCACCGGCTCGTCGGCGAACTCGATCGACGGCACCGCGTCGCGGGACTTCGCCGCCGAGGCCGCGTTCGTGCTCGCGATGATCGGCGTCGATCTCTCGCGGTTGTCGGAGGAGGTGATCCTCTGGGCGACCGCCGAGTTCGGCTATGTCACCCTCGACGACGCCTTCTCCACGGGCAGCTCGATCATGCCGCAGAAGAAGAACCCGGACGTCGCGGAGCTGGCCCGCGGCAAGTCCGGCCGGCTGGTCGGGAACCTCACCGGGCTGATGACGACGCTCAAGGGCCTTCCGCTCGCCTACAACCGCGACCTGCAGGAGGACAAGGAGCCGCTGTTCGACTCGGTCGCCCAGCTCGAGCTCCTGCTCCCCGCGATCGCCGGGATGGTGGCGACACTGACCTTCCACACCGACCGGCTGGCCGAGCTGGCCCCGGCCGGCTTCACCCTCGCGACGGACGTCGCGGAGTGGCTCGTCCGCCAGGGCGTGCCGTTCCGGGTGGCGCACGAGGCGGCCGGCGGATGCGTCCGGGCCGCGGAGGCCCGCGGCGTCGGCCTCGACGACCTGACCGACGGCGAACTGGCCGGCGTCCACCCGGCGCTGACTCCGAGTGTCCGCGAGGTGCTGAGCGTGGAAGGCTCCATCGCGTCGCGGGACGCCCGGGGCGGTACCGCGGGCGACCGGGTCGCCGAGCAGCTGACCGACCTGCGCGACGAAGCCGCAGCAGCACGAGAGTTCACCGGAGGAACCGCATGACCGACCCTGCCGCAGCGTACGAGGAGCTCAAGGCCGCCGGCCTGAAGCTGGACCTGACGCGGGGCAAGCCGTCATCCGAGCAGCTCGACCTGTCGAACGCGCTGCTCGGACTGCCGGGTGCGGGTGACCACCGCGCAGCCGACGGCACCGACACCCGCAACTACGGCGGTCTCAAGGGCCTGCCCGAGCTCCGGGAGATCTTCGCGCCGTCCCTGCAGGTCCCGGTCGACCAGCTGATCGCGTGGAACAACTCCAGCCTGGAGCTGATGCACGACACGCTGGTGCACGCGCTGCTGTCCCCGTTGCCGGGCGCGACCACCCGCTGGGCCGACGCCGGCCGGGTGGCCTTCATCGCGCCCGTCCCCGGCTACGACCGGCACTACGGCGTCTGCGACCGCCTCGGCATCGACCTGGTGTCCGTTCCGATGACCCCCGAGGGCCCGGACATGGACGAGGTCGAGCGGCTCGTGGCCGACGACCCGTCGATCAAGGGCATCTGGTGCGTGCCCAAGTACTCGAACCCGGACGGTGCCGTCTACTCCGACGACGTCGTGCGCCGGCTCGCGTCGATGCCGACCGCGGCCCCGGACTTCCGGATCATGTGGGACAACGCCTACGCGGTGCACCACCTGACCACCGACGAGATCGAGATCGCCGACATGCTGGCGCTGGCCGCCGAGGCCGGTCACCCCGACCGTCCGTTCGTGTTCGGCTCGACCTCGAAGATCACGCTCGCCGGTGCCGGCGTCGCCTTCCTCGGCGCGTCGCCGGCGAACGTCGAGTGGTGGACGGCGCTCACCGGCAAGAAGTCGATCGGCCCGGACAAGGTCAATCACCTGCGCCAGGCCCGCTTCCTCAAGGACGAGGCCGGTCTGCGTGCCCACATGGCCGCCCACCGTGAGCTGATCGCGCCGAAGTTCGCCGCCGTCGAACGGCTGCTGAGCGAGGCGTTCTCCGACGTCGAGGGCGTCTCGTGGACGACGCCGAAGGGCGGCTACTTCGTCAGCCTCACCGTTCCGGACGGTCTGGCGACCGAGGTCGTGCGCCTCGCCAAGGACGCCGGCGTCGTGCTGACGCCGGCCGGTGCGACGCACCCGGGAGGCAAGGACCCGCAGGACGCGGTCATCCGCCTCGCCCCGACCCTGCCGCCGCAGGACGAGGTGGAGAAGGCGATGGCGGGTGTCGTGACCTGCGTGCAGCTCGCCCTGTCCCGGCGCTGAGTGGGGGCGGAGCACGACGCCGAGGGGCCCGACCGGCCCGACCGGTACGACCGGCCGGGCCCCTCGGCCGTCCTGGACCGGTCGGAGCTGGCGGTCGACGTCCTGCCGGCCGCCGAGCGGCTCCTGGGGTGCGTGCTGGAGGCGGACACCCCGGACGGTGTGGTCGCGGTGCGGCTCGTCGAGGTCGAGGCGTACCGGGGACGGGACGACCCGGCGTCGCACTCGTTCCGGGGCCGTACTCCGCGCAACGCGGTGATGTTCGGACCGCCGGGGCACCTCTACGTGTACTTCGTGTACGGCATGCACTTCTGCGCGAACGTGACGTGCTTGTCCGACGGTGAGCCGGGCGCGGTGCTGCTTCGTGGTGCCGAGGTCGTGACCGACCCGGGGATCGCCCGGCTCCGGCGGCCGACCGCCCGCACGGACGCCGACCTGGCTCGCGGACCGGCCCGCCTGGCGTCGCTGCTCGGGCTGGGGCGCGACGACAACGGTGTCGACGTCACCGACCCGGCGTCGCGCGTGCGGCTGGTCGCGGGGGACCCGGTGCCCTCCGGGTCCGTGCGGACCGGTCCCCGGGTGGGTGTGGCGGCCGCGGCCGACCTGCCGTGGCGGTACTGGGTGGCGGGGTCGACCGCCGTGAGTACGTACCGGGCGGGGACCCGGGCAGGGCGCAGGA